>JAZNNT010000070.1:0-8700 GCA_045580405.1 Clostridia bacterium
AATCTGCAGGAAAATTACATTTTCTGCTCTTAACTGTTTACGGGTTACCATATCGGAGCCTTCGGTTTTATCGGAGGTCATAATATCGTTCACGCCTTCGATATCGGAGGAATCGGTTTTACCGTCTGCATATTTAAATTCTACGGTGCAATCCTGCATACCGTAAGAGTTAATTACCATCATACCACCGGTAATGGTGTTGTTTTCCACTAATTTAAATTCCACGGGAGCATCGGTTAATTTTTTGAAGGTTAAGCTTGCAACTGCCAGACCGCTTTCATCTGCCAATGCCTGGAATTTATCGGAAATAATGGTGTTGGGATATTTGCATTTGGTGTTTAAGATGGTCATTAAGGCAATAGTGCCATTGCCCATTTTGGAGCCGTTAAAGGACTGCCAGTCTGCAATTTCTTCACCGGTTTCCAAGTCTTTTGCCACGGTGGGGCAGGATAAAGCTTCCATCAGATCGGTGGTAGCTTCTTTGGTTTCTTTGTTTACGGGAGCAACCACTTCGGGATCATAAGAGAATGCAGAAATGATACCTTTGTATGTAGCGTTATACAGGGTAATATCTACAGTGAAAAAGCCTTCTGCATCGGGAGCAGATACATCAAATACAACTTTTGCCTTATCTGCTACCGGTGCTTCAGAGATCAGCATAACATCTCCCTGAATTTCTTCGGTGGTGCCATCTAACACAGCTTCTTCTGCAAAAACAAAGCAGGAGCAAGCCAAAATCAATACCATCATCAGTGCGAACAGTTTCTTTGCCATTGGAATCATATCCTTTCTGTTTGTGATTTTCTATCGAAGGCAAGGGATTTTCTCTCCCTCCGTCAAAACCTGCGGTTTTGCCACCTCCCTCGTCAGATGGAGGCACCTCCGGGTGTTTGTTATCAAAATTACTGAATGTTGTTACGACCTAAGGGGGAAAGATTCAAACGAACCTCTGCCAAAACAGTCAGCTCTGCGGCACCCGCCTCATCCCAGGGGGATTCCGGCTCGGTTACCACAACAATGCGTTCCGTATTCAACCACTTCACGGCTTTGCCCAGCGCTTCGGACACGAAGCGAACAGGAACAAAGGTGCGGTTTTCCACAATCTCTGCAGCACAGTCCATTTCATATGCCACACCGTTTAAGAGATAGGTTTTTTCATCGACGGTCAGTTCCATCACGGTTTCACCCAAGGTAATGGTGATACCGCGGGTCTGGTCATTATAGCCAACAGTGGCGCCCATGGATTCGGTTAAAAACCGCAGAGGAACCATCGTTCTATCATCTTTAATATAAGGAATTACACTTTTATTTGCAAGGTCAATCCAAGTGAGCTTGCCATCGGTAACAGCAGCAAAATTTCCGATTTGCAGAAAAATTACGCCTGCTTTCCGAAGACGAACTGCCTCCGGCTCTTCCGTATTTTCAACGACAACAAGAGAGCCTACCTCCTCATTGGAAGCAGAATCCTCCGCCAAAACTAAAGTTGTCATACATAATGAGAGTGCCAAAAGCATCCATAAAAGCCGTTTTATCATAGATGAAATCGCCTCCCATCCTCAGACAATAAGCTATTTTACTATGATAATTATAGCATAGGCTTTTTTTTTGGTCAACCCTTTTTTCAAAAAAAATGAAAATTATTTGTAAAATTCAGCCCCGTATTTTTGTGCATGTTGCATAAATAATTGCCATATTCTTATTTCGTTTTGCTGTTTCCACAGAAATTTTCCACATTTTTGGGGGAATCCGATTTTTTCAGCAGATTTTTGGTTTCTTATGTGGCAAATTTTACGGATTTGTTTCATTTCCATCGGATTTTTTATGGATTTTCACGAAAAGCCTCTATACTATTATATATAATATATAGTTGACCCATGCTGCAGTGCTTTTTAAGACTTCCCGCCAAGGGGAGGCACCCTTCGTTTGTCATTCAGAGGAGCGTTAGCAACGAAGAATCTCATTTTTGAGGAATTGCGAGCCTTACGGAATGACAGGGGAAAGGCGTTGGTTTTGGCAGGACAATTAAAATTTACAGTTCCACAATTTTGCAGTTTTCCACAGCAATACGACGGTCTGCCATGTCAAAAGCAGCCTGTTTATGAGAGATAATGATTAAAGATTTGCCGGGTATTGCTTTCAGATTGGTTAAAACCTTCCGTTCGGTTTCTTCGTCTAAAGCAGAAGTACATTCATCCAGCAAAAGCAGGGGTGCGTCCAGGTAAACAGCTCTTGCAATGGCAAGCCGCTGAACCTGTCCTTCGGAAAGTCCAAGCCCTTTTTCTCCTAAAACGGTGTCAAGTCCGTTCGGCAGAGTTTGGATAAAGTCATATATTTCTGCTGTTTTTGCTGCTTTTATAATATCGTTCTCACGGACACTGCGATAAAAAGCAATATTCTCCCGAATGGTACCGGAAAGAATCATATTGCCTTGGGGCACATACGCCGATTCCCGGTAGCAAAGCACGTCACCTTTTTGGGGAGTGAGAATCCCCATAATCAGCTTTAATAACGTGGATTTTCCGATGCCGGAAATGCCGGAAATTGCGATAAACTCGCCGTCTTTCATAGTGAAGTCGGTGTTTTGGAAAATCAGCTCATCTGTGTAGGAGAAGCTCATATGCTTCACTTCCACAACAGGTTCGGAATCGTTTGCCAACACCTTACGCTGATCTGCCGGGATGTTTTCCAGCTCCTGCAAACGTTCTGCGGATGCCATCGTAGAAAAATACTGCGGCACAATGGCAGACAGGTCTTTGAAAGGAGTTTGAACCTGGTTGACCAGCTGCAGAATTGCCATCAGGGTACCGAAGGTCATCAGTCCCAGCGACAGCTTCCAGGCACAGTAACCCATTGCCACATAATAGCTGGCGGTTAATGCCAGGTAGAATAATATATTCATCAGAATACTGATATGATTTCGTTTTAGGGTAAATTTAAAGTGAAACAGCTGAAAGGTGCGGGATTCTTCCACCACCGCATCCTCCACGCGGTATGCTTTGATCACTAAAAGATTCTGCAGAATTTCCTGCATAAAGGATTTGGTTTTGCCGTCTGTTTCCATACATTTTTTGTGAAGCTTTTTCATCCGGGAGGAATACAGACGGGCTGCCAGCAAGATAAAGGGTGCCAAAATCAAGCAAATCAGTGCCAACAGACTGTCCAGACGGAACATTTCGTAAAAGCTTAACACAATCCGTACCAACAGGGATACCAGATTGGGTACCAAAAGCATCACACCCGTGACAATGACATTAACGTCGGAATGAATGCGGTTAATCAATTCTCCGGAGTGGATGCTGCCGATTTCCTGCCAGTCCCGCTCCAAACAGGTGCGAAACACATGTTCTTTTAATCGGATGCCGTACTGCCCGCTGACTCTTGCATTATATAAAGAATAGAAGGTCTGACTTGCCAACAGAAGAACCAGCATCCAAACCAATCGGATAATCTGAGCGGTTAAGTCTCCCTCCACGGTATGCGAAGCAATGTCTAAAAGGTCTTTAGACACAATGGCAAACCGCACGCCGATATAAGACATTACAACTCCAAGCAAGGTTAAAGGAGCCAGCTTCCAATACATTTTGGCGCCGGTTCTTTTTAAAAGCCATTTGAGTTGACTGTTCTTCTTCATGTTAGTGTTCTCCACGTTTTTCTCTGGCATGTCGCAACCGGAAATTTACAATTTTCCAGCGCCACGGCATCAGAAGATGCCAGATACGGACATATAACCAGTATCGAATACCTTTTGGTTTTTTTGTTTTCCCCCAACGGGTAAACTCGGTAACCACACCCAGTATCTGTTCCCGTCGCACGGGAGGTTCGGTTTTTAATTCATTATCACCTGCAATCAGGTAGGTGCCGTCTTTTCTGATTTTCAGCACCCGATGCAGAATATATCTGCCGTCATCCCGCTTATGAAAGGTGATGTCATATTTTCGGATGTTGTTTGCCGGAGACAGGGTAACCGTGTCCCGTCTGGTATGAAACAAGGGATACATACTGTTCCCCGTTACCGTAAGACGGACGGTGTCTCCACGGCGGAGAGCTTCCTCCGTGACTGCTCCAATCACAGTAACATCAGCAATTTTTCTTGTGGATTCCATCATATTATTCCATTAAATTGTTGTCGGTTAAAATTTTTAAAAATGCTTCGATATCCCGCTGTGCGGTTGCTTCGTCAATATCGTATTCTGCAGTCATTTTTGCAACCAGATGCGCCATATCGCAGTCATCCCCTAAAAGCTGCCACAAAAAAGCACCGGTTTCGTTCACGGTAATCATTGCGGTGAAGTCTATCTGCCCCACGGGAATTACAATATAGCTGCCTGCCACTTCTTTGAGCATAAAGCCGTCTTTTAATTTCATAATAACTCCTCTTTCTTATCGGAAAAACCGTCGGAAAAAGCCTTCCGACTCCGCTTGATAATAGTTACTGGCATATTTTTCGATATATTCGTTGTCTAACAACAAATGAGCGTTAACATTAAGGTAGTGTGCAAATTCGCCGGACACTTTTTTGTTGAGATATTCATACCCTTCTGCCAAATTGGGAACACGTTCAGACTGATTATGACAATCGCTTCCCAAAAGATGAATGGCATCTTTCTCAATCATTTTGGTGACATATTTACGCATGGACCGATCCAACACGGATTCTACGTTAATTTGAAAATATACGTCCATTGTTGCAAGCTTGGCAAGCTTTTTCCTGTCCACATGCGGGTAACGTTCCACATGGGCAATCACGGGAATCAGATTGCAGTGTGCAATCAGGGCATAAAGAGAATCAAACATCCAGTCATACCAGGCAGAATACGGCATTTCCACTAAAATATAACGAGTGCCTTCAATTGCCAGCTTTTCAATGCCGGGAATCTCGGAAAGATCGCAGTTTAACGCTACCTCCGCACCCAGACGAAATGTTGGAATCGCCACGTTCTGCTCCCGGGCATACGTCCGCAGTTCTTCTGCTCTTTTGTTTCGTCTGCGGATAAATTCGTCAATCGACGTGTGTTCTGCATCCTTAAAATGAGGGGTCAGAATTACGGTTTCCACATTCTGGCGATATTCCTCCTCCAACATTTTGAGCGAAGTCTCAATATGCTCGGGTCCGTCATCCAGCCGATGGAGAATATGAGAGTGTACGTCCACGTATTTCAGCACGCTGTCACCTGCTTTCCGATTGTTAGTATCAAAAGGGAAATGCTATTTCTTTTTCTTCACAGCCGTTTTTTCGCCGGCGTTGACCTGACCGCCCTGTCTGATTTTCTTGAGTAACTCAGCTTTTTCCTGAGTACGGGCAGTCTTTTTATCGGAATATTCATAGGAGCTTCCGTAGTTACTGTAGTAACGGCGCTTGTAATAACCGTATCTGCCGTAACCCATGTTATAACGATAGTAAGAACCACCGTCTTCCATAGCGTCATTTAAGAGGAAGCCTAATACCTTTGCACCGGAAAACTTCAGTTTTTCCAATGCTTCCTGCAGGGACTTATGGTCAGTTACACCCTGACGGGCAACCATAACGGTACCGGAGGCATGACTTGCTAAAAGCAAGGCATCTGCCAACAGGTTTACCGGAGGAGTATCAATTAAAATATAGCGGTATTCCTTCTTTAACCCGTTTAACATATCCTGCATTTCGTTGGAAGAAAGAAGCTCTGCAGGGTTGGGAGGGATATGCCCGGAGGGCATTACGGATAAATTTTCATACTGGGTAGCGTGAATCGCCTCTTTCACAGAGCAGAAATTACGCAGTGCATTGGATAACCCCATTTTGGAAGCAATGCCAAACACCTTCGCAATACGGGGCTTTCTTAGGTCACAGTCAATCAGCAGGGTTTTTTCACCGGTCTGCGCAAAAGCAATTGCTAAATTGATGCAGTTGGTGGTTTTCCCTTCCATGGGCCAGGAGCTGGTTACAATAATGGTGCTGCTTTCTTCCTCGGGCAGCGCAAAACGGATGTTGGTTCTGCCGATTTTATATGCCTCACGGACATTGAAATTGGTTTTATCGTCAATCAGATGGGTAGAACGATGAGAGGTACGGGGCTGTTCTGCAGCTTTGCGGGAACGAAACAGAGAACCGAAGGTATGATTATTGAATTTTTTCATAATTTAGTTCCCTCCCTTTCCCGGATTTTCAGGCTCAGACTGATAATTGGAGCCGTAGCCGTAACTGTAATGGTAACTATACCGATAGCCGTATCTGCCACCATAACGGCCGTGAGAAGAGCCTTCGCTCTGCAGGTTGGGAATTACGGAAAGCACGGGCAGTTTGTACTGCTCGGAAAGTTCTTCCTTGGATTTAACGGAGGTATTCATCAGCTCAAACACAAATGCCATACCGCAAGCCAGCACCAGTCCGATTAAAATTCCGATAATCGTGTTCTGAGAAACATTGGGGGAGCTGGGTTTGGTGGGCAGAGATGCCTTATCCACAGTTTCCACCGCACCGGCACGAACCACACGGATAATTTCGTCGGGTGCTACCTGCTCAATCGCATCGGCAATGGTTTTGGAATGCTCAGGATTTTCACAGGAAACAGCAACCTCAAACACTTCCGTTTCCTCCAGAACATTGGAGGAAATCATGCCACGAAGCTCACTGGCAGTGTAGTTTAACCCCAGTCTGCTGATTTTAGAGGAAACGGTATCCAACACCGTATCACTTTTTAAGATAACCATATAGGTATTGACCAATCTGGCGGACAGGTTAAAGTCGTTCACGTTCAGTCCCTGATTCACCATGTCACTCTTTTCGTTATACACGTAAAGAGCAACCTTGGCAGTATATTTTTTCGGTAAAACATACTGAGAATAGGAGAAAGCAATCAACCCTCCCACCAAAGCCATAGCCACAATCAGCCACAACCGTTTTAACAGAATTGTGATAATCTCGTTGACGGTAAAATTCCGTTCCATACCTCTTGCTTCCTTTCTGGGAACTAAGATTTATCATACAATAAAAGACAATATTCCGCATCTATTATAGCACCAATTTGCCCAAATGTCAACCGATTTCTCGATTTTTAAACAGATTTTACCTCCGAGTTTTCCGATTTCTTCTTCCTTCCTCTCCGGATTCTCCCAAGGATTGGAAAAAGAGAGATTTTTCAATCAAAACGGCGAGTTTTTGCTTGACTTTTATTGGATTGTATAGTATGATAATATTGTATAATATCGTATTCTATCAAAACATCCTACCGCGTAAAAACCTTGTGAAAGAAGGAAACGACCGATGGACTTTTTCAAAAAATACAAAAAATACAGTCTGATTTTTGCGGACTATGTCTGCATGGTGTTTGCCTACCTTGCCTTTATTATCATCCGCTTTGATGAGGGTGTCCCTCAGGAAATTGTGGATCAAACCTTCAACACCGTTTTATTAACTGCTGCGTGCACCACCATCTCCCTGATTGCAGGACGGTGCTACAATACCCTGTGGAAATACGGCAGTTTAAGAGAATACGCAAGAACAATGGCGTATTTCGGCATTGGTGTGGCACCTGTTTTTATAGGAAAAATCTTCTGGCCGAGCTTTGTGCTGTCTCACAAGGTGATGTTTATCTTTGACTTTTTAAGTGTGATTATGATTATAATCATCCGTGTGGTAATCCGTATGATTCTTTCCGTAACGGACTTACCCCGCAAAAGCCGGGAGGGTGCCAACACCTTAATCATTGGCGGCGGCTCTGCTGCAAAGCTTCTGATTGAGGATATTCAAAGAAATCAGAATCATTTGTATAGCGTTGTCGGCATTATAGACGACAATCCTGAAAAAGTGGGCCGTTCCATTCACGGATACCGTGTGTTTGGTTCCAGAAAGGATATTCTCCAGGTAGCAAAGGAACAAAACGTAGAAGTGATTATCATTGCGATTCCTTCTGCCAATCAAAACAATCTGCAGAAAATTCTTTCCATCTGCAGCGAAACCGGTTGTAAAATTAAAATCTTACCCGGCATCGGAGAATCTATGGCCGATAGACAGCCTGTTTCCACCAACTCTATTCGTGACGTGGAAATCGAGGACTTGCTGGAACGTGACCCCATTCACCTGGATAACCAAAGTTTACAAGCTCAGATTGAAGGCAAAACTGTACTGGTAACCGGAGGCGGCGGCTCCATCGGTTCCGAGCTATGCCGTCAGATTGCAAAATATAATCCCGAAAGACTGGTTGTGGTGGACTGCTACGAAAACAATGCTTATGATCTTCAGCAGGAGCTTCGTTATCAGTACCCCGATTTACCCTTAGACACCATCATCGCCTCGGTGCGTGACCAGAAACGCTTAGACGAATTATTTGACTTTTACCGTCCCCAGCTGGTCTTTCATGCGGCAGCACATAAACATGTTCCGCTAATGGAAAAAAGCCCTCAGGAGGCAATCAAAAATAATGTATTCGGCACTTACAACACTGCTCTGACCGCACATAAATATCAAGTAGAAAAATTTGTGCTGATTTCCACCGATAAAGCGGTAAATCCCACCAATATTATGGGTGCTACCAAACGTATCTGCGAAATGATTACCCAGTCTATTCAGTCTATTTCGGAAACAGACTTTGTGGCAGTGCGTTTTGGAAATGTGTTAGGCTCCAACGGCTCGGTTATTCCGCTGTTTAAACGGCAGATTCAACACGGCGGACCCGTAACCGTTACCCATAAAGACATCACCCGTTATTTTATGACCATTCCCGA
>JAZNNT010000071.1:0-2078 GCA_045580405.1 Clostridia bacterium
GATAAATTTGTTAGATTGACAGAAAAGAGAATGGAGAATGTTCTTAAAGGTATTAGTCTGTTAGGGAACCTTGCAAATACCAGCAATTACGACTATACCGAAGCAGATGCTGCTAAAATTATAAAAACTCTTAAGGCGGCTGTTGCTGATCTCGAAAGAACGTATAGCTCGTCCCAGAAAAACACAAAGTTTAAATTGTGAGGTGCACTATGGAGTTTAAATGGCATTTTAGCGATGAATCCAGCCAATCTAATCGTTCGGTAGATAAATTTGCCGATTCCAAGTTCAGTATAGATCGCTGGACTTCCTTTTCGCGCGAAATAATTCAGAATTCACTTGATGCTCGAGATGATCAGGATCAACCCGTTGAAGTTGTCTTTGATTTAAATAAAAACCTTACTCTCGATGATATTCCCGGTGGTCGTTTCACAAAATCTGTTTTAGAAAAATGCGCTGAAACCGCCGCTAATAAACAAACAAAACAAGTTTATAAAAAGGGCGTTGAGATATTAAGTAAACCTTACGTTTACTGCTTAAAAGTGTCAGATACGAATACAATCGGCGTAAAAACGGGTCGTAATGAAGCCTGGGGCGCTTTGGTGTTTGATGAAGGTATAACAAAAAAGCAACGAGCCGGCTCCGCAGGCAGCCACGGTGTTGGTAAAAAAGTACCCTTTATTGTTAGCGCGTGCAATACTGTTTTTTACGCCACAAAGAACAAATACGAAGTTAATGGCGTAAATCATAGCGATTTGCTGGTTCAAGGTAAAACTGCACTTATCAGTTGGAAGGATGACAACGATGTATGGAAATGTCCGGATGGCTGGTTTGGTAAAGAAAATCTTTTTTATACATCCCCGTTTGATAAAATACTTCCCCTTTGTAATGAAGAAGTAGATTCTGTTCACCCGTATTTTGCACGTAAAAATAAGTATGGCACAGACGTAATTATGGTTGGCGTTAACGCATACGGAACAGAAACCGAAATTCAAAGAGTTATTATCAGCTCAATTTATGAGAATTTCTTTGTTGCCATAAAAGAAGGAAAACTGAAAGTTACGGTATTTGGAAAAGAGATCCACAGCGGCAATATGGATAAGGTTTTTCAAACGTACTATACCCCTACTGGTGCATTGAAGAACTCGATGAATGATTTGCTACGCATTTATGCTGAGGAACCGGTATTTTTACCCGTTAAAAGATATAGCAGAGAAATTGGTAAAATCAGACTGTATTTCGAAGCAGTAAGTGAAGCTAATAAGAAATATTATACGATTGTCCGCAACCACGGAATGAAAATTTGTGAAAGCTATATCAGCAGTGCGGACAAAGCATTTTCTGCTATTGCAGTCATCGAGGGCGACGAATTAAATGAACTGCTCTCTTCTCTCGAAAACGCAGCTCATGATGCCTTTGTTACAGATGATCCTAATATTGATTACGACGATGAAGCAATAAGTGCTCACACTGCTATTCATAAAGCAATTAAGAAGTATATTTTGGAGCAAACGCAGATTGATGATGGCGAAGATCAGAAAATTGAAGGATTGAACGAAATTTTAGCTGTACCTGGATTTACACCTAAAATCACCAAGAGTGATTCCAAGGCAAAAATTAAGCGCAATAGGGTTAATAAGAAAAAGAAAAGAAAACCCGCCGATCCTAATCCTGATCCAGATCCGACGCCAACACCTACCCATGATCCTAATCCTAATCCAGAACCTAAAAAACGAAAAGAAAAAGCCGAGAAATTTTATGACGCTTATGCACTCGGTCCGGTTCTTGTAAAAAACGAAGGCGGATATCTGTTGCGTTTTAAAGTCAAAAACGATATGAAGGATTGCGAATTCCGCATTAAATCTATAAACTCTGATGATAAAATAGATAATTCAATCGCAGATTTGCTGATTTCTGCAACAGATGGTTGGAAGAAGTATAAAATTCAAGATGGTTGCATTTCAAAAATGAAATTAAGTAAAGATCTTCTATATGAAATTCAAATCAAAACCAAACGAGATATTAAGTATCGTCTGGTAGCAGAATTATGGTTTAAGGAGGCGTAATATGAACGGTTATCC
>JAZNNT010000072.1:0-12569 GCA_045580405.1 Clostridia bacterium
GGTGAAATTCTTCCTGAAAGCAAAAATGCGAAAAAAAATACTCAAGAGGGAGGAAAATAAGCTATGTTAATGCCTAAAAGAGTAAAAAGAAGAAAACAATTCAGAGGCAGAATGACCGGTAAAGCTTTAAGAGGTAACAAAGTAACTTACGGCGATTACGGTATTCAGGCTACCGAACCCGGCTGGATCACCGGTAACCAGATTGAAGCTGCCCGTATTGCAATCAACCGTTACATCAAAAGAGGCGGTAAAGTTTGGATTAAAATTTTCCCTGATAAACCCGTAACCGAAAAACCTGCTGAAACTCGTATGGGTAGCGGTAAAGGTTCTCCCGAATACTGGGTAGCAGTTGTAAAACCGGGTAGAGTATTATTTGAACTTTCCGGTGTAGACGAAGCTACTGCCAGAGAAGCTATGAGACTTGCGCAGCACAAACTGTCTGTAAAGACCAAGTTTATCCTGCGTGAAAAAGAAGTGGAGGTAGAAAGCGATGAAGATTAAGAATATTAGAGATTTAGCGGATAAGGAGCTTAATCAGAAACTCGCTGAGCTGAAAATTGAGCTTTTTAACTTAAGATTTCAACATGCCACCAACCAGCTTGATAACCCCATGAGAATGAAAGAAGTTAAAAAAACCATCGCGAAAATCAAGACTGTATTAAAAGAAAGAGAACTGGGAATCAACCAATAATTTTCCCGTGAGGTTTAGAATCGCTCATCCCAAAGTTTTGGCGAAGGGCGGAAATGGAGGAACTAAATCATGTCCGAAAGAGGCTTTAGAAAAGTTAGAATCGGCGAAGTTGTAAGCGACAAAATGGATAAAACCATCGTTGTTAAGATCGAAGATTCTGTAAAGCATCCGATTTACAAAAAAATCATCAAAAGAACCATTAAGTTCAAAGCACATGATGAAAATAACGAATGTAACATCGGCGACAGAGTTGAAATCATGGAAACCAGACCGTTATCCAAAGACAAAAGATGGAGACTTACAAAAATCGTTGAAAAAGCAAAATAAGATTGTTTCTGCGGTAGTAATACCGTTAATAAAAACGCTTGCGACATATGTCAGTAAGCAGAGGAGGATTACGATGATTCAGCAAGAAAGCAGAATGAAAGTAGCTGATAACACCGGTGCAAAAGAACTGCTGGCAATCAGAGTTCTGGGCGGATCCAAAAAAAGATACGCTAACATCGGCGATGTAGTTGTAGCTACTGTCAAAAAAGCAACACCCGGCGGAGTTGTGAAAAAAGGTGACGTTGTAAAAGCTGTTATCGTTAGAAGCGTGAAAGGTGTTCGCCGTCAGGATGGAACCTATATCAGATTCGACGAAAACGCAGCTGTAATTATTAAAGATGACAAAAATCCGAGAGGAACTCGTATTTTTGGCCCTGTTGCAAGAGAGCTTCGTGACAAGGAATATTCCAAAATTTTATCCTTGGCTCCTGAAGTATTGTAAGGGAGGTAACGAAAATGTACAAGAAAGTTAATGTAAGAAAAGATGACCGCGTAGTGGTTATTTCCGGTAAAGACAAAGGCAAAAAAGGTAAAGTTCTGGTAGTAAACCCCAAAGCAGGTAAAGTTATCGTAGAAGGCGTTAACATTGCTACCAAACACACCAAACCCAAAGCTCAGGGTCAGACCGGTGGTATTGTAAAACAGGAAAGCCCGATCTATGCTTCCAAAGTAATGCTCGTTTGCCCCAAATGCGGTAAAGCAGCAAGAACCGGTAAGAAAATCTTAGACAACGGCAAAAAAGTAAGATATTGCAAAAAATGCAATGAAACTTTAGGCGAATAAGAAAGGGAGGTAAACAACGATTATGTCTAATTTAGCTAATTTATATAAAAACGAAGTTGCACCTGCCCTGATGAGCAAATTCGGATACAAATCTGTAATGCAGATTCCGAAAATCGACAAAGTTGTTGTAAACATCGGTGTTGGTGAAGCAAAAGACAATGCAAAAGCGTTAGAAAGCGCTGCTGCAGACTTAACCTTAATTACCGGCCAGAAAGCAGTTCTGACCAAAGCAAAAAAATCCGTTTCTAACTTCAAATTAAGAGAAGGCATGAACATCGGATGTAAAGTTACCTTACGTGGCGAAAGAATGTATGAATTTATCGAAAGATTATTCTGCATCGCTCTTCCCCGTGTAAGAGACTTCAGAGGTATTAGCGCAAACTCCTTTGACGGCCGCGGCAACTATGCTTTCGGTATCAAAGAACAGCTGATTTTCCCGGAAATCGAATACGATAAGGTTGAAAAAATCAGAGGTATGGATATTGCTTTCGTTACTACCGCAAAAACTGACGAAGAAGCAAAAGAATTACTGACTCTGATGGGCGCACCCTTCATCAAAGCGTAATCGGATTTCTGAAGATTCCAAAAACACAAGAGTAAAGTGAAAGGAAATGGAAACAAATGGCTAAAAAATCTATGATTAATAAGCAGCAGAAACCCCAGAAGTTCAGCACCAGAGAATACAACAGATGCAAAATCTGCGGCAGACCTCATGCTTATCTGAGAAAATATGGTATTTGCCGTATTTGCTTCAGAGAACTGGCATACAAAGGTCAGATTCCCGGCGTAAAGAAAGCAAGCTGGTAAAATTGGTTTTTGCAGGCGAAAGACTGTAATTGCCCGATGGGGCAGATGAGTTTTCCCCTAAGGGAGACTCCCAAAGAATTAAGAACAAGGTTTTAGGTAAGTCGTATCACCTCGGCGTGATAAACAATACCCAAAAAAAGGAGGCTATACAATGCAGATCACAGATCCTATTGCAGATATGCTTACAAGAATTAGAAATGCAGGTACAGCAAAACACGATACCGTGGATGTTCCCGCATCTAATATGAAAAAGGCAATCGCTGAGATTCTTTTAGAAGAAGGCTACATTAAGAATTTCCAGCTGATTGACAACAGCACTCAGGGCATCATCAGAATCACCCTGAAATACGGTGCAAACAAAACTAAAACAATTAATGGTTTGAGAAGAATTTCAAAACCGGGTCTCAGAGTTTACGCGAAGAGCGAAGAACTGCCGAAAGTATTAAAAGGCCTGGGTATCGCGTTGGTTTCCACTTCCAAAGGAATCATGACCGATAAAAAAGCAAGACAGGAAAATGTCGGCGGCGAAATTCTCGCTTATATTTGGTAATGGAGGGATAAAAGATGTCTAGAATTGGTAAAATGCCGATCTCCGTACCGAATGGAGTAACTGTAACAATCGGCGCTGAAAATTTAGTAACTGTAAAAGGTCCCTTAGGAACTTTGGAACAGAAGTTCAACAAGGACATGGTCCTGAAATTGGAAAACAATGAGCTGACCGTAACCAGACCCAGTGATGAAAAAGCACATAGATCCTTACACGGTTTAACTCGTACCATCCTTTCCAATATGATTACCGGTGTTACCTCCGGCTTCTCCAAAGAACTGGAAGTTAACGGTGTTGGTTACAGAGTTGCAAAACAGGGCAACAAAATCGTTATGAACTTAGGTTATTCTCATCAGGTTGAGATGGAAGAACGTGACGGTATCACCCTGGATTGCCCCACACCGAATAAAATCATCGTAAAAGGTCCCGACAAACAGAAAGTTGGTCAGTTCGCTGCCAATATCCGTGAAAAAAGACCTCCGGAACCCTACAAAGGTAAAGGTATTAAATACGTTGATGAAGTTATTATCAGAAAAGAAGGTAAAACCGGCGCTAAGAAAAAATAATCTTGTGATTGTTTTTATTAGCTGTTTTATCAGATTGATTAAAGGAGTGAATAAACAGTGGTTAAAAAGCAAAACAGTAATGTTGCCAGAGTAAAAAGACATTACAGAATCAGAAATAATATTAAAGGCACTGCACAGAAACCGAGACTGAATGTGTTCAGAAGCTTAAATCACATTTATGCTCAGATTATTGATGACGTTGCAGGTGTTACCTTAGTTTCCGCTTCTACTTTAAGCCCTGAATTCGGTAAGAATCCGGGTGGAAATATTGAAGCAGCAAAGAAAGTTGGTTTACTGGTTGCAGAAAAAGCAAAAGCCAAAGGTATTGAAGTTGTAGTATTCGACCGTGGCGGCTATCTGTACCACGGACGCGTTGCCGCTTTGGCTGAAGGTGCCAGAGAAGGCGGACTGCAGTTCTAATTACACTTTAGTGATAAGGAGGAAATACAATCGTGAATCAAGCTAAATTTGATCCGGCTACGCTGGATATTAAAGAAAAAGTTGTTGCCTTAAACAGAGTTGCTAAAGTTGTAAAAGGTGGTAGAACCTTCCGTTTCTCAGCTTTGGTTGTAGTAGGCGACGAAAACGGTAGGGTAGGTTGCGGTATGGGTAAAGCAGCTGAAATTCCGGATGCAATCAGAAAAGGTATTGAGGATGCAAAGAAAAACATGGTGGAAATTCCCCTGTATAAAACTACCATTCCTCATGAAGTTATCGGTGAATTCGGTGCAGGCAGAGTGTTATTAAAACCCGCTGCTGAAGGTACCGGCGTTATCGCTGGTGGTCCCGCCAGAGCTGTATTGGAACTGGCAGGCATCAGAGATATCAGAACCAAATGCTTAAGATCCAACAATCCCAGAAACGTAGTATCTGCTACCATCGAAGGATTAAAGAGCTTAATGAGTTTAAAAGAAGTGGCTGATAAAAGAGGTAAAACTCCCGCTGAAATCGTGAAATAATTGCGATTGAAGTTGGAATCAGAACCATCAAAGATGAGTCCGAAAGAAAGGAATGTGTTTGAAACGTTAGCGTTTTAGCACTTGGTAATTTAAAAATGGCTAAATTAAAAGTTACTTTAAAAAAGAGCCTGATCGGTCGTCTTGACAGCCATATTAAGACTGCAAACGCATTAGGCTTAAAAAAAATCAGAGACGAAAAAATCCATAATGATACACCTCAGATCAGAGGTATGGTAAACAAAGTATCTTATCTGGTAGACTGTGAAGAAGTCTAAAACTAAAATTTATTCGGAGGTGTAAATATTATGAGATTAAACGAATTATCTCCGGCTCCGGGTTCCGTAAAAGAGCGTTACAGAAAAGGTAGAGGTCACGCTTCCGGTAACGGAAAACAAGCCGGCAAAGGCCATAAAGGTCAGAAAGCAAGATCCGGCGGCGGTGTAAGACCCGGCTTTGAAGGCGGTCAGATGCCGTTAGCAAGAAGACTCCCCAAAAGAGGCTTCCATAATTTCTTTGCGAAAAACTATACCGAAATTCATCTTTCCGATTTAGAAAGATTTGAAAACGGAACTGAAGTTACTGCGGAACTTTTAAAAGAAACCGGCGTAATTTCTAAAATCAATGACGGAATTGTTGTTTTAAACAGAGGAGATCTTACCAAAAAGCTGACAGTAAAAGCTGCAAGATTTTCAAAAGCTGCTGCTGAAAAAATTACTGCTTTAGGTGGAAAGACTGAGGTGATTTAATATGTTTAGCATATTAAAAAATGCATGGAAAATTCCGGATCTGAGAAAAAAGATTCTGTATACTTTACTGTTACTGGTCGTTTTCAGATTAGGATCGCATATCCCCGTTCCCTTTGTAGACAGAAATATTTTATCCCAGCTGTTCGGCGGCAATAACAATACTCTGTTCGGTCTGGCAAACGTTATTTCCGGGAATGCTCTGGAACAGGCAACTATCTTTGCAATGAGCATCACCCCGTACATTAACTCTTCCATTATCATGCAGCTTCTTACCGTTGCAATTCCTGCTTTGGAAAGAATGGCCAAAGAAGGAGAAGAAGGTAAGAAGAAAATTGCCACCATTACCCGTGTTGTTACCATCGTATTAGCGTTTGTACAGGCAGCCGGCTTATATATGGCAGTTGCTGATACACAGCTCAGAGGACCTGCAACCTTCTTTGCAGTTGTTCTCACCTTGACTGCAGGTACCGCATTCTTAATGTGGTTAGGTGAACAGATCAACGAAAAGGGTGTTGGAAACGGTATTTCCATCATCATCTTCGCAGGTATCGTTTCCGGTGCTCCTACCGGAATTATCGGCTTGGTTGCAGGCGCAACCGGCACTGACTGGATTATCATTGCTGCAGTATTACTGGTAATTATCGCTGTAATTGGTTTCATCGTTCTGATGAACAATGCAGAAAGAAGAATTCCTGTTCAGTACGCAAAAAGAGTTGTTGGCAGAAAAATGTATGGCGGCCAGAGCTCTCACGTTCCGATTAAAGTTGCTATGGCAGGCGTAATGCCCATCATCTTCGCTGTGTCTATCATGGCGTTCCCCGCAACCATCGCACAGATGTTCGGCGGTGCAACTACCGGATTCTGGGCTGGATTCTTAAAAGTATTTTCACCGGGTAGTCCCTGGTACTCTCTCATCTATTTCATCTTGATTATTCTGTTCACTTTCTTCTATACTGAACTTCAGTTTAATCCGGTTGAAATTGCCAACAACATGAAGAACAATGGCGGATTTGTTCCCGGCTTAAGACCCGGAAAACCCACCAGCGACTTCATTCGTATGGTATTAAACAGAATCACCTTGATTGGTGCAATCTTTATTGCGTTAATCGCAGTGTTGCCCACGCTGCTGTCACATATCAATCCTGCGTTTGCATTCGGTGGATCTTCTTTGATCATCGTAGTAGGCGTTGCAATTGAAACCGTAAAACAGATTGAATCTCAGATGTTGATGAGACATTATAAAGGCTTCTTAGAATAAAACATCCTTACGGTACAAGACAATGATTTTGACATTATTAGGTGCGCCGGGTGCCGGCAAAGGTACTATGGCGAGAAAATTAGCAAAAAGATTACAGATTCCAACCATCTCAACCGGAGCATTGCTCCGGGATGAGATTGGTAGCGGCTCCGACTTAGGGAAAGAAATTCACAAGCTTATTTCCAATGGAAATTTCGTCTCAGATGAAATGGTTTCCCAATTGCTCGTGAAACGGTTGCGTGAACCTGATTGCCAGCAAGGGTACATTCTTGATGGATTTCCGCGAAACACCAATCAGGCAGAGCATTTATCTGATTTTGGTATTCAGTTGGACAAAGCAGTGCTTTTAGATGTTCCCAATGAGACCATCATTTCCCGTCTTGAGGGACGCAGAGAATGTCCTCATTGCAGAGCCACCTACCATATTCAATACAATCCGCCGAAACAGGACGGTGTTTGTGATGAATGCGGCTCTTGTCTGAAAATCAGAGAAGATGACCGGCCAGAGGTTATTTCCAAACGGTTGGAGATTTATCACAAAGAAACCGAACCGCTGATCCAGTTCTTTATGGAAAGAAATTTACTGAAGGTGGTTCCTGGTTCTGAAAGTGTGGATGAAACCGTACAAAGTGTATTAAAGGCGCTGGGTGTAAGTTTATGATTTATATCAAAAGTAAAGAAGAAATTACACTGATGAAAAAAGCCGGTCAGATTACCAAAGGTGCTTTGCAAAAAGCGATTGAGGCAGTAAGACCCGGTATCAAGACAATCGAGCTTGATAAAATTGCAGAAAGCTTTATCAGAAAATGTAATGCGACCCCTTCCTTTTACCGGTATAACGGTTATCCGATGCACATTTGTGTTTCGGTAAACAATGAAGTGGTGCATGGTATTCCCGGTGAGTATGTGATCCAAGAAGGCGATATTGTCAGTATTGATTGCGGCGCTTGTTACAAAGGATATCATGGCGACTGTGCCGATACTGCTTTTGCCGGAGCAGTTTCCCAACAAGCAAGAGACCTTGTGGAAGCAACCCGAGAAAGCTTCTTTTTGGGAATGAAAAAGGCTGTGGCAGGAAACAGAGTCGGTGATATTTCAGAAACTATTCAGACATTTATTGAAGGAAAAGGGTTTTCTATTGTCCGGGATTTGGAAGGACACGGCATTGGTGCTAATCTGCATGAAGGACCGTCTGTCCCGAATTTTGGAAAAGCGGGAAAAGGGCCCAAATTGATGCCGGGGATGACCATTGCTGTGGAACCCATGGTGAACCTGGGCGGTTACCCTGTTTATCAGGATGCCAAGGACAATTGGACCATTCGCACGGTGGACGGAAGTCTGTCGGCACATTATGAAAATACTATTCTTATCACAGACGGTGAACCCGTTATTTTAACCACATTATAGGAGGGCAAGGATGTTTCAGATAGCGGACTTGGTTGTATCCTTAAGCGGAAGAGATAAGAATCGCATTTTTATGGTGGTGGAGGTCGTTGACCAAAACTACGTACTGATTGCAGACGGAATGCTCCGCAAATTGGAAAAGCCAAAAAAGAAAAAAGTGAAGCATTTGGAGAAATCCTCGTTGATGTTAAACGAGCGTCTGCTTTTAAAAATCAGCGAAGGTAAAAAAATTACCAACGCAGAACTTCGGAAATCCATCCGGGTTCTTATGGATGCTGAATTAGAAGAATAACAGTTGCACGGAGGTAAAAATTATGCCGAAAGATGATGTACTTGAATTAGAAGGAACCGTAATTGAAGCATTACCCAATGCTCAGTTTACGGTGGAATTAGAAAATGGGCACAAAATTTTAGCTCATATCTCAGGAAAATTAAGAATGCACTACATTAAAATTCTGCCGGGAGACAAAGTAACTTTGGAAATGTCACCCTATGATTTAACCAGAGGCAGAATTGTATGGAGAGCGAAATAATAGGAGGTAAATACTCATGAAAGTAAGACCGTCTGTAAAAAAAATCTGCGAAAAATGTAAAGTTATTCGTAGAAAAGGAAATATCATGGTAATTTGCGAAAACCCCAAACACAAACAGAAACAGGGCTAATCGCAAACAAGCCACTTTGTCCGCATTGCGGCAAAAACAAACCTTTTGTGAAAAAGGCGCGGCTGTACAGAGTTCCTCTGTATGTCTTTTTTGCAGAATGTTTGCTTGATATAGGGAGTGTGCGTTTGCATAGCTTCCGACTGCTCTCATCGTGAGAGGGAAACGGTTTCACTAATCGTTTTCGCGGGAAACCGTCAACAAAACATACGAATTTAAACACGAAAAAATCAGGAGGTGTAGATTCAAATGGCAAGAATTGCTGGTATCGACTTACCCAGAGAAAAAAGAGTAGAAATCGGTTTAACTTATATCTACGGAATTGGTGTTTCTGCTTCCAGAAGAATTTTAAAAGAAACTGGAATCAATCCTGACACCAGAGTAAAAGATTTAACCGATGACGAAGTAGCAAAATTAAGAGATAATATCGACAAAAACCATGTAGTTGAAGGTGATCTTCGCCGTGACGTTGCAATGGACATCAAACGCTTGATTGAAATTGGATGTTACAGAGGAACCAGACACAGAAAAGGTCTGCCTTGCAGAGGTCAGAGAACCAAAACCAATGCAAGAACCAGAAAAGGTCCCAGAAAAACTATGGCAAACAAAAAGAAATAATCTTTTTGCTTGGGTTTCCCATACGGCAGGCAGGATAAGTTTCCTGTTGCCTCAAAGAATCGAAGTGTAGAGATACACTTTCACGAAAGGAATGAGAAAATCAAATGGCTAAAGCGGTTAAAAGAACAACCAGAAGAAGAAAAGAAAAGAAGCACATTGAGAAAGGTGCAGTTCATATTCAGTCTTCTTTCAACAATACAATCGTAACCATCACTGACGTTGCAGGTAATGCACTTTCTTGGGCATCCGCAGGTGGTCTGGGCTTCAGAGGTTCCAGAAAAAACACTCCGTTTGCTGCACAGATGGCTGCTGAAACTGCTGCAAAGGCTGCTATGGAACATGGCTTAAAAACTGTTGAAGTTTTTGTAAAAGGTCCCGGTTCCGGTAGAGAAGCAGCAATCAGAGCACTGCAGACCGCAGGTCTGGAAGTTACCATGATTAAAGATGTAACTCCTATCCCGCACAACGGCTGCAGACCTCCGAAGAGAAGAAGAGTATAATCTCTTTTGGAGAACATTATTATTTGAAATTTAGGATTTTGGCAATATGCCAAAGAATAAAAGTGGAGGTGCAAAACAAATGGCAAGATATACAGGTGCAGTGTGCCGTCTTTGCAGAAGAGAAAATCAGAAACTTTTCTTAAAAGGTACCAGATGTTTTTCTGAAAAATGTGCACTGTCCAAAAGAGCATACGCTCCCGGACAGCACGGTCAGGCAAGAAAGAAAATGTCTGAATACGGCGTTCAGCTGCGTGAAAAACAGAAAACAAGAAGATATTATGGCGTGTTAGAAGGTCAGTTTGCAAACTACTACGAAATGGCTGTTAAAAAAGCAGGCATTACCGGTGAAAACTTACTGATCATCTTAGAATCCAGACTGGATAACATCGTTTACAGATTAGGCTGGGCTACTTCCAGACCGGAAGCAAGACAGCTGGTTAGACATGGTCACTTTGAAGTGAACGGTCAGAAAGCAAACATTCCTTCCATCTTACTGAAGGCAGGAGACACCATTACCATTAAAGATAAGAGCCGCAGCTCTGAAAAGATGAAAGCTGTTTTAGAAACTACCGAATCCAAAGTAGTTCCCATGTGGTTATCTTTAGATAAAAACGCTTTAAGCGCTTCTATCGTGAGAATGCCCACCAGAGACGAAATCGATCTGGAAGTTGAAGAACACTTAATCGTTGAGTTGTACTCCAAATAAAATATTGACTTTGCTTTTATGCTTCTTCCGATCGCTTTTTGGTCGGAGGAGGCAGTCAAGTCAGTATAGCTGACCCAAGGAGGCTAAAAAACCTCCAAAAAGTTAGAATTAAAGATTGAACACCATTCGGTGAGGAGGGTCACAATATGATTTTAATTGAAAAACCCAATATCGAATTTTTAGACCGGTCACCCAGCGGTGATTATGCTAAATTTTCCTTAAGCCCGTTAAATCGGGGATATGGTACTACCCTTGGTAACAGCTTGAGAAGAATTTTGTTGTCTTCTTTAGAAGGTGTTGCTCCCACCAGCGTGAAGATTGACGGTGTGGTGCACGAATTCTCCACCATTCCCGGTGTGAAGGAAGACGTAACCGAAATTATTCTGAATGTAAAAAATATTGCTGCAAAACTGTTCTGTGACGGTCCCAAAACCGTGATTTTAGAAGCAGACGGTGAATGTGTTCTGACTGCAGGCGATATTAAACCGGATGCAGAAGTGGAAATTAAAAATCCCGAGCTGCACATTGCAACCTTAAATAAAGATGCAAAATTCTATATGGAAATTGTGTTTGATCACGGTATCGGATATGTTCCTTCGGAACTGAATAAAACTCCGACAATGCCGGTAGGTGCAATTCCGGTTGACTCCATTTATACTCCTGTAAAGAAGGTAAATGCAACTGTTGAAAATACCAGAGTAGGTAACAAAACCGACCATGACAAACTGACTTTGGAAGTTTGGACCAACGGTGTGTTAACTGCTGACGAAGCAGTTGGCTGGGCTGCAAAAATCATGAGCGAGCATCTGTCTCTGTTCGTGGGCTTGTCCGACGAAGCGAAGAACAGCGATATCATGGTAGAAAAAGAAGAAGACTACAAAGAAAAAGTTTTAGAAATGACGATCGAAGATTTGGATTTATCCGTTCGTTCTTACAACTGTCTGAAGAGAGCAGGTATCAACAATGTGGAAGACCTGTCTAAGAAGACCCAGGAAGAAATGATCAAAGTAAGAAACTTAGGTAGAAAATCCATGGAAGAAGTCATTGCAAAACTGGAAGCGTTGGGCTTGACTCTGGCGCAGGAAGAAGAATAAACCTTACCCGAAAGGGAATTGATTGAAAAAGGGAGGCTATGTCAAAATGGCAGGTACCAGAAAATTAGGTCGTCCTACTGACCATAGAATCGCTATGCTTAGAAATCTTGTTACCGCTCTGTTAGAACACGGTAAAATGGAAACTACCGTTACCAGAGCAAAAGAAACCAGAGCATTAGCTGAAAAAATGATTACTCTTGCAAAAAAAGACACTTTACATGCAAGAAGACAGGCGCTGGCTTTTATCACCAAAGAAGATGTTGTGAAAAAGCTGTTTGAAGAAATCGCTCCGAAATACGCTGAAAGAAACGGTGGTTACACCAGAATCATCAAAACTTTCGAACGCCGTGGCGATGCAGCTTTAATGTCTGTGATCGAATTAGTATAAGGAGGTATTCACAATGAAACAGGGAATCCATCCGGATTACAAAAAAACCACTATCACCTGTGCTTGTGGCGCGGTTTATGAAACCGGCTCCAGCAAGGAAAACCTGCACGTGGAAATTTGTGCAAAATGCCATCCGTTCTATACCGGCAAACAGAAACTGGTAGACACCGGCGGACGTGTAGAAAAATTCAAAAAGAAATTCGGTTTATAAAAACAAGAAAATGGCTTACAGAATACTCTGTAAGCCATTTTTATTGGTGCCTTTAGGCGTGGAAATAAACCCCCAGTTCTACTGGGGGGAGGATAAAAAAGCTTTAGCAAAGGAAAAACCTCCATGATATAATAGTAAATGGTTTGGCGACCGCATTACTAAAAAATATCATGGAGGTTTTTAACAATGTTAAAGAAAACAACACACGAAATCAAACACACAGCACATTCAAGCTACAGATGTCAGTATCACATAGTATTTGCACCCAAATACAGACGGAAAGAAGTGTATGGGAAATTGAAAA
>JAZNNT010000073.1:0-16954 GCA_045580405.1 Clostridia bacterium
CAGGTACATTGAAGAGTGCCCAACCGTCTGCATCCATAGTGATTGCAGAGTCGTTAACATTGGTAACGCCTTCGTAAGAGGAAACATTACCCCAGAAGGTACCTGCAGTACCCATTTTGGTAATTGCAGTGGTGGTGATTAATTTGTTTGCTTCTTCTTCTAAGTCACTGGTTTTCTTACAGAAATCAATGTAATCCATAGAATCGTAGCCGGATGCATCCAGACGACCAAAGTCAAATTCGGAAATGGTGATGGAAGCATCGCCTACGTTTTCTACTGTAATGGTATTGTTGCCTGCGGTGAAGTACATTGCCTGGTCCTGACGCATTGCATCAATGTTGGACCAACCGGTGGTGGTGAAGTAGAAATCACCGTAGTAGTCACCGGAGGTTGCACGCAGGGTAGTGGGAGTAGAAATGGAAGCACATTTAATCTGCATACCGTATACACCGGTGTAAGGAGCACTCCAGGTGTAGGATACAGATTCGCCGGGAGCTAAGGTTAAAGAAGCTGCATCATTTGCAGCAAAGTCACCGTAGTAACCGTTGAAGCCTTCCTGATATTTTACGTTACCGATCCAGGTTAAGGGAACTAACGGATAGTCACCGGTAGACATGTAGTCTAATAATCTCTGGGGAACGTAGAATCTGTTGTTATAGGGTTCCCAAACAGCAACCTGACCGCCTAAGTCAACGTTATCGCCGTTGATGTTAGCAACAGACTGGTTAGCTTTAATAGAAACATCAACACCGCTGAATTTGAAGGTAGCGCTGGTGTTGGTAGCGCCGTTTTCATCAGTGGTGGGAGTGATGCTACCCTGAGAGGTAACGTTTACGAACAGCTCGTCGGTAGCTTCTGCTAAGTCTAAGCCTAAGCAGTCTGCAATCCAGGGAGCAATAGCGGTATTGTCAATTACATAGTTGGTAAAGTTGCTTATGCTACCCGGAGTAGATGCTGCACCGGAGGGCATGGTGATGCCGGAGGGAGCATAAATACACAGGGGAACATTTCTTGCGGTATGGTCTTTAGAATCCCAGGTAACCGCACCGGTAGAAGTGGGATCTACACCGCTTCTGATGTTAGATACTGCGGTGGACTGATTCACAATGTTCATACCGCCGGTATCATGGTCAGCAGTCATAACAACGATGGTGTCACCTTTTGCCTGTGCCCATTCAATAGCCCATTTACAGGTTTCATCCCATTCAATGTAATCACCGATGTTCTGCAGAGCGTTGTTGTTGTGTCCGCCGGTATCGATCATAGCAGCTTCGATCATAACTGCAAAGCCTTCATCACTGCCGTCTAAAGCGGTAACAGCAGCTTTGGTCATATCCAGTAAGCTTGCATCGGTAGAAGATTTTTCAATGTCAAAGGGGTGAGTGTACTGGTTTAAGTTGTTCCAGATTTTGTCACCGCTCTCAACATTAGCCAAATCGGATTTGCTGTTTACGAAAGTATATCCGCGCTGCGGAATTAAGGTTTTTGCGCTGCTATACTCACAAATTGCCAAACCGGAGGATAAGTTTAAATCGTAACCCTGATAAATTGCCTGTTCAGACAAGGGCAGATAAACTCCACGGTTAAAATAGTGAGCAGAGAATGCAGCAGGAGTTGCATGAGCAAATTCGTATTTGGATACAACGCCTACTCGTTTTCCTGCAAGTTCTGCAGCTTCCAAAATGTTAGCTTTGGGATTTAAGTAAGCGTCTACACCAATAGAGTACAGACCTGCTTTGTGACCGGTTGCTAAAGCAGTACCGGCTGCTGCAGAGTCAGTAACGTCCGCACCAGCGGGTTTGGTGGTTACGCCTGCAACCAGGTAATCCTTGATGAAGAGTTTGTTTGTCGTTTGTGTAACAGTGTTGGGGTATACAGAGTTAATACCGCCAGCCTGTTTTACTGCATCGGCAAGTTTAAAGGGCTCAATGCCGGCACCGTCACCAATAATGTAGATGACGTTTTTAATCTTACCGGTGTTTGCTGCTGACACGGGAGATGCAGTGATAGTAAGCATAGATACTACCATCATCAGAGTCAGAAGCAGAGATAAAAGTTTTTTAAGTCTCATATGTTGGGTCTCCTTTCTTTTGTTTTTTATAAAATATTTTTTTTATACAATTTATGTACGCGCCTACAGTAATCGCCTTTTCTATCTTACAACTTTTTTTCAAAAATAGCAAGGAAAAATTTGATTTTTATCACCCCCTAAAATCTGCTTTTGTCCTCGGTACACGGACAAAAGGCTGCTATTTGGTTACAGATATCTGTAACCCCTTGAAAATCAGGTGTTTTGCTGTGCTTGATACGTGGCAGCTTTATTACAAAAAAATTACAAAAAGTTTACAAAAATATTGACAATTTCTGTTTTTACTGTGGTTTTATCAAAAAAATTGCAACGATATAAGAGAACATTCACCAAAGATAAAAATTTTCATACAATAAACTGAACGCAGATAAAGAACAAAAGTGTTGTGATTTATCTGTGATTTCAAAATGATCAGGAGGATTTAATATGTCGAAAGATTGTGCAACCGGAAGCATCCGTGATGCAGTTTGCATTCATACCGACAAGGTTTACGATGCCTGCAAGGATAAGGATTGTATCGTAGATGCCAGAGTGTATGTGACTCCTTGCGGTCAGGAACTGATTGACCGCTCCATCAACATCAAAGTGAGAAAGGCGGAAATTATCTGGGTTTACACCGATGTGGAGGAAGTGCCCTTTAACCGTGGTTTCTACACTGTGGATTTAAAATATTTCTTCAAGGTTTACTTAGACGTGTTCACAGGTGTGGGACGTCCGGTAACCGTGGAAGGATTAGCCACCTTTGATAAAAAAGCGATTCTGTTTGGCTCCGAAGGAAAGGCTAAAAGCTTTACCTCCAAATTCCGTCCCAATGAAAAGGATATTCAGCTTTCCGTGAAAAACAATTTGCCGGAAGCCATTGTGGAAGTAGTGGAACCCATTGCGTTATCTGCCAAGGTTGTGGAACGGCACCAGCACCATTGCTGCTGTGAAATTGACTGTTCCAGTCTGCCTCATGAAATTTGTTCCTGCTTTGATGATGACATTATCGGCGAAGAACGTGACAAAAACGTGTATGTCACCTTAGGCTTGTTCTCTATCATTCGTCTGGAACGAAATGTGCAGCTTTTAGTACCTGTTTACGATTTTTGCGTACCGGATAAGGAATGTGTGGGCGCTACCGAGGATAACCCCTGCGACCTGTTTGATAACATCAATTTCCCCGTAGACGAATTTTTCCCTCCCAACGCTTGCAGTTTTGATAACAACACCTTATCTACCCCCAGAGAAACTAACCAGAGAAATTGCGGCTGCAAATAGCAGGGAATACAAAAAAGCTTTCAAACGCGAGGAATATTCTTGCTATCAACAAACCTCACCACTCGACGTACACCCGGTACGTCTTCAGTTCGGTTTGCTGATTCAAAAGCTTTTGCCCGATTCCCAAAAAAGCTATTGTTACCGATAACAAAAAAAGAGGCTTTATGCCTCTTTTTTTATGCCTAAATGTTTTAATAACCCACGGCAGCCTGACACCACATCCCGATAGGTATCGTCGAAGTTTCCCGTGTACCAGGGGTCTGCAATATCACCACCCTCTGAAAAGTCCAACAGTTTCTTCACTTTTCCCAAAGAATCCGCTCCGATGATGCGGTTTATGTTTTTCACATTCCAGGAATCCATGGGGATGATATAATCGTAGGTTTCGTAGTCTTGTTTTGCCAGTTGAACGGCATATTTGCCGGCAGTGGAAATGCCGTATTCCTGCAGCTTTTTTCTGGTGCCGGGATGGACGGGATTTCCGATTTCCTCCCGGCTGGTAGCGGAGGATGCAATTTGAAATTTTTCAGAAACTCCCAGTTTTTTTACCATATCTTTTAGTACAAATTCTGCCATGGGACTTCTGCAGATATTTCCGTGACATACAAACATAATTTTTATCATAAAAACCTCCAATATCATGATGAGATAGCGATATTATATCATCCTTTCGGCGGATTTTCAAGAGTTCGTAAAGAAGCAATTGACAAAAACAGCTCCATGTGATAAGATTTTTTTAGAAACTATTAAAAATCGAGGGGCATTTTATGAAAATTATAGATATGCATATTCACGCCTGGGGGACAACACCGAATCCTGTTCAGCTCATTCAAAAAATGAAAGAAGCAGGCGTCTGGGGCGGATGCGTGATGTCGTCTCAGCCGTTGGAATCCAATCCTAAAATCGGTCTTTCTTTCGAGGAGAGAGTCAAGGAGGTTTTTGCCTGGCAAAAAGGCTACGAAGACAGAATCTTTCCGATTATCTGGATTCACCCGAAAGAAGAAAATTTAGCCGAAAAAATAAAGGATGCAGTGAACCGCGGCGTTTGCGGATTCAAAATGATTTGCAAGGATTTTGATGTGTATGAAGAGGAGTGTATGGACCTCCTTCATATCATTGCAGACTTGAATGTTCCGGTATTTTTCCATTCCGGAATTTTGTGGGATGGGACCGATTCTTCCAAGCATAACCGTCCCGTTCACTGGGAAGCTTTATCCAAAATCCCCGGGCTTCGGTTTTCGTTGGGACATTGCTCCTGGCCGTGGATTGACGAATGCTTTGCGGTATACGGACAGTTTCTAAATGCCCAAAGTCACGGAAATCCTTCGGAAATGTTTTTTGATACCACTCCGGGAACCCCTTTGATTTACCGAAAAGACTTGTTATATAAGCTGTTTGTGGGTGGATATGATACCGGTCACAATGTGATGTTTGGCTCCGATTGCTTTGCGTATGACTATAAGCCGCAGTGGACAGAAAAATGGCTGAAAACGGACGGAGACCTCATGAGGGAATTTGGTGTCAGCCGTGAGATTTTTGAAAATTATTATTACCATAACGTGATGCGTTTTTTAGGGAAAGAACCTGCTGTTTCTCACGATATTCCCGTTCCCGATGATGCGGGTGGCTGGAAAGCAACGAATCCAAAAGTTCCGAAAATCATTGAGAAATGGTACAAAAAGTTGTCATTTCCGCATTATTTTGACGAGGAGTTTTACCGCGCACTCCGTGAAATTCCCATTTCTGATATCATTTGTGCGTCTACTTATGATGTAACCTGTCAGGATGGAAAACGAAATCTTTTGTCGGCACTTTTTATGGCGGAAGAATTTTCAAAAAGCTGTCAGGAAAAAGGAATTTCTGAAGAAATTTTATTGAATTCTCTTTCGGAGCTGGTTTATTATACCCATGTTTTCAGTGATTTGAAAAATGAACTTGCTCTTGGCAGAATGGACTGGATTCTGCGGATTTTAAAAGGTGAAATTCTAAAGTTGGGAAGGTTGCAGTTTGCTTTGGAACCGTCAATGGTGGACATCCCCGAAAAAGGTATCAAAACAGGGGATACTGTGTTACGGTGCTATATCCCCGGAGGCGAAAAATTAAGCAGGGAAGCAGTCACTTCTTCCATCAAACAAGCCAAAGAATATTTCGGAGAATACACCGTGGTGGTAACCTCCTGGTTACTGGACAATTCTTTGAAAGAATTATTACCGGAAGGAAGCAACATTTTAGTATTTCAATCCTTATTTGAAACGGTAACGAGGGAAGAATCCGATGCTATTTTACGCTTTGTTTTCCGATGGAACACCAACCGGTTCAGCGTGAAATTTGTACCCACCTACAGCAGCTTTTCCGAAAGGGTAAAGCAGGCGGTATTAATGGGTAAAAAATTCTATGAAGTAACCGGTTATCTGAGATAAAAAAAGGAGAAAAAAATGAAGGAATTTTATCCTTTTTATTACCCAAAGTTTCAGTGCATCGGAGAAGCCTGTCGGCATAACTGTTGTATTGGTTGGGAGATTGATATTGACTTGGGAACCTACGAGAAATATCAAGAAATTTCAGGCAATTTTGGGAATCGATTACGGCAGAATATTTCCACGAAAGATACTCCGTATTTCATTTTGAAGGAAGCAGAAAGATGTCCTTTTTTAAACGAGAGAAATCTTTGTGATATTATCTTAGAAAAAGGAGAGAATTTCCTCTGTCAGATTTGTACCGATCATCCCAGATTCCGCAACTTTTTTTCGGGTTGCACCGAAGTGGGATTGGGTCTTTGCTGTGAGGAGGCAGCGCGGTTAATTTTGTCCCAAAAAGAACCTTTCACCATGCCGGAAAAACCGTTGGAAATTTTAACGGAGGAGGAGGCATCCTTCTTCCGGTTTCGTAACGATATTTTCAGAAAAATAGGGGACAGAAGGTTGCCGTTATCGGAGCGGATTTCATCACTATGCGAAGATTACGGTATTGCTTTTCCAAAAAAATCCCATCAGGAATGGGCAGATGCTTTTCTTTCCTTGGAACACTTGGATGAGGGCTGGATTCAATTACTAAAAGCGTTGAAACAAGCGGATTCTATTTGCCTTTTATCCACTGAATGGGAGCTTCCATTAGAGCAGTTATTTTGCTATTTTATCTACCGTCACTTAGCAGGTGGTTTGGAGGACGGTCGGTATGGAGAGCGGATTTTATTTGCCCGATTGGGTGTCATGATGATTTCTTTTTTGGCATCTATGCAAAAGGATAAACCGCTTACCTTAGCATCTATTTTAGAACTTGCCAGATTATATTCATCTGAAATAGAATACAGCGAAGAAAATACCGAAACACTTTTATCCTTATTGGAAGACTAAAAAAGGAGTTGTCACAGACAACTCCTTTTTTTGATGGTTTATTTACATGATGACAGTTCGTTTCATTCGTTTGGAGAGTAAAAAGTTTTCCGCAAATACCAAGGCATATATTACTCCAATATACCTCAACGCCCACAGATGATATTTTGCCCCGTAAACACCGTTTAAATAGTAGTAAATGGGCAACAGACGGAAGTACTTTTCCAATTCTACGAAATTAAAGAAAATAGGGGACAATACCAGCGACAAAATCAGGATTCCCGGCATCATTGCCCCAAATTTTGCGTATGAGGAAAATGGGAGGGAAATCAGGAGGGAAAACCCGGTTGCGGTGACTGTTAAGAGTAAGGTTGCAATCAGTTCATTAAAAAAAGATTCTGTCAGATTAGAAAGTGCCAATGAAACAAACATTACACCCGCGGAAAGAATTGCTGCCGCCAAACAGGAACCTATTGCAGGAATCATTCTTTTGTGCGGAGTTAACCAGTCAAACCGACCTTCCGAGCGGTCTTTTACGGTATACATTGCAGCAGTCAAGGTGCATAACAGCACCATTACTGCCAGTAATCCTCTGATAGGTGCATTCAGATAATTGACTTGAGTATTTGATTGGGTTTCACCCACTTTTTCTATGAGAACCACCTCATCCTGCTGAGGTAATTTCAGATAAAATTCTTCCATTGTTTTTTCCGATACGTTTTTGCCGTTTACGATTTGTTTTTCTGCGAAGTTACGGTAAATGTCATAGGAAAATTCACGAAACATGGTTGAAAAGAGCATTTCATTGACAATCTGATTCGCCATATTGGATTCTCTACGAACAACTGTTACCACCGGTTTTCTGGATTGATTTGCTGCATACTGATCCAGGCGGTAGGAAAAATCCTCCGGGAAAATCCAGGCAACATCTGTTTTGTGGTTGGCTACCAGCGCATTGGCTTCCTCTTTGGAATCTGCTACGGTAAAATACACCATGGAATCCTTTTTTGTAAGAGATTCTATCATATTTATTGCGATAATATCGCTGCCTTCATGACAAAGTGTGACCCGCATCAGACCGCTTTCTTGTTGCATTGCCATATTTCCTATGGGAATCATTACGGGAATCAGACACAAAAGTACCACAAAGCTCCATTGTCTTAACAGACGTTTGCCAAGCATATAAAACCAGGTTACACAGTATTTTACTTTTTTCATTGAAAATCACCTGCTATCCGATATTTTCGCCAGAGGGAAGACACGGCAAAGAAACCACCGATGTAGGCTAAAATCCATGTGAAATCGGAAAAGACCAGTTCATTTGACATGGTTTTTCTAATAAACGAAAATGCCAGTCCCACCGGTAGACATTCCATCAGATTCCGTAAGACATCCGGGAAGAAAAAATTGGGATACAAACAACCGGACAGATAGCCTAAAATCAAAAAACTAAAAAACTGTGCCAACAGCGCACCAACAAAGTTCGGAATCAGTTCGTAGAAGGTGTATTGCATCAGGGTAATCATTAAAATCGCAGGAATCAGTCGAATCACAAACCAAAGGCAATCGATAACCCCTGCTGATAACAGCTCCGGTACCGGTAGCTTCACAAAGGAAATCACAATCCCGAAAATTCCCGCACTAATTAGCAGCATCAAGGTGGTGATGGCAGCATACGCACCGTATTCACAAAGCACTTGTGCTGTTGGAGAAATTCCTGAAATCTTCAAAAGACGGTTGTATGAAAGATTGCGGGAAGAAAACAATCGGTTGCAGGAAATACCCCAAAGGAGCAAAAACAGGGTTGCAATTCCGCACACATAATAACCGCCAAAGGACAGCGAATCTGCAATTCCAAGGTCATTCACCTCGTACATTTCGGTACGGTTTAAAATGAAATTCATATAGGACATCATCAGACTGTTGGTGTTATCGTTATAATCGTCACGGTCATATACCAACGACAAATCCTGCATAGAATACATTCCGTTTTGGGATTCTATGACCAGTTCAGACACAATTTTTACAATTTCCTCCGAGAACATTGCCCCCAACGTTTTCGGGCCGTTCAGCGTAATGTATTTGGCCGGTGTGTTGATACCAAGATATAAATTGTTGATATAGTTTTCCGGCACCAAAATATAGCCCTGAATCGTCCTTTCTTCCAGAGCGTTTTTGGCTTCCTCCTCCGTCAGATTTACAAGTTCCACATAAAAGCGGGAACTATCCATATTTTGCAGAGCATATAAGCCAATATCAAGATAGGAGCTTTCTAAATCACCCACCACGCCAATGGAAATTTTCTGCTGTTTTTCACCGGTTAAGGTGGATTTGAGCAAAACGCCCCCTGCAGTGGCAAGGCATCCCAACACAATCACGGTAACAAGTAAAATGGCAGGAAAAATTTTGAAAGCTCGCTTTAATAGTAAGCGAAAATACTTTTTTACCATCGTTACAACTGACCTACCAATCGGTTAACATTTCCGTCGTATACAAAGGGATTTAATACACCGTTTTTAAGAATAAACAGTTGGTCGCAAAGGGGTAATTCCTGCACATCGTGAGTGGCAAGAAGGATGATTCCGCCTTGCTTTTTAAACTGCTCCAGATAATTGGAAATCCTGGTTTTGCAGATTAAATCCAAAGCGGCGGAGGGTTCGTCCAGCAGCAGTATTTTCGGATTGTTGGCAACAGCACAGCCAATTGCCAATCGTTTTTTCATACCACCGGACATTTTGTATACAGGTGTTTTTAAAAAATCCCCAATTCCAAGCATACCGAGAACTCCTTGAGACAATTCCTTTGTAAGTTCATGAGAATCATACCAAAGAGACAGATTATCTTTTGCAGACAGCTCCTCCAAAAGGGGAGTGTTCTGCGGCACATATCCTAAAAGACGGGAACGTTTTTTGGCATCTTTTAGTAAGTCATCTCCATAATAGGTAAAGCTTCCGTCATCTGCTTTTAAAATCCCGGCAAGAATACCCAGTAAAGTGGATTTTCCGCTTCCGTTTCCGCCTAAAATACCAATACACTGACCATCTTTGGCAGAAAAGGTAATGTTTTTTAAGATGCAGTTTTTCTGATAACTTTTTTTGATGGATGCAATCTTCATACTAAAATCCTTTTTGATAAGAGAACTGAGAACAATGCTGTTCTCAGTTCCTGTCAGTTTTTATGATATTGTTTAGGGTAACTCGATAGCCGGTTCCTTTGACACAGCAATTTGTGTTTCAAAGCCTTCCAGGTAGATGAGGTAAAGTTCCAGCAATTCTTCCTCGGTAAACATTTCCAAAGTTTCTTCCGGCATGGTTAAGAGCCATTCTTCGTAGGGTAAGAGCTCTGCCGGATTGGTTGCGTTGTTGTATTCCGTTTCCAGCGTAGCAACCAATTCCTCCGGTAATCCAATCTTTCGCAGATTGGAGAATAACTGTTCCATATCAAAGTTTGCCAGCCATTCTGCCATAGCTTCTTCATCCGGATACATCATATCAACAGTTAACGTATTTTCGGGAATCGAAACATCCGCCGTTTCGTTTACTTTTTCTGCTGCGGTGATATCTATGCACAAACCGTCTTTGTAATATAAACCGATGGAGGAGGTACCTTCTGTTTCGGAAATTACATTCCAGGACAGTTTTAACTGGAAGTCAGAGAGTGCGTCTATTTCTGACATGGAGGCAAACTCTTCGTTTATAAACAGGGTAACAGTGCCTTGCTTATAGTCTTTGGTAATACCTTCTGTGAGACATTCCAAAACGGTCATATTCATCACTTTTAACGCATATTTACCGGAACCGTTGTGTGTGGTGCCGGACCATTCTGCATTGCCGCCGGGGAATTTGGCAGAAATCATAGCACCGGCATTGTTTCCGGAGAACACATTGTACCATTCAAAGTCCACACCCTGGATTTCCAAAGCACCGCCGGCGGGTTTTCCTTTGGCATCCACATACAAACGGTAAGTCATACCGGTTTCATCAGAGGTGGAACCTACTTGATTCAGTTCTTCTAAGGCAATTTCCATTGCTCCTTTAAAGTCACTGTAGGACATGCCGGTCATAGATTCCATGCCTTCGATGACCTGTTCTAAGTCGCCGTCATCCTTTAAGGTGGACACTAAGGCTTTGCAAAGCTGCAGAAAATCCCGTTCGCTGATGTCTGCAGTCAGTACCGTTACTTTCTGAGAAACATCTTCCACGGTGAGTGTGGTTTCGGTTTCAGAAACAGAACCTAAGTTTTTCATCACACATTTCACATAGCGGGACAAAATTCTCTGGGTGGTTGCTTCGTCGGGAATACACTCCAGAATGTCTGTCATTATTGCATATGCATCCTGCATTTGCTGCATGCTGTAATCATCGGTAGCTATAACCAATTTCAGGTAGGTGGGATTGTAATCGGGGAAACCGATATAGTAAGTCAGATCGTCATAGTCAATCAGATAATCCAGATTCAAAAGATCCACACCGTTGATTTTGTATTGCTGGTCCATGCCGATGTTGTTGTCTTTCATATCAGCTCTTAATACCACAGAAATGTTATCCAGCCAGTCGATATACGGAGCAATATCTTCCCCGGTAAAATCTTCCAGCATGGGAGCAAACTGGTTTCCTATGGTAATTTCTACCTCACCGGATTCGGAATATCCGTCTGTCCATTGGTTACCGAACTTGGCAAGTTCCGCTGCAATACCACCGGTCATATCGTCAATATTTTCGTCTACCACGGTTGCTAAGTACTGTTCGGGGGAGGTAAATAATCTGGTTACTGCATTTTTCACATAATCCCAATGAGCAAAGCAAATCACACCCAAACCTGCAATAATCAGTGCAAGTACTGCACAGATAATTATTTTGGTAGCTTTTTTCATCGGCTTTTTCGGAGCTTTTTTGGGAGCGGAAACAGGCATCACAGGTTCTTGAGACTGTTTGGGAGCTTCCTCAGTTACGAGCGGATTTCCGCATACTTCACAGAAACGACTTTCGGTTTCGTTGGCTTTTCCGCATTTGGAACAAAAGGTTCCTTTGGGATCATCTTCGGAAACTACCGGTTCTTCCGCAAAAGCAATCGGTTCTTCCACTGGAGCGGATTCTATTACAACTTCCTGGGTTTCAGGTTTTACGTCGGCATCTACTTCCGACGCATTACAGATGGGACAGGTAGTCTGTCCGTCTTCCAGTTTTCTGCCGCAATTTTCACAAAACATACTGATATCTCCTTTCAGAAAAAAGCAATTTTTATGATTACTTTTTTATCACTTTTAGTATATTACATTGTACGTCGCTTGTCAATAAAAATTATGAAATCAAGTGCGGTAAAAAAGTGTTTTATCTTTTTTGTGAATAAATAAAAAAGCAGATACCTATTGCTTTTTTAAAAGAGCTGTGTTATAATTATAAAAAACTTAATAACTATCACACAAAGTGGCAGTTACTCTGTAAAAATTAGGAGTAACTGCTTGAAAGGGAAAGAGGTGCAAATCCTCTGCGATCAACTGTCGGTGTGTGCATCGAAGTTGCTGTGTCCGTCGGTGAAAACCGGTCATTGGGAAACTGAGAAGGCAGGGCATAGCAATGCGGATTTTTTGTTGAAGAATCTATATGGTGTGAGCCACAAAACCTGCTTTGATATTTTTTTGTGCCAGTTTATGTCACAGAAAAATGTTTTGTTTCTCTATGGGAAGCATTTGTGATACACTGCAGGAACATTCAGCTGCGGTAATTTCCAAAAAAAGGAAGTTACTGCAGTTTTTTTAATTGGGAATCAGACAGGAGAGCTTTTGCAATGATACAGTGTTATTTCGGCAACGGTAAGGGGAAAACCACCGCTTCGGTGGGTGCAGCAATCCGATATCTTGGATGCAAAAAGAGAGTGGTATATGTCTCTTTTTTAAAAGATGGCACTTCCTCCGAATTGAATATTTTAAAAAAACTTCCCGGTTTGCAACTTTTCATTCCGCCGGTTTCCTATCGGCTGTACGACAATAAAAACCCTGAAAGAACAGAGGAGCTTTCCCAAGCATATTCCGATTTTTTTGAAAAGAAAGTCAGAGGAATTGATGCTTGTTGCGATATGATTGTATTGGATGAAATTTTAGACGTTGTTTCCTTTGGATATCTTTCGGAAGAAATGTTATTTCAATTTTTAAGTGATTGGCACCACAACGCGGAAATTGTTCTGACAGGGCACCGTTTATCCTCGAAAATCGCAGAAATCTGTGACTATATTTCCCAGGTTTCTTCCATAAAGCATCCTTATGATAACGGGATGCACCCCAGAAAGGGCATTGAGTATTAGATGAATCAGTTTAAGAGCTATCATCCTCTTGTGAATTTTATCTATTTTGTGTTGGTCATCGGATTTTCCATGGTGTTTATGCACCCGGTTTGCCTGATGATTTCTTTGGTGTGCGCTCTTTTTCACTGGATTCTTTTGAAAGGAAAAAAGGGATTTCGGGGACTGCTGGGATTTCTTCTGCCAATGGTTTTGCTGACGGCTTTGGTGAATCCTTTGTTTAATCACCGGGGCGTCACGGTAATCCAGTACCTGCCTGACGGAAATCCGCTGACGTTGGAATCCATTTGCTACGGCTTGTCCCAGGGGGTGATGCTGGTAGGTGTGATCGGATGGTTTCTGTGTTTTAGCAAAGTTATTACCGAGGATAAAATTACGTATTTATTCGGCAAATGTATGCCGTCTTTGGCATTGATTTTTTCTATGACTTTACGCTTTGTTCCGCATTTTATCAACGAGTATAAAAAAATTCGGGATGCTCGTCGTTGTATGGGGTTATCCTCTGAGAAAAAAGGCTTTTTTCATCGGGCGAGAGAGGGAATTTCTCTGTTTTCTGTTATGATTACCAAGGCATTGGAGAATTCTGTGGAAACGGCCGACAGTATGAAAGCCCGTGGATACGGATTACCCGGCCGGACTTCTTTTTCCGTATTTCGGTTTGGAAAACGTGATTTCTGGCTTTTGATCTGGATTTTATTAGTAGGCGGCTACACCCTTGCGGGAGCTTTTTTGGGAAGGTTTTCCTTTCAGTATTTTCCATCGGTAACAATGTTAACCTTCAATACGTTTGATGTCAGTTTATTCGTTTCATATGGGCTGTTATGTATCAGTCCTGCAATTCTGGAATTATGGGAGGTGAGAAAATGGCACTCTTTACAGTCGAACAGTTAAGTTTCACATATCCGAACCGTAGCGAAAAAACACTTCGGGATATTTCTTTTACGGTGCAACAGGGCGAGTTTGTAACTCTTTGTGGAAAATCCGGATGCGGAAAAACCACGCTGCTGAGGCTGTTGAAGTCTGCGCTGGCACCTACAGGCAGTCTTGAGGGGACCGTTTTCTTCCGCCAAAAACCGATTTCTGCTTATACTCCGACGGAACAGGCATCATCCATTGGATTTGTGATGCAAAATCCTGACAGCCAGATTGTAACAGACAAGGTGTGGCACGAGATGGCATTCGGATTGGAAAGCCTGGGACTTCAAAACGAGCAGATTCGTATCAAAGTTGCGGAAATGGCATCCTTTTTCGGAATTGAGCATTGGTTTCATAAAAAGGTGAGTGAATTATCCGGCGGGCAAAAGCAGCTGCTTAGCTTGGCATCGGTTATGGTGATGGAACCCTCCGTGTTAATTTTAGATGAGCCTACTGCCCAGTTGGATCCGATTGCTGCAGGTGAATTTTTAAAAACGCTGGAGAAAATTAACCGGGAACTCGGAACAACGGTAATTTTATCGGAACACCGTCTGGAGGAAGCGTTTCCCTTATCTCACCGGGTACTGGTGATGGATGATGGGATGCTTGTTGCCAACGGAACACCCTATGAAGTGGCAGAAGTGTTGTATCAGACCAATCATCGGATGTTTCATGCGTTACCTGTTCCGATGCGGATTTTTTTAACGGTTGCTCCCAACGAGCAAGCACCGTTAACCGTTTGTGACGGTAGAATCCGATTAGAAGAATATGCAGAAAAATATCCCCTTTATCCTGACCGTATCCCGATTGACGGTTGTAGCAGCGAATCCGACACAGTGCTTTCCGTGCAGGATGTGTTTTTCCGATATGAAAAGAACAGTCCTGATGTTTTAAAGCATTTGAATTTTTCAGTAAAACGTGGCGAGATTTATGCTATTTTAGGAGGAAACGGTACCGGTAAAACCACTGCCTTATCGGTCTTGTCCGGATTGAATCGTCCCTGGCAGGGGAAGGTTACCGTGCATGGACAATCGCTGGATAACATTCCCGATTTGCACCATGGGGTTATTGGTGCAGTACCTCAGGATCCCCAAAGTCTGTTTTCCCACAATACCGTTTTGGAAGAATTGTCTGAAATGTCAACAGACAATACTGCTGTGGAGCAGATGACAGTTTTGTTTCATCTTAAGCATCTTCTGGATGCTCACCCTTACGATTTGTCCGGTGGGGAACAGCAAAGACTGGCACTTGCCAAGGTTTTGCTCACGTCTCCTGATATTTTACTGTTGGATGAGCCTACCAAAGGGATGGATGCTCTGTTAAAAGATGAATTTGCGAACATTCTAAAAGAATTAACCGATCGTGATGTTACCGTGGTGATGGTTTCTCATGATATTGAGTTCTGCGCGGAATACGCCAGCCGTTGTGCGATGTTTTTTGACGGCAGTATCATATCGGTTGGAAAACCGCGGGAGTTTTTCATCGGAAAACAGTTTTACACCACTTCTGCCAACCGTATGGCAAGGGGACTGCTTCCCAAAGCTCTTCTGGCAGAGGATGTGGTGTTAGCACTTGGGAAAAAAGCTCCTCAAAAGCCTCAGAGAAATTTTTCGGTTTCGGATACTGTGTTCCAAACTAAAAAACACCAAAGCCGCATTCCTTTCAAAAAGCAAAGCTTGGTAAGAAAACTGTTCGGAATCTTCTTTCTTTGTTTGTCTGTGATGACTGTGTTTCTGCAAATGACTGCACAACTGGCTTTTTTAGAAAAGTATATAGAGAATCCGGAATTTTTAGTAAATATTATTGGAATAGGAGAACTGTTTCTGGCAGCTGTTTTGCTATCGGACTCACGTCGGATGAAGTCTTCCGTTAAACTGAGTAGACCAAGAAGCTTTCGTCTTGTCAGCTTGTGGGTGCTTCCTATAACTTTACTCGTAATTTTTCTTACCGTCTGGCTTGGTGGAATGGTTTTCGGAAAAGAACGCTACTATACGGTAAGCCTGCTGGTAATCGTGGAGGCAATGCTTCCGTTTTTTGTATTGTTTGAAAAACGAAAACCCCAGGCAAGGGAAGTGGTTTTAATCAGCGTTCTGTGTGCATTAGGCGTTGCCGGAAGAACAGCTTTTGCCATGATTCCCCAGTTTAAACCGGTGTTGGCGTTGGTGATTATTACCGGAGTTTGTTTTGGTTCGGAAACTGGCTTTTTAGTAGGTGCTATAACGGCTTTTGTGTCGAACTTTTTCTTTGGCCAAACACCGCTGACGCCTTGGCAGATGTTTGCAACCGGAACTGTAGGTTTTTTGTCCGGTATGCTGTTTCAGACCGGATTTCTCAAATGCACCCGATGGCTTTTGTGTACCTTTGGTGCCATTTGTGCTTTTCTGATTTACGGGGTTTTTATGAATGGTGCCAGTGCTTTACTCTCACAAGGAACGCTGAGTTGGGAAATATTTCTCACCTATTCGGCAACGGGGCTTCCGTTTGATGTGATGCATGGCATTTCCACGGTATTTTTTCTGTGGGTTCTTGCCATTCCTATGACGGAAAAATTGCAACGGATTCAAGTAAAATATCAATTGTTTTAAGTTAAAAATGGGAAGATGATGTCATCTTCCCATATTTTTATAACATGATTGCTAAAAGACGGATGCAAAGGCAAAGCACCACACCAATTACGGTTGGGACGATTGCAGATAGAATTGTCCATTTGATGCTTCCCGTTTCTTTTTTGATGGTCATCAGCGTGGTGGAGCAGGGCCAGTGAAATAAGGAAAAAATCAAGGTGCATACAGCGGTTACGGTAGTCCATCCGTTTGCCAGAAGGATTTCCCCCAAGCCGAGAACACTTTCTGTTTCTGCCAGCAGAGAAGCTCCCGTGTATGCCATCAGGATGATTGGAAGAACGATTTCATTGGCAGGAAGCCCCAGTAAAAAGGCAAGAAGAATCACACCGTCCATCCCCAAAGCCGTTCCAACCGGATTTATCAGATTTCCTAAAAATACCAGCAGGAAGTCGGATCGTAGCCATGTCGTTCTGTGAGCCAAGGAGTTGTAGCCCCTA
>JAZNNT010000074.1:0-12401 GCA_045580405.1 Clostridia bacterium
GTAGCATTTCCTTCGGAATCTGCAACGGTGAATAAGCTTAAGCCCATCAGGGTTTTTGTGGTATCGTGAACGGTTGCCTGAATGGGTTCCTGAATTAAGGTCACATCCCGTAAGGTCAGGCTGTTTGCCGCATTCAGATGAATGTTTGCGGATGCACCGCCGTATACGGTGGTGTTATCTAAAACGGTATCCCCTGCAGTTACATAAAGTGCCGCACGACCGCCGGAAATGTAGGAATTGGCAATAGTGCAGTCGCCGGTCACCATTACCGCACTTCTGATATTATAGTAACGGGTTTTGGTGCCGTCAATCTGAGGCTCGGTGGGGTCGTCATTCTTATTGGCCTCATACAAAATGGGATAGGGGAAATTGGGTGCGATAATCCGCACGTTATCTAAGTTTCCGTTATTTACAGTCATAAAGGCGTAACCACGGTCCAATGCTGCCTGGTCAGAGGTAGCAGTCATAGAGAAGCCGTTGCCGTAAATGGTATGTCCGCCGGATACTACCTGCTGGCTTAAGCCTACGTTATTTAATAAAACAATGTCACGGTCGGTGGCACTCATGGCAGCGGTGGTATTATAAGCGTCCACCACCTCTAAAAATAGCTCGGTGGGTTTGGTGCTTTCCAGATCATCTGAAATGGTCAGTTTCACAATACCGGTGCCGGTAAAGGAAACGGTTCTTGCGGTCCAGTCGGTGCCTTCGCCTACGGCAGCGGACACACCGGTGCCGTCTACTGCTTCTGCGATAACACTCACATTACCGATTTCCACACCGTCGATAGCAGCAAACAGCTTTCCTAATGCAACACTGTTCTGATTACCCACACGGTAGAGGTATGTATCAGTATTTGGGAATACCTTCACAAATTTTTCCACCCGGTCATGCGCAATGGTTACATTGGGAATCAGCGGACGGATACTTTCGGTATCAGTCCAGCAGAACACTTTGATATAATCAGTATCACCCACAGTAATAGAAGCGGTGGTAACGGTTAAAACATCTCCCACGGTCCCGCTTTCATAGGCAATGGGTTCCATTTTTAAAAGTTTTCCGCCTTCTTCGTAATGCCCTGCCAGAACATAAACCGTTCCGGTTTCAGGAACCTGAGCAGATGCTTCGGCGTAAACGGTGTCCACGCCTAATAAGGTTTCTGTCACTTTGTTGGTTTCGGCATTGTAAAACACGATGCCTTCGTCGTTAGCACGAGCACTCAGCACCAAGGATGAAACCAACATGGTAACAATTGCAACAGCAAGAACTAAACTCACAAATTTTTTCAAACGCGACACATCCTTTCCAAATTTTTAAAAGAAATCCTTCTCTCTGATTATAAAGACAATCTTCTTTATACAGTCTGTCAGTTCTACTGTATCATAAAAAGAGGACATTTGTCAAGAATTTTTGTTTTTTTTAAGCAGATATTCGGAATAGGGAACGGCCTATGTGTCGTTCCTTTTTTTGGTAAATCCAAACTAAAAACACAAAAAGCCCTGCAGGAAATCCTGCAGGGCTTTTTGTGAGTTAGCTGTATTACGGATTTACATATAAACCAATCAGTTCCACAATGTAATCCCAAGTGAAAATTCCTTTTTCCACCGGAATCTTTAGGTACGCACCGTTTAATTCGATAAACTGTTCATAAGTTACCAGGTCTTTGAAGTCTTCGTAGGGGTATAAACCGTAGGTTTCCATATCCTTTTGGAATGTTTCGGTATCGTAACGGAGTTTTTCACCCATTTCGATCCAGTTATAGAAGTCTCCGGGAGGTGCCATGGTAAGCATATCTTCTGCAAAAGCATTTCCGTTGCCTGCAGAAGTCAGAGAATATGCAACGGTGGTTTTCTCAGTTTTTTCTGCCTGTTCTAAGGTAACCAATTCATAGCCATCAGCGTTCATTTTCACAAAGGTATGACCGATGTATTCGCCCATATTCTCCACAGTGAGATACACATATTCGTTCAAATCATAGTCAAACACACCGTGGTCTGCAATGATTTTTAAGGTAGTACCGTCGGAGAAGGTTAAGTTTGCAACAGGATATGTGTCTTCCCCGTGATTTACAAGCAACGCAACTTTAGTTGCTTCGGTTTCTCCGGTAAAGAAATTATAGGAAAGAATTGTATCATCTAAGGTAATGTCCTTCACTGCTTTCTTACTGCCGTCTGCCATAGTAATGAGGGTATCTGCAGTAAAGCATCCACCACTGGAAGATGCAGATACCGTTACGTTGGAAGCAGGCATGGTAAAGGTATAAGTACCTGCGGCACTTTCGCTTACCAGGGTGTTTCCGCTTGCGTCGGTTACCTTGAAAGATTTGCTGTTATTCTGGCTAAAGGAAACGGTGACAGTGAAGCTATCCCCATAGTATGCCATCTGTCCGTTTGTAACACCTGTTATCGTTGCATTGCTGGTAGTAACCGTAATCGTATAGGGAGTTTTTACCCACTGTGCATATAAAGTGATACTACCGTTTGGTGTATAATTCGTTCCTGCGTCACCCACTTTAGTTCCGCCGGTAACCGCTGTGTACCAGCCCTGGAAGGTATAACCTGTTTGAGTTGGTGTGGGCAATACTAAAGGTGCACCCATATAGGTTTCGGAGGAAACCGTGCAGGTTCCACCATTTGCATCATAGGTCACCACAGACGGTGCTTCCCAATGAGCATATAAGGTGATATGTGCGGTAGGCAGATAAGTGTCACCCCCCATACCGATGAAGGTGCCGCCATCTTCTTCGGTGTACCAACCTGCAAAAGCACGGGCAGCATCAGAGGGTAAGGGCAAGGTGAGAACGGTTCCCGTGTAATCCTGCGATGCAGGAGTAACGCTGCCGCCTGTAGCGTTGTAAGTCACAGTATAGACAGGGCTCCAGCCTGCATAAAGAGTAGTATTTTTGGTGGGATTTAGAATCACGCCGTCCATACCGTAGAGCTTGGTGCAAGCCTCATCTTCATACCAGCCGGTAAACCAATAACCGTCTCTTTCGGGCAGAGGTAACACAATCTGTTCGCCCTGATAATCCACGGTTTCGGGAGTCACATTTCCACCCGTCGCATCAAAGGTAACAGTTGCAGCCTTACCCCACTGTGCATATAGGGTAACATCCCCCGAAGGTGTGTAGCTGTCTCCTGCACCGCCTACACGACTGCCCTGGTAGGGAGCGGTGTACCAACCGGCAAACAGATAGCCGTAGCGAGTGGGATTGGGTAAGGTCAAGGTAGTATAATAATTGGTCTGATATCCTTCTGCCTGACCGCAAATACCACCGTTGGCATCATAGGTCACAGTAGCAGACACGGTAGCAGAAAAGGTACCGGTAGGCTTGGTAGCACTTGACGCATCCACGCCGGAGGTACCAAAGGTCACGGCTCCGGAATTGACAACTACGCCGTTGTTACCGGTAAATTCGTAGTCATATACACGCCAAACCTGACCGCTGCTGGCAGTTCCGCCGTCGTTGACTACATAGAAAATGTTTTTGTTTGTCTTAATGGAACCGGAATGAGTGGAACCGCCTGAAGTAGCCTTTACGTCTAAGTCAATTTTTAACACGCCGCCGTCCACCAGTTTTACGGTGATAATATGGTAGCCTTGTGCTTCTCCTGTGGTATTTAAGTTTTCAATGGTGGCAGAAACCACCTTCAGATAGGCATTATCGTCACCGTCAAACCGCAGATAGCGGGTTTCGCCCATATAGTCGTAAATTTTTAAGCCGGCTAAGAAAGGCATAAACTGAACTTTATCGCCTAAGAGTGCCTTGTTGTAGTAAATGACCTGCTTGGTAGAATCAAACTCAAATTCCGCATTGGGGGTAGAGGTATCCTTTAACGCCACAGAAACAGGCAATTTTTTGGTGTAGGTGACAGTTTGCGGAACCTGTTCCCCGTTTTCGTTATAGAAAATGGTATCCGTTAACGTATAAGTTACGGTGTATTCCTTGGCATCGGCAAATGTGAGCTTACCGTTTGTCAAAGGAATGTTGGTGCCGTTTTCATCAATGCAGGAAATTTTTGTTTGTAAATCCTGACCGGTATATTTAGCAATATTGAAAATCTTAGTAAAATCAATTTCCATGGATTCCCCTGCAGGAATCATAATTTTTAAGGTATCGGAATCCATATAGCAATATTGATTGCAACCGTCGGTATTGGCAATGTACTGACCGCCTAAGGTAGCATTGGGATGAATCTGCGGTTCATACCAGCCGTTACCACCGCAATCGTAGGGAATCACACCATCGGTTTCGGGATTGTAGCGATAATCCGCAGTCACAGCACTTCCTGCCGCCACAGAGTATACCCGTCCTGTTGCCCCTAAGAAGCTGACTTTATTTAAGGAATAGGGGATTTCTGCCTGATTGGTACGCTCATCAATGATATTGGCAGGATAAGAAGTGATGTACGCAATCCCTAAGTTTACGGTGTTGTTGCCATTTATTGTGTGCTGATAAGCACTTTCTTTTAAAGCAACCTCTAACACGCTCTTCGCATAACTGTTGGAAACAGAGGTGTAATCACTCGTTACCCAGTTATACTGGCGGAAGTCACCCTTCAAACGGATATAGGGGTTGGATTTGGTATCCGCATCCCCTACTGCCACACCAAATCCCATCACATTTTTGGAGGTATCATAGGGAGAGGTGGTCATATACTGAATGGTGGTAACATCCTCTAAGGTTACGGTAAAGGCATCGGAGCTTTTAATCATCTGAATATTGGCAAAGCTTCCGCATTCGGTGACGGTATTTTTTACAGTAGCATTGCCGCCGCCGATATAAATATTGTTTCTTGCACCGTAAATATAACAGTTGGAAACAGTGGAATCATCAGTTAAAAGCACCGCAGACATAAAATAATCATAGCCGTCGGCATCTGAGGTGTAAAGATAGGATTCCGGGAAAATATCGCAGATAATTCTGGTATTATCCAAGATACCGCCCTTGGATACGGTAACAAAACCGGTGGTAAAGTTTTTATAGCCGGGATTTCCCGTACCGGAACAGGTCACGGTGAAGCCGTTTCCGTAAAAAGCATAGCCGTTTGACACACTAAAGCCGCCGGAAATATCATTTAATAATACCACGTTATTGGCAGTTGCGGAAGTGACTGTTGTTACGTTTTTTGCATCCACAATTTCTAAGAATATAGAATACGGAATGCTTTCTTCATCGCAAATGGTCACCTTCACCACACCGGTGCCGCTAAATTTCAGGGTGGATTTGGTCCAATCGGTATTGGGGGTATAGGTATGTGTCACAGAGGGAGTCTTCTCCATCGGTGTAACCTCTACACCAATACTGCCAACAGAAACTCCGTCCAAGGCTTTAAAAATGCTTCCCAGCGCCACAGTGTTCTGATTTCCAACCCGATAGAGATATGTTTCGTGATTGATAAACTTGGTGTCAAATTTTGCCACTGAGGGAGCCTCTAATTCCGTTACGGTTACGGTAGCAGAGGTTGCGGTACAGTAGAAACCGTCAGTAATGGTAACGGTATAAGTGCCGCCACCGCTAAAAGTTACAATACCGTTATCCCAGGTTGCACCCTTCGTGAAGGAGGAAGCACCGGTTACAGACACGGTGGCATCTTTAATCGGATTACCGTTTGCGCCAAACAGCTCGCCTAAGGTTTTCGTTACGGCAACACCTTTTTCAGTTTCATAAGCCAAATCAGATTTTGCAGTCCATTTGGTAACTGCTGCAGGTGCATTTACGGTAATGGTTGCGGTTGCAATATTACAGTAGTAGTTATCAGTTACGGTTATGATATGTTCACCAAAACCTTCCAAGGTGATTTTGCCGTCTTCGTAGGTTGCACCGGTTACAGTCAGGTTATCCATATCTACAGGAACGCCGTCGATTACGGTGAACAGATCTGCAAAGTCATAGGTTACGGTATTTGCTTCCGCGGTTTCTAAGGTGTGAGTATAAGTCACATCTTTACCAATAAATTTGTCGATGGAAGGAATGGTTTCGGGAGTGAAAGTGTAGATTTCGCCAATAACGAAGGATTCATTTTCGTTATTGGGGTTATACATCTTCAGTGCCAGAGTTACTTCTAAGTCGGGGTTAGAAACTAAAAATTCGGGAATAAAGTAAATACCGCAATCAAAGTCTTTTACTCTGTCATACACTTCCTGATAAGTGTATTTGAGTCCGGGTTTTCCGTAGGCTTCTGCCGCGGTTTCCATAATTTTTAAGGGAGTACCGGGGGTCAAGGTGATATCCATTTTGGGCACACTTACCCAAGCAGGACTCCAGGAATCATACTGACCTGCCAGGTAGCCGTCACAGGTTCCGTCTGAATTAAAGGTAGCAGTTTTATTGATGATAATTTCATAATCTGCATACCAGTCTCCAAACATTGCCAACTGAGATTCTGTAGAAGGATCTGCTTTGAAGTTTAGCGCAAAGGTTAAAGCTACATCGGTAATGTCAGCCACGTCAAGCTCAGTAACGGTTGCGGTGGGTAAGTAGAAATCAAAGTCTTTTTCTGCGATGGTGTAGGTATTGCCGTTTTCAGGATTTACCAGTACCAGTGCTAAGGAAACTTCTAAACCGTCATTTTCTTTTAAGAAATCATGGGAAAAGTCTACACCGCAATCGAAATCTTTTACGGTTTCTACTACGTCTCTGTAAGTCACGGTTAAGCCGGCAGCATCCATAATAGAAACAGGTGTATTTGCACTTACCGCTAAGTCGGTTGCGGGAATTTTAACAAATTCGGGGCCAAATTCGTCATACTGGCCGATTAAGTATCCATCACGGGTTCCGTCTGCATTGAAGGTTGCAGCTTTGTTCATAGTGAATACAAAGTCTGCCTTCCAATCACCATAGAATGCTAACTGTTCATCAGTTACTTCATCTGCTGTGAAGTTCAAAGCAAAATCTGCATCTTCTGCTTTGATTTCGGTAACAGTGGCTGTCGGGAGTTCCTCCAACAGGTCACGTTCGATGATGCCGGGATTGGTTAACGGAACTAAAGTGTCAGTACTGCCCCAGCAAAACGCCTTTAATAAATCGGTATCGGCTACCGAAATTGCAGGTGTGGTATAAGTAACCGATTGTCCCGCCGTGGCAGGCACACTGACAATTGGCTCTACCTTTACCAATTTACCGTCTGCGCTATAATGAGACACAATCACCTGTGCCGAATTATTTTGGGTAGGTGTAAAGGTGACTTTTGCGGCAACTTCACTGCATCCGTCCAAAGCAGTAGCCACCTCGTCATCTTCATCATAAAACACAACTGTTCCCAAATTGGAAGCAGTTGCCACAAGGGCTGAATACGTCCCCAAAAGCAAAACAAAAGCGGTCAAAACACAAAGAATCTTCTTCATAAAATGATGTCCCTTTCACTTTGATTTTATCGGAGTGTTCGATCGTCTATGATGAATAAAAATGTCTTAAAACTAAGAAAACGCAAACATAACTCCATTTTATCTATTCTTATTTATACTGTACCACTTTTTTGGGTATTTTGTCAAGTTTTTTGCATTTTTCGAGCAGATATTCGCCCCCCAAGCAAAACAAATTTCCCCACCTTGTTATCCGGAGCAAAAAAATTGTGATTTCTCCCACAAAGATTCTCCGGGTATCTGTTGTCTCTCGGGATGACAACGAAGAACCCAACAGCAACGTAGGGAACGACCTGCATGTCGTTCCGTTTATATGACAAACCCAAACAAAAAGCCCCGCAGGATTCCCTGCAGGGCTTTTTTGTGGGTTAGATTACCTTCTATGAATCTTATTCAAAGAATTTGGAATAACGGTTAATCATTGCAGTTAATTCTTCTAAGGTCAGATTACCTTTACCGATAGAAATCTTCAGGTATGCACCGCCTGCTTCGTTGAACATTGCTTCGGATAAGGGTGCAAATGCATTCATTTCTTCATAGGTATACAGACCATAGGTTTCGATGTCTTCTGCCATCTTAGCATAATCGTAAGTCATAGTTTCGGGATCAACCTCAAAAATGTTGAACAGACCGCCAACACCACCGGGCATAGACAACATACCGTTTACAAAGTAACATAAATGTCCTTTGGTAACCGGACTCCATGCAGTGGTCACTTCAGTTTCCAGCACAACATCGGTAAGCTGTACTTTTTCTAAAGTGTCACCGTTCTGTTTCGCAAAGGTGTGGCCGATGTATTCGCTTGCATTTTCGTCCAGATATACATAACGGTTTAAGTCATAATCCCAGAAACCGTGTTCGCCAATTACTTTTACATCGGTTCCGTCGGAGAAGTACAAATGAACAATTTCAAATTCTGCTTCTTCTTCACTGTCCACAAACATAATAGGAGCAGAATCCAAAGCACCGGTTTCTAAATTCCATACCAGCAATTCTTCATCACCGGTTAAAGAATCCACACGAACCTGAGTGCCGTCTGCTAAGGTAATTAAAGTATCGGGCGTTACACAAGAAGCTACTGTCAAAGTACCATTACAGAAATCGCTGTACTTGTATTGCGTACTTTTGTGGTCAGAATAATTAACAGTCTGACTCAAAGTTTTTGCAATAGGATCACTATTATTCGCATCGGTAAACGAATAATTTATCGTAACTGTTCTGCTTGTAGTATTCGTAGAAACATAGTTAGAACTACTGGAAACTGTGAAATACAACTCACCATTGACTACAACCGGTTTGCCGTTATCGTTAGTCTTAAATCCGGTTGTGGTGATTGTAAGCGTATATTCATCATCTTCCGAAATGGTATAAGTATTACTGGTTCCGTTTACCGTACCATTCTTTCCTGACAAATCAATATCTGCAAAGTTGAGTGTAACTTCTTTACCTTGTGCCTTACTCCAGTATGTAACAGAAAGACCTGTTAAAACATCCACTGCACAGTTCCAGTCACTATCTTTAGAATCCACCACTATATATGGCGTTCCTGTCAATTCTGTACTTTTCCACACAGGTGCCGGTAAACTGGTCTTGGTAGAAAGTAATTGGAAGACCATAGTATGAGTGGTAGACTGTCCTTCCAGCTTCTGTCCGTCCTGATCGTAAAGTAAATCATCTGTAACAGTTAAGATATATTCCGTTGTAGAGGAGTCACTCAGGGTAATCACAGCACTCTTATCAACAGCTGTTCCATCAGAGGTGGTTACAGTATAGCTTAAATTCTGACCATATTTCTGTGCTACTAACTTATCAAAGCTGAAGCTATAATTTCCCTGATCCACATCCACCTTCAAGGAAGAAATCCATCGACCGGTTGTTGCATCAAAAGCGGTCTCATAGATACGAGCATCATTGGTGTCTGTAAAGGACAGCGTGGGACGGCTGACATCCTGTCGTTCTGCTGAATAATTGAGTTTAGTAGCCACATCAGCAGCCGTACCGTTACTATTGTTATAAGAATAAACATAAGCAGAAGCATTAACCGAAATAGATCCATACGGTTTGCTTGATACATCACTACGATTGTCAACCAACATTCCGTTTTCTATAGGTTCATTCGGTGCAGATGAACCTGTAGGCATAAACAAGAAACCAAGATTCAGAGAATCTCTTGTCACACCATCAGCATATGCAATCTGGTGAATATAGTCAGTTTCTTTTAACACCATGCTAACCATTGATTGTCCATCAGAAGGAACATAGGTTTTGTAATCTTCGCAAGCCCATGCATATTGAGTTAAAGTACCTTCTAAAGTAATGGGTGAACACAATCCGCTACCATCACACATCACTAACACACTAAGTCCCATAAGGGTTTTAGTGGTATCGTGTACGGTTGCTGTTTTGGGTTCCTGAATTAAGGTAATATCTCTCAGTGTCAGATTACAAGCTCCGGTATGAATATTGGCAGCTGCACCACCATCAATGGTAGAATTGTCAATGAATAAAGAACCACTCATTGCATAAACTGCCGCACGACCGCCGGAAACATAGGAATTTAAGATTTTACTGTTGCCTTCGGAAACAATTGCACTTCTGATATTACCGTATCTGGTTGTTCCGTTATCGGTTTGAGAGTAATTTCCGGATTCCGTTTTGTTGCTTTCATACATAATAGCGTATGAGAAATTGGGACATTTAATCTGAACATTATCTAAGGTACCATTCTTCAGACTAACAAAACTATAGGTCATATCTTTTGCTACCGAGTCACTACTACAAGTCAAGGTGAATCCGTTACCGTATAAGGTATAACCGCCGGATACTTCTAAACTGCCAAAGCCGGCATCCTGTAACAATACAATGTTGCCGGAGGTTGCACTGGTTGCGGTGGTTACGTTGGTTGCATCCACAACTTCTAAGTATAATTCGGTGGGGATACAGTATAAGTTATCGGTAACAGTTACTTTTACCACGCCGGTTCCGGTAAAGGTGATGTTCTTGGTAGAAGCATCGTAGCTTCCGCCTGCCATACTGCCGTCAACTGCTTCCACAGTAACAGCCACAGTACCAACGTCCACTCCGTCTTTTGCTTGGAATAATTTTCCGAATGCAACTGTATTTTCGTTACCCACACGATAGAGATAAGATTTTGTATTCGGGAATACTACATCAAATTTTTCTACCGGATCTGCATCTGCCACGGTTACAGTAATGGTAGTGGGAGTACAGAAATTGTTGTCGGTAATGGTTAAAATATAAGTACCGGCTGCATCGAAGGATACAATTTCAGTTGCCCAATCTGCACCTTCAACAACGGTTTCATCACCCATAGTAACAACAACCTTAGTGGTATCAACAGTAACACCATCCGCTACGGTAAACAGTTCGCCTAAGGTGTAGCTTACAGCTTCTAAACCGTTTGCGCCATAAGTCAATTTTTCGGATTTATCCTCGCCGTTAAATTTCTGCACCGCATCCGGTTCGGTCACTGTCACTGTTGCAGTTGCAACATTGCAAAGGTCACCGTCGGTAATGGTAATGTTAACCGCACCGGTGCCGGTAAAGCTTACGGTAGACTGGGTCCAGTCTGCGTCATTCTTCACATAATTACATACGGTGGTGTTATCCACGGTAACTTCTACAGCTGCGCTGTCGATTTCAACACCGTCAACTGCAGAGAAGATATCACCTAAGGTTTTTTCAATGGTTCCGCCTTCGGTGGTGTGAGTAAAGGTTAAATCGCTGTTTGCAACGAATTTATCAACCGGTTCCACAGCTTCTGCTTCCACAGTTACAGTAACGGTAGTGGGAACACAGTAGAAGTAGTCGGTAATGGTAATGGTTGCCAAACCGGTTCCTGTGAAGGACAGGGTTCCGTTTGCCCAGTCAGCGGGGTCTGCGGTATAAACTGCACTTACGGTGCTGTCTTCTGCTGCAGGGGATACATAAACCTGCACGGTTGCACCGGCAACGGTGCCCTGACCGCTTACAGCAAATAAATCACCAACCAAAACGGTTGCATTTTCTGCGATGGTATCAATTTCTTTCGCCCGGAATTTTTCCTGCGAAATCATATCATCGGATTCTTCGATGGTAATGTCAATATTCGGATAGGGATCTGCTTCTCCGGCAATGGAATTTACATTGTAAATCGGTTTGATACCTTCGCCGTATCCGTTGAAGAGCTGATTGAAGGGAACATAGTAATGCTGACGGTCTTCTTTTAAGTCATTTAACTCGCCGTCACCGTTTAAGTCGAAATCTTCATATCCGGCATCTTCGTGTTTATGTTCATAGAAATTGCCTTCAGCATCTTTTCTGATATGGAAACATTCGGCGCTGTCGGTAGTGGCATCGGTTGCAATGACAAAATTACCAACCTTGTTCCAGTTTCCGTTTTCGTCCTGAATTTCAGATACATTGTTGATTCTGTCCAGACGGCTGAACTGATGGTCGTGAGTGTAGGATGCGATAGTGTTTTCCACCAGTTCGCAGTACCAGTACTCATTCCAGCTACCGAAGGTTGCAGTACAATTGGTTGCGGTGATTCCGCTTAAATCCGGAATCAGACGACCGTCGGTATCTGTAATCAGGTTTTCAATGGTTCCGATATACATACCTGCAAAACGGTATAAGTACCAATGGTAGTTACCACAGATATCGTTATTCACATCCATCACAGCAGCTGCGTGACAGTTTTCCATAATGACTTGGTTTTCGGGATTTCCGCGTAACCATCCCATAATATTACCACCGGCGAGACCCCAGTTTCCCCATAAAGCGGAAATGGTGTTGGACTGGTCTACGGTAATATTGCGGAAGGTTAATTTACATTTCTCGGTATTGCTGCTGTTTAATCCCACAATACCGCCGTCTGCGGTTTGATATACACGGGGAGTACAGTCAAAAACATTGATGTTTTCAAAGGTGGATTCACCGCCTGCATAAGTGGCAATGATACCGGTGGGAGTGAATTCCCCGTCGGAGGAGAAGTTCCGAACAATTAAGTTCTTAACGGTACCGTTATACACATAACC
>JAZNNT010000075.1:0-20425 GCA_045580405.1 Clostridia bacterium
ATGCTAAAATAATTTTCTGCACCAGAGGATGACGAACAACGTCCTTATGAGAAAGCATGGTAATGGAAATGCCCTCGATATTTTTTAAGATGGAAACAGCTTCTTTTAAGCCGGATTTTTTCCCGAAAGGCAGGTCTGTCTGAGTGATATCGCCGGTAATAACCGCTTTGGTGTTAAAGCCGATACGGGTTAAAAACATTTTCATCTGCTCGGGAGTGGTGTTCTGCGCTTCATCCAAAATGACGAAACAGTCGTCCAGAGTGCGCCCTCTCATATAAGCTAACGGTGCCACCTCAATTAACCCTTTTTCCGAGTATTTGGTAAAGGTATCAGAGCCTAAGCAATCGAACAGAGCATCATAAAGCGGACGTAAATACGGATCGATTTTAGATTGCAAATCACCCGGCAAAAAGCCAAGTTTTTCACCGGCTTCAATGGCAGGACGGGTTAAAATAATTCTGGAAACCTCTTTGTTTTTAAAGGCTGTTACCGCGCAGGCAACCGCCAGATAGGTTTTCCCGGTTCCTGCGGGACCAATTCCTAAGTTGATGATGTTTTTTTCGATGTTTTCAATATAGGTCTTCTGCCCTAAGGTTTTTGGCTTGATAGGTTTTCCTTTCGCGGTAACGCAGACACAGTTTCCTCCGATTTCGGCAACCGATTTCACATTCCCTTCTCTTGCCATACTGATGAGATAACGGACGGTCTGTTCGTCCAAGGATTCTTCAAATTTTAAACGCTGGATCAACCCTTCCAGCACTTCGGTTGCCATGGTGGTGGCAACCTCTTCTCCGCTGACTTTCACAATACCGTTTCTGTGAAAAATTCTGACGCCAAGTTCCTTTTCGATGAGCAGAATATTCTCGTCAAAATTTCCGAACAGGCGGATTGCTTCATCCACCGAGCTTATGAAAATTTCTTTCTCCATAGATACCTCGTTTTATTCCTCGGTCGGTTTTTTAATTTCTCTTGGAACACCAAGTTCCTCTTCGCATTCAGCAAACACCGTAACTGCCACAGTGTCCTCCGAAAGCTTTACCGACTCGGTTTTTAATGTGATAATATCCTCGATTCCCTGCTCGGAGAGTTGTTTTAAAAACTCATCAGTTGCCTCTTTGACGGCTTCTTCCTCAGTGCGTTCTGTTTTCTTGAGGTAATATTCCGAGTATTTGGTTTCCCGATAGGAAAGAAAGAGGAAATGCCTTTCTTTTATTATACTATCATAATTGTAAAAGTCAATAGTTTGCCCAAAATCCAAGGGAATTTTTACAAAGGGAAGCTCCAGTTCCCGATGTGTTTTGTTCTCTCCTGTTGGAATTTTTTCATACAGATACAGCTTTTTTTCAAAAGTTTCTTCTTCCCAGGTAACAGCACGGATACTTCCGATGGAATGAAGATAACGGCTTCCCACCGTTTGACTTGGAATCAATCCGGAAATTAAAATCTGATCCTTTATCACCGTGTCCCCTGCTTTTACCATAGCATCTCCATTCTCTGCAGAAATCTCTTTAATGTAGCCGTCTTTTTTTGCCACAATATTGGTAGGCACATCTTTGGGAATGATTGGCGGAGAGTCGGTTCTTGGAATTAAGGTAACATTAAGATTGGTTCCCGAAAGCTCCACCCCTGCCCACAACACTTTGGGAAAGTGATTAATAATCTGATTGGCAACTGCGGTGGTATCCACCGTTTTTCGGATTTTTCCCGCACCCAGTCCGTTATCTGCCAAAAAGGAGCGAATCTCAGTAACATCCATACCGGGCGCAGCATCGAAGGTAACCGTCCAGATAAAAGAAGATGCCACAAAAATCCCTGCCAAAAAAAGCATTGCCGAAACCCAGAAAACCGTCCGCTTTTTCATGGTTTTCAAAAGGACGGGGACTCCTTTTCCTTCCTGAATAAAAAGACTTGTTCCCGTTTTATTCGCAAATTCGTCCAACAATTTGGCACCGCGGTTACTAACCGAGAAAAGCATGGTATTTTCATCGGGACGGCAAATATTCCATAGATACAGCTTATGAGAAAGGCACAGATTCAAAAACTTTTCCAAATGGTTTCCCGTTGCTTTGTAGCACTGATACCCTTTCACAAACCGATAGGCACGAAGCACCAAAATTCCCCCTATACTTTTTCAATTTTTGCCACATTCCCCGCAATAGACACTTCCTCATCTGTAAGGGACGTGATGATTAAAGAGCTTCCCTGAATGTTATACACATATTTTTTGGTGTTGACTTCAACTTGTGTATCGGAAAAGCTGACAATGCCTTTATGATTCACAATTTCCACCAAAAAATCGCCCGTCACCGTGATTTTCGGTTCTCCAAGCAACAGTTCAGACGAAATGCCCAGCCGTTCTGCCAGATTTTTTTTAGGAGTAACCGCCACCTGCTCCGGCGAAACATTCTGTTTCTGTTTTTTACTAAAATGTTTATCCGTTTTTTTTCGTTTCATATTCTGTCCCTTTCCCACGTATATTCCCCAAGGCTTTTCCATATAATGTGTTAACATTCTATGAAAATGGGTGAAAATTATGTCTAAATGGACAGGATGGGGACTTCTTTTTTTGTTTTTATGCTTTCCCGACGCAGTGAAAAACGGCGTGGTAAACGGATTGAATTTAGGGGAACGGGTGTTGGTACCAAGTATTTTTCCATATCTTGTTATCTCGGGGATTTTAGTGAAAACAGGAGCATTTGTCAACCTTTGCAAAAAAATAAAAATCGGGGCATTATCCGAGCCGGCAAGAGAACTTCTGATTCCGTCTTTGTTTTGCGGCTATCCCACAGGAGCAAGACTGTCTGCTTTTGCATATGATAATGGTAGTATCACAAAGCAGGAATACACGTTGCTGTTTATATTTGCCAATATTCCGGGCTTTGGCTTTGCAGTGTCTTACTTAGGCGGTTTCTTTGATAGTCATATTCTTGGCATTCTTATCTATGTTAGTTTTTTGTTGGCATCCCTTACAATCCTTTGGTTTTTTGCGAAAAGAATGTCTACAGAACATTCTGACTTGCTGTGGCAGGCCGAAAAATCAAAAGAGCAAAGAGCAGCAAAGATATCAAAAGAACTAAAAGAACCAAAAGAACCAAAAGAACCAAAAAAACAAAAAATATCGGATGCATTGGTGGAGTCTGTTAGTGAAAGCTCACAGACAATGGTCTCCCTGCTGTTTTTTGTGTGTTTCTTTGCAAGTCTGATAGACTTGCTCGAAAAAGCACCTTTGCCTGCAGGATTCTTCCCCATGGGAGCAACCTTTTTGGAAATTACCACGGGCCTTTCCTTACTTGCCAAAAGCTATCCGATTGAGGTGATTGTATTTTTCTGCGGATTTTCAGGGTTATCTGTGATGTTTCAGTCCTTGTATTTTGATAAAAACCGTGCCGTAAACTTTCTCCGCCTGTTTTTGGGACGAATCGTTTACGGCACAATATCCGTATGTTATTTTGTGATTCTTCGTTTTTTGGTTTTTTGTTTTTTTAGTTTTTTAATTTAAAAGAACAATGGCGAAGTTTAAATACAGGGCAAACAGTTGCCACAAAAGATACGGCAGATACAAATAAAACGCCCATTTCACATCTTTTAGTCTTCCCAAAAGCAATAGGTTGACTAAAATCATGGCAATGAGCACAATCAGTGCCACACCAACCTGCTGTAAGGCAAAGAAAAAGAGAGGCCAGAGTGCATTTAACACAAGATTTACCACATAGAGCCAAAAACCGACGGTGTCATCGGGATTTGCCTTAAGATACACAATCAAAGAGATTGCCATCAATACATATAAGATACCCCACACAATGGGAAACACAATGGATGGCGGTGCCAAGGGAGGACGGACCAGCGTATCATAAAATTCCGAGGAATTCATAGAAAATAGTCCGCCTAATACCGCTGCAATCACTGTAATGCCCACAATGAGCCAGCCTGTTTTTTTGGTTTCTGACATCATATCACCTGTTTCGGAAAAATTCCGCCTTTCATTTATTTGATATTATTTTTTTAACAGCATGCCATCTCCCTTATATGGGAGTTTTTACACAAACTATATTAACAGTATTGGAGGATTAATAAATATGTATGCATATCACGAGTTGATTTATGACCTGATTCGTTTGGATGTGTTTCAAAAAGAGATGTCTTTTTTCTCTATCGGCACATCTGAGCTTGGACAGAATATTTTTTGCATCAAAGCAGGAACAGGTGAAAAAAATGTGCTCGCCATTTCCGGACATCACAGTCTGGAAACCATGCTATCGGAATTTTTAATGGAATATCTGTTTCGTTCCAAAGAAAATTGGTTTTCGGGAGTCACCCTGTACGCCATTCCTCTGTTAAATCCGGACGGCGCGGAAATTGTTGCCGGACGGATAAAACCGCCGGAGCCGTTTTTTGAAAAAAGCAACTGGCAGGCAAATTACCGTGGGGTGGACTTAAACCATAACTACGATGCAGGCTTTGTTTTGGCAAAGCAGATGGTTGAAAATGAGGGAATAAAAAAGCCGAATCCCACAAAATACGGCGGTCAGGAACCGTTCTCGGAATCAGAAACCAAGGCTGTGCAAAAACTATGCAAAAAAATCCCCATGGATGTGGCTGTTGCATTCCACTCCCAAGGGGAAGAAATTTATTATGAATATGATGGTTTTTTGCCCATCGGAGCTCAGGCATATTTGGATGCCTTCCAAAAAAAATCTCACTACAAAATTGCAAAGCCAACAGGAACCGCATCTCATGCCGGATTTAAGGATTGGTTTATCAAGGAGTATAAAAAGCCTGCATTCACCGTGGAAGCAGGTTTGGGAAAAAATCCTTTACCTCACAACTTATTTTCAAAAGTGTATGAAGATTGTAAAATCCTATTGGACGCAGTGATTGATACGGTGCGAAAGCTATAAAAAAAGGCTTCTCCTTGAGGGGAAGCAATCACGAAGCGACTGATGAGGTGTTTAAAATCGTTTTTCCAATCAGGAATACTATTTAAAGCAGAAACCACCTCATCCACCGCAAACGGTCCCCCTTCTCCTCAAGGGGAAGGCGTTTTATGCAGACTTTACCTGCCACCATAATTATTTATTTTTCATTATTCATTATTCGTTTGACAAAATGGGACGAAGTGAGCACCGTCCCCGTCCGTGGCGTTAAGCAAAAGAACGGGAGGTGATTGAACACCTCCCCTACAATCCATTATGTGCCATTTTTCAAACAGCATACAAAAAGGGCTATCCCGAAGGATAGCCCTTTTATTCGTTTAGTTAGAGAACTAACTTTGAATTAGTTGTCACCGTTAACGTCGATGATCAGAACCAGTTTGGTTTCGCCATCGTAGTTGTAAGCGTATACTAAGTCATCGTTGTCTAACTGATCGCCATGCTGATAGTCCATGGTGGTGTAATCAGTTTCAGCGTCTAACAGAGTGGTAACTTTGATTTTACCGGTGTTAGCATTGTACAGATATGCAACAGCGTTTGCATTTACAGCAAAGTCATTGATTCTGTCTTCGTCAACAGTGTTGGTGTAATCTCTTACAGCAGTACCATCGAAGGTTAATGCGTAGTCGTTAGCGTCGATTACTCTCAGCATGTTACCCTGAACTCTGTATGCTTTACCAGCAACACCAAAACCTTTTAAGGTTACGGTAGAACCGATACCCATAGCAGTACCTGCAGCGGAGTCAGCTTCAGTAGCGTTGGTAACGTTAATAGCGGAAGTGAACAGGTTGATGTATTTACCTGCTACATCGCCATCTTCGTCATCCTGAGCACCTGCATTTAATACAGTGTTGTAGGAGTTAGCCATTACTTTGTATCCGCCAGCTAAGTTTTCAGCCAGTACTAAAGCTTTGGTCATTTCGCCAGCAGCGTTGGTGGTGAACATAGCGATATCGCCAACTGCTAAAGTAGAAGCAGCGGTATCAGCATCGTCAGCCAGAATGATTTCAACTTCTTCACCGTTTACGTAACCGAACAGTTTGGTTCTGGTTTCGCCTTCAACGGTAACGGTAGCCAGTTTGGTAACAGCGATCGGATAAGTATTCATATCGATCTGAGCAGCTGCTTCAAACAGAACAACTACCATAGCTTCTTTGTCGGAATTGTAGATAACTGCGTAGTTGTAGTTAACATCTTCCTGGAACATTTCGGTAGAAGCGATAGCAACATCTTCTTTGGTGATTAAAGCTTTTGCTACTTCAGTGGTGTAAACAACAGTGTTTTCAGTGATGTAGTAAGAACCTAATTTTTCAGAAGAAGCTTTGTACTGAGCAGTACCAGCAGCCATCTTATCGGTAGTGTCTAATACTTTTGCAGAAGCAGGAACATAACTGGTTTCAACGTCAACAGCTTTGATTTCGCCAGCTTTATTCAGTTCGTAAGCGATTAAGTCACCTACAGGATAAGCAGCGGTCAGAGCAGCGGTAGTAGCATAAGAAGGAGTAGCACCGTTTACTTTTTCAGCTAAGTCTAAAGTAACCAGTTCGCCTTTCTGAGTTAATACCTGTAACTGATAGGTTACGCCGAAGTCTTCAGCTCTGTTAGCAGCGATAACCATACCGAAGTTCTGGATGCCTTCAGCTACGGTGTAGGAAACAACTTTGTCGCCATAAACTTTTGCAGTGATGGTATCACCGGGAGTCATAGCGGAGCCGTCTAACAGCATGTAATCAGCATCGCCGATTTTGAATTTGTTTAAGGTAGTACCGCCAACTTTAGCAGTTTCAACGAAGGTTTCAGCAACAACGCCTTCAACAACTTCGTTGGAAACGGTGATTTCGTAGTAAGTGTCGGAACCTACGTTAGAGGTTTTAACAGCTACGATGTCGCCAGCTTCGATATCAGCGATATCTAAAGTGTTACCAGCAGTGTCTTTGATAGACCATGCTAAGTTATCGTTTTCAGGATCTAAGGTTAAGGAAGCACCGGTGAAGGTGGTCATAGCGTTAGAATCGGTAGATCTGAAGATTTTGTTGGAACCAGTGTTAACACTGCCAACTACGAATACCTGTTCGCTGTCAACAAATACGGTATCATAAGCACCGTTGTTGTCGGTATCAACGAATCTGTAAGCAATGTCGCCGGGGTTACCGCCAATAGCAACGTCAGTTGCATAGTTACCACTTTCTAAGTTTTTGTAAGTGGTTAAACCAGCGGTGAGTACTTTGATTTTGGTAACTCTGTCATCATCGTTGGTTTTGTAGTATTCTACATAACCGTCACCAGTTGCAACTTCTGCCATCATAGCAGGATCAACGGTGATTTCTACGTTTTTACCAGCTTTGGAAACAACGGTAACCAGTTTGGTTTCAGCGTCATCAGATTTGTCTAAGATAACAGTAGCTTTTAAGCCCTGTAAGCCAACTAAATCAACACCGTTGATTTTAGCAGTAGCGGGAATAACGTAAGAGTTAGCCTGAGCAACTTTATCAACAGTACCGGTACCTAAGGTAACGTCGGTAGCTTCTTTGCTCAGCGGAACAGATGCGATGGTAACTTCAGCTTTAACTGCATCTAATTTGGTCCACAGTAAAGACTGAGTATCGATAGGTCTGAACTGTTCTTCAGAACCCCAGGATACCTGATCCATCATGGGAACGGTTAATGCATTGTAGGTTAATCTTGCAACGGTAGATCTAGCAGCGCCGCCTGCAGTGTTTGCAGTACCAACGGTGATAGATTCCTGGTTAGCAATCATCATGTAACCGGTGGGGTAGCCGCCCATGGACTGAGCTTTTCTTTCATAACCCAGTGCACGAACTAACATAGCAACGGACTGTTCGTAGGTAACTTCAGCTTCGGGAGCGAAAGTGCCATCGCCCATACCGTTAACGATACCTAACTGAGAAGCGGTTGCGATGTAACCGGATGCCCAGTGATCTGCAGCAACGTCGGTGAAGTAGCCGCCAACCTGGTTAGCGCCTGCATCGCCCATGTCCAGAATTCTGCAAACGATTGCAGCGTATTCTGCTCTAGTGATTTTGCCTTCAGGTTTGAAAGTGCCGTCTTCGTAACCATTGATAATGTTAAGAGCGGACAGAACCTGAACAGCTTCAGCGTAGTTAGCAGTAGCAGCAACGTCGGTGAATGCGAAAGTCTGCATGCCGAACAGCATAACAACTGCTAATACTAAGGATAAAACTTTAGACAGTTTCATTTGGATGTCCTCCTAAAATTGATATATAATTTTTTTTTTACGATTTTGGGTGGGCTTAAAACCCCAGTTGATAGAACAATCCCTTTGCAGGGGTATCCTATGGTGTCATTGTAGCAGATAAAAATCCGTTTGTCAATAAAATCAAAATATATGTAACAAAGTTGTAAAATTTATGCACTACAGTAACATTTCGGTAACAAATCTGCAATTTTTCGGTAAAATCAAGAGGATTTTTACTCTTTTTCTCACTTTTTAGACGAAAAATACACGATTTTGTTCCCAAAACGCACCAAGGCAAAATATCAACCAATTGATTATACTCTGTTTTTTGAAATTTGTCAAGATATTTTTTTGTTTTTTTATTAATCCTCTGAAAATTTGTCCCCTTATATATAATATATAAATGTAATAGGGAATTTTCGCTTTCAAAAAGACATATTCTCTGCGTAGTGCTGATACTCCTCCTCCAGTTTCCACCAGCTTGTCTGCCAGTTACAGAAAGCAGTATCCTCTTTGGGAGCACGGGAAAACAGCCGTTGCACCGCAACGCAGGGAGAAAGCTCTCCCAAAAAGAGATATAAACGGTGAAAATATTCTTCCTTGGATATGATTTGGATTTCTCCGCTACGGTACAGTTCGTACAGCTTGGTGCCGTAAGGAATGTGCAGAGAATGCAGCTTCACCGAATCGGTTTGTACCTCATTCACAAGGCGGGCAGCAGCCAGAACATCCTCCTCAGTGTCCCAAGGAAGATTTAAAATCAGATGAGTGTCCAGATAAAAGCCATGTTCCTTCACCAGCTTAGCGCCACGGATATAATCAGCCACAGTGTGCCCACGGTTGATTTTTATTAAGGTATCATCGTTGGCAGACTGCAACCCCAATTCCACAAATACGTCTAACCCCATCCCCTTGACCTCATCCAATATCTCCAGATGTCCGCCGTCAAGACAATCGGGACGGGTGGAAATCACCACACCCACAACATCTTCTGCTCGGATTGCCTGAAAAAGATGCTGCCGAAAAATTTCCAGCGGCAGATAGGTTGCCGTAAAGTTCTGAAAATAGATGAGAAAACGGTTGGCGTGATATTTTTTCCGGATGTATGCCATATTGGCGGCAATCTGCTCTGAAATGCTGACAGTTGCATCGGGCAGCTCAAAGCCTGCTCCCACCTCAGAACAAAAAATACAGCCTCCCACCCCTTTGGTACCGTCCCGATTGGGACAGGTACCGCCGGTATTGACAGGTATTTTATACACTTTTTCACCATAAATGTTTCGCAGAAACTGAGAATACTTTAGCATAGTGCCTCCGGTTATGATAATAAGAAATGATATGTTTTCTGATAAAACGGTTCTATTGCGGAATAATCGGTAACAGTCTGATAAATGGCTTCCATACGGTTATGGTGTTCTCTTGCATTGGCAAAGGAAGAAATTCCCCGTCTGAGAAGTGCATCATACATTACGGTAAGCTCATGGTCGCCTCGCCCACTGCTCACAAAATCGGAAAAAGAAACAATTTCATCTGCTTTCGGATAGATGTGATACTCATTGGAGGTAACAACTGCCAGATTGGCAGAAGGAAACAGAAGATGCTCTGCCTTTTGGGGATTCATCGGGCAAGGGCAGGCAATCATATCGATGTTTCGCAGTTTGCAGGCGGCTGCTACTGCTTCCAAAACAGAATGGGTGCTGTCTCCCACCTCCGCCTCAATGGATATCACATAATAATCCTGAAGGTTTTTCTGCAGATAGTTACGAAAACCGTCCGCAGTAATGGCAGAAAGAAATGCCGTCTTCTGAAAACCGGTTGCAGAGAAAGAAGCAATCCGTCTGGCAATGTCTAAAGAAAATGTGCGGATTTCGTCCGGCAGCAGGGCAGATTCGCTGCGGGTCTGCAATAGCTTCAGCAGTGCTTTAGCAGCAGTTAAGTAACAGTAGCCCTCCGAAAATGACTGTTTGGCAAGTTTACTCTCACTTGCCACAGTCTCTCCGTCTGCAATCGGACCAATCAGGTCACAGAAGTTTAAGACCGTGTCATAAGCACCGGGATAACGGGGATCCGTTAAATGGGGAGCAGTTCCGTCAATCACGGCAGAATTATGCCGGGGCAGAAAGATTCCGTCTAAGGAATCGGGATCGGATGAACAGTGCAGATAAGTAACCGGTTCCCCTGCCTCTTCCAGCTGTTTGCCAAGACGTTTTAAAAAAGTGGATTTCCCCGTGCCGGGACCACCCTTGATTACCGCCAATTTTCCCGCGGAATTTCTATCTAAAATTTCATGATAGTAACTGAAAAATCCATCCGGGGTGTTACCTCCCGGAAAATAGTGATACAAGGACTGCATAGAATTTCCTCCGAAGTGTTTTTATTGTTTGTTCTAACTTATTCTATGCAAAGCTTTTTACAAGGTGATGACTTCCGCTATCCATTTGATTGTATCAACCGGAGATGGATTTTGTCAAGAGATATTTGTTTTTTCGGCAAATTTTGTCAAAATCCCTGATCTTACCTTCTAAAGAAAATAAAAGAAACAAATAATTCAAAAATTATAAAAAAATCGAAAAATTGAAAAAAAATGTTGACATCAGAAAAATTATATATTATAATAACACATGTGAATTTATGATACAAAATCTATCCGGCGTAACTGATTGCGTTTACGGGAGGAGGGACAAACCGATGGCAGAAATCAGATTAAAAGATAACGAGTCTTTAGACAACGCTTTAAAAAGATTTAAAAGACAGTGTGCAAAAGCAGGTGTTCTTTCTGAAATCAGAAAAAGAGAACATTATGTAAAACCCAGCGTTAAGAGAAAGAAAAAATCCGAAGAAGCAAGAAAAAGAAAATTTAAATAAGATTTTTTGTTTCATTCCTAATTCCACTAACCTTTTGGAGCCAGGCTCCTCATTATGTACCATTCCTCGCAGATGGTCAGTGCGCTGATAATATCATAAATTAGCAGGATAGTGAATTATAAAAGCAGTTCCTTTTGGAACTGCTTTTTTTGTGTTTTTTGTTAATCTTTATGAAAATGGGCATATACTTCCCGTTTCGGAAGATTGCGGTCTATGGCAACCTGCTTGATGGCATCTTTTTTAGAAAGCCCCTGCTTCTCATACAACTCCAGATGTTCTTCCAGGGAAAGCTCATTTAAGCTGTTTTCTTCTCTCGTGCCGCCTTCCACCACAATCACAAACTCACCTTTTATAGGATTGATTTCAAAATGAGCAAGCACCTGTGATAAGGTGCCACGGATATGTTCCTCAAATTTCTTGGTAATTTCTCTGGAAACCGAAACCCGACGGTCTTCTCCAAACACTTCACACATATCGGTCAAGGTTTTTAAAAGACGGTGGGGAGCTTCGTAAAAAATCAGAGTTTCTTCCCGGTGCTTCACCTGTTCCAGTTCTTTTTTGCGGTCATTTTGTTTGGAGGATAAAAAGCCGATAAAACTAAATTGCTTGGTAGAAAAACCGGATACCGTCAATGCACAAACAAAGGCACAGGGACCGGGAACCGGAATCACATCAATTCCACGGCGGATGCACTCTTGCACTATCGCCTCACCGGGGTCTGAAATAGCAGGAGTGCCGGCATCGGAAACCAACGCAATATTTTCGCCATCCTCTAAATGGCGAATCAGCAAAGAGCTTCTCATCGTAGCATTATGCTCATAGTAGCTCACCAATTTCTTTTCTAACCCCAGCTTTTTTAAAAGAGAACCCGTTACACGGGTATCCTCTGCAGCCACTAAGTCAGCAGCCTGCAGTATCTCAATAGCACGGGGAGATAAGTCTCCCATATTCCCAATGGGTGTAGCAATAAGATATAAGGTTCCCAACATATCAAAACTCCTGCATCAGGCGAAATTCTTCGGTCATTTCGCCGTTGTCGTCATAGAGGATCAAGGGCGGCAGGCAGTCCAGCCAGACACCACCGTTTTTCACAGCCTCCACCAAGAACAATGCAGCATCTTTTTTGGAATTGGAGTGCACCATCCGCAAACGTTTCGGCTCCAGCCGGTGTTCTCTGAGTCCGGCAAGAATCTCACAAAGATTCTGTGCCCGTTGAATCAAGAAAAGCTTTCCCTTATCCCGAAGAAGACGGTAAGCCTTGTCGAATAAAATACTGTGAGAAAACTGCTCGGTATGCCGAGCAGTTTTTAAATTCTCGTTTTGATTCAGTTTTCCGCTCTTTTCCAGAAAATAAGGCGGATTTACGGTGATTGCATCTGCCATCATGCCATCCGGTATCGAAAAATCGGCAATGTCGGTGCAATGAAAGTGACATTTTTCTAAAATTCCGTTATAATCTGCCGTTTTCCGGGACAGCTCCGCCATCGCCGAATCAATTTCCAAAAAGTGAATCTCTTTGGGGTGATAATGCAAGTAACAAAAGAATCCCACAGCTCCCGTTCCGGAGCAGATATCAAAGAGAACATCTTTTTTTCCCATTCTTGCAAAACGGGAAAGAAGCACTGCATCAGTGCCAAATTTAAAGGAGTCCTCCCGTTGGAAAACCGTAAATTGTTCATTGATTCTGGAAGCAATTTCTTTGTTTTCTGGCAACTAAATCTCCCCTTAAGCCACTGTTAGAATCATTTTCTGTTACAAACGGCAAAGCTACCTGAAAGCATCAGGAAACTCTTGCCATCAACTTGATAATGAATATTAAAACCATTACAACCAGCGTGATAATCAACAAAATGCTGATAATCAAGCCGGTGTGGGATTCCTGCTGATTGGTCAGAATGATACGGGAATTGCTGTATTCTTCAGGATTTTGTGTGTGCGTCAGATGTTCCAGAAGTGCTTGTCCCTCTGCCCCGAAGTCCTCTTCCACTTCCTGCTCTAAAAACGCATCAAATCCAAGTTCACCGGAAAATACTCCGCTGGAGGATGCCAACGAAATAGAAGTGTAGTTATCGGTCAAATTCAGCTTTACACCATTATCCAAACGGATTTCCATAACTCGTTTTCCCGGTTCATTGTTAAAATTAACTCGCACAGTAAATCCGGAAATCTGCGGAAACTCTGTGGTAGCAGTGGTAGGGTCAATGGTACCGTCATTGCGCAATTCAATATGGTAGAAACATCCCTCCAGAGCTGTTTTCAGCATTTTGGGAGTAATGTTTTTCACCTGCACGGTGTATTGGTTGGGAAGTACCGCTAAAATGGTGGCTTTGGTAATTTCGCCCTTCGGAATACTTGCCTCAATACTACCCGCATTTACCATCGCAACGGTTGCCATTGTTTTCTGTCGGTATGCATCTGCAATAAAATTTCCCAGCGGTTCCGACTGGTACTGCAAGGAAAAACTATACGGAATCGAATGATCTGCCACGGCAACATCTGCACCTAAAATCTCAGACTGACGCTTTACAATTTCATTTTCCAGTGCAACTACCGCTTCGTCCTGAGGCAGATTAAGTATTCCTTCATAGCTCCACTGCGTAGTGGATAAATTGGTAATTTTACGGTATGCATCAAAATTAAGGGTTAGCTCGATGACCTGTTTTCCATTGGAGCCAGGATTTAAAATCAGCGTTTCGCCAATCCATCTTCCGCTTTCCTCCACATGGTCATGACCGTCTAAAACGAAATCAATACCGTTTACAAAGGCTGTCACCTGGTCTGCTGTGGTGTTGCCTTCATTACCGATATGACTTAATGCAATAATCACATCTGCGCCGTCTGCCTTCAGTTTGTTTACGCATTTCTGCGCTGTTCTGGCTGCGTCCTCCAGGTAAACGTCCTCCAGATTCTGCAAGCTGGCATCCAGACGTAAATCAGGATTTAAAAGGCTGAAAAAGCCAACATTAATACCGTTCACCTCTAAAATAATGGTATCACCTAATAAAGGTGTTCTCTCTTTTGCATACGAAATATTGGAAGACAGCATATGAAAGGCAGCTCCGGACTGTACCTGCTGCAATGCCGCAACTCCGTTTTCCAAATCGGCTTCCCCAAGCCCTGCCACACGGTATCCGGCTGCATTCATCAGGGAAAGCACATCGTTGATGGTGTCTTCGGTTGTAAACATATTAGAGGTCAGATAGTCGCCGCCATCCACCAGGATACTGCCGGGAATAGAACGCTGAATCGCAGCAATTCCGGAATATCCTAAGGTGCCGCTGGCAGCATTCTGATAAAAATGCCCATGAATATCAGAGGTAAAGAGAATGGTAACTGTGGTGCCGTTTCCCCCGATCACAGTCGGTGTAGGACTGGGAGTCGCCGTTGCAGAAGCGGAAACGGGCGTTGCTGCCACGGCAGCGGGTACGGGTGTTGTCGCAACAGGAGTGGTTTCCGCAGCTTCCGTAGGAACGGGCATTACCGCTGGGACAGTAGTTTCTACAGTTGCGGATTCTTGAACAGTTGTCTGTGTTGCTGACTGAACCGGCTCTGCAGGACTTCCCACAGGTTGCGCAAACACACCTAAAGTACAAAAATAAACCATTAACAACAAAACTGTTAGTTTTTTCATCATTGAGCATATCCTTTCTCGTGGTACTGATACGGAAACCGATACGGCAACTGCATCACAGAAGCAATTACCTTTGTCACCTCTGCACGGGTAGCTAATTTCAACGGTAAAAACTCACCGCTTTCATATCCGCTGACACAGCCTGCCTGTTGCAAACTCTGAATCGGGTCGTAAGCATAGTTGGCAATTTGCGCAAAATCTAAAAACTCATACCGGGGCCGTAATCTCGCCACCGTAGACTGCGTCCGGCGATATGCCCGATAAATCACTGCACACATTTCCTGACGGGTCACAAACTCATTGGGGGAAAAGTCTCCTTCGTAAATCCACTGAAACAGTGAAAAATACTCTGCACAACGTAAATCGTCATAATACCAGCTGTTTGCACCCACATCCGGATACCGGCTCGTCTCGTAAGAGTAACTCTTATCCAAAAAGACTTTGGTTACCAGATGACAAAGTTCTGCACGTGTAATAGGATTCTCCGGCCGAAAGGTTCCGTCCGGATAACCCGCAATGTAACCATTGTCTTTTAAGTAAGCAATGGAAGGAATTGCCCAATCGTAACCCGCAAGGTCAAAAAAGGGAGGAGTGGGAGTTGGCGTAGGCTCCGGAGTGGGTTCCGGTGTGGGAGATACTTCCGGTTCCTCTTCTGGACCATCGTCAGAGGGCGGAACATAAGCAATGCTGTTTCCCATAACAGATAAAAAGAAAATCTCCATACTCTCAGGAACTCTTCCCGTTTCGGCAATATAGGCCACTTCCTCCTGAAAGGCCTGGTCAAAGGTTACCATAACCGGCAAATATTTTTCCTGCTGGAAAATATATAAAAGCAACAAAGACAGAAAATAGTTTTCCAGAGTTTCTCTGTCTTCCGGTTTTTGGAGCTTGTCTGCTTCTTCATCCAATACGCTCATAAAAGAGCGAGTCATTTCCTCGGACAGTCCTCCCTCCAGAAACCGCTCAATAAAAACGGGATCCATATTTAACAACACATCATAGGTGGAAACCTCGCGGGCAAAACAAACAGAGACTTGTAACAATGTGATAACAAGTATCAAAAAAAACGCAATGAAACGTTTCACTTTTCTGCCAGCTCCTTTCCAAAATGTTGAATTTCAACAAATTCTTATACATTTTATATTTTAATGTATTTTTGCGGTTTCGTCAAGGTTTTTCAGAAATATTGTGAAAAATAATTGTGTGATTCTTGTGCTTTTCAGAGTTTTCTTCCAAAAAAAGATTGACGGAGCAAAAAAACCATATTATAATAGGAGCATAATTTTGTAAAAAACAGAAACGAACCTTTTTTGGCGAAATTCGTCTAAAAAACATAAAAGCAAGTAAGAAAGGAGACGAATTTTTATGAAACCATCTTCATTTGTACGGAAAGTCACTGCAATAGTACTCCTTCTTTTGCAGATGATTTCCATTACCGGCTTCGCTAATGACACCAATCGTTGGGAAACTACATACAGTCCGCTCTCGGGCGTTTGGGTAAAGACCGTGTCTTCTATTGAAAACGGCGGCTTCTTTAACTATCAGGTAGTAACCTGTGATCTTAGCAATCCTAACATTTCTCTGGATTTACTTTATCCCTCTGAAGGAGGGAGCATCTTAAAACCCACCCGTGAAATCGGAGAAGAAAACGGTGCTGCAGTCATTATGAACGCAGACTACTTTAACCGTTCTGACGGAGCAAACGAAGGCTCTGCCGTGGGTTATAACCAAAAGGATGGGAACCTTCTCTCCAACGCTTTGGAAGAGCAGGTTTATTCCTTCTCCTACAAAGATGACCATCAGTTTTCCTTTGATATTTTCTCCAACCAAATCAAAATCGGCTTCCGGAATGAGGTGTTTGAATTTGTAAAAACCTACAATAAATACTCCTCCCTGGAAGGCGTTGCAATTTTCGACAGCCATTGGGGTAAGGAATCCTTGGGCTCAGAGGGAACTTTGGTGGAACTGGTGATTGAAGACAACGTTCTAACCGAAATCCGAAAGGATATGCCTCCTGCAAAAATTCCGGAAAACGGATTCGTGCTGGCAGGATTATCCGATTTGACCACACTGTTTGACCAGGTACAGGTGGGAGATTCTGTTACCTTGGAAGTAATTACCACTCCCGAGCTTGCCTTCTTGCCTGATTTTACGGTAGGTGGCGGCTCTCTCTTGGTGGAACGGGGAGAAATTGTAGAAAAAATGTCATACCCCAAAACATCATCCTCCTTCCCTGCCATTGCAATTTCCGAGGATGGAAAAACTCTTTGGATGATTAGTGTTGTCAATCAAAACGGACTCAGCTTAAAACGAATGGCAGAACTCTGCAAACAGCAAGGGGCCTACTATGCTATGGTGTTAGACGGCGGCGGTTCCACCCAATGTGCCGTCAAAAACAACGAAACCGGTGAACTGGAATACATTCATCCGCTGGCTTCCGGCTATGAACGTGCCGTTGCCAACGGTGTGGGAATTCTGACTCAGAACAAAAACCCGAAGGCATACGGCATTTATGTGGAAGATATCGTGGTATTTCAGAATATTCCCAAAAAAATCGGATATAGCGTCTATAACGAAAACGGTGACCCGATGGAGGTAACCCCCTCCAAAGTAAAGCTGTCCCTTCAGAGCGAAAACGGCCGGATTGAAAACGGATTTTATTATGGAGAAACCGTTTCCAAAGAGCCGTTAATCATTGAGTATGAGGATGTTTTGGCAGAATGCGAAATCAAAACAGTCGCTCCTGCGCTTTACGCCAAACAAAATAAAGACGGAACCTACACTGCAATCAACGGGGAAGGCTACCAGCTTGTGATAACGCCGGAGGAATATCAAAAAAGCCGCAACATCACCTTAGTGGAAGAATTTCCCCAGGTAGACGTGATGGCAGAGAACTTAGGTCTGTCCGAAACCTTGAATCTTTACGGCGGAAGCCCCGATTACCAAACGCTTTGGGATCGTTTGCTGACGGCAAATGTTTTAAAAAAATCTAACCGCACAATTTATCCCTTCCAAACAGAACGCATTGAAAACGATATGATTGAAATCGTTACCTTAGACAACCTGGAAGGGCAGATTTTAAACAAACGGATGACTGAATGGAACCGCTTTTTAGATACCCTGAACACCGAAAAGAATAATATTATTATCTGTCTGGAGGACCCTGTTTCCTTCTCCAGAAAGCAAGAAGAAGAGCTGTTCTTCTCACTGATTTCTAAGGCTCGCTATCAAGGCAAAAACATCTTGGTAATACACCGTGGCGAAAAAACAGAATTAAAATCCCTAAAGGACGGTGTCCGTGTGCTTTCCGTTTCCTATGACAACACAAAACCGGAGAATATCTTTCAAACACCTACCGAATTTATCAAAATTCACTACAACCAAAACCAAATGACTTACGAACTTGTATCGAATCAAATTTTCTACGAAAACTAACTTTCGTTGGGAGTATTCTTTATGGACAAACGGCCGCTTCAGCTTGTTTACATCGGCATTCTTATGAATCTTGGTCTGTTTTGGGCAGCTTATCAATTCAAGCTGCCCTTTTTGGCATACCACACAGGAACGGTGTATGTAACCACCCTGCTGGGCGCCACCGGTGGAATTTTAACTGCCGTTGTAACATTTTTGCCTTTGGCTTGTTTTTGGTTTGGCAGCTCCTACGCTTGGTTTATGCTGGGAGGGGTTTGCATTGCAACGCTGGTAGGAGAACAATTAAAAAAAGAAACCCGTCACAAAAGCTGGGCTTTTGTAACGGGTGAAATCTTTTTAATCGAGGCATTCTGCCATATTTTATTTACCATTTCATTTCGGTACTGCGTCCCCTTCGACATCTTAGGACAACCAATTTTCTATGCACTTGTGCCAAAAATGAACCGGGTATTCGCTACAATGATTGCCGGAGCGGTGGTGTCTTTCCTGACCGCCCTTCTGACAGTGGGTTGCGCCACGGTATGTATTCTTTGCACGCCAAAACGAATGATATTATCTAAGGAAGATATTAAAAAACAAGACGAAAAAACCAAAGAAAAACCGCTAAAAAAGAAGAGCCTTCAGCGCAAGAAGAACCAGAATTGAACCTCCCAATACTTCCGCTTTTTTTCCAAGCATTTCTCCGAATTTTTTCCCTAACAGAACTGCCAAAAAGCTACATAAAAAAGTAGTTAAGCAAATAATTGCTGCCGATAAGTAGATTGACACTTTCATACTGCAAAAGGCAATCCCAACAGCAAACGCGTCAATACTGGTAGCAACAGCCTGCATCAGAAGAACCCCGTACGTCATAACAGAGGGTTCTTTTTTTTCTAACCGTTCGTGAGAAAGTCCTTCTTTTAGCATTTTTGTTCCCAAAAAGCCTAAAATCAGGAATATAATGAAGCCTGAATACTTCACCAGCCACTGAGAAAAAATACCACCCGTGCAATATCCGAGCATAGGCATCAGCCCTTGGAAAATGCCGAAAAATACGGGCATCATAAATTTTTTGTCCTGCCCCATCCGATAGGCCATGCCGTTGGTTAAGGACACGGCAACAGCATCCATACTGAGGCCAATACCAATCATAATGATCTCTACTAAATTCATATATATCCCTTTTTATTCCACATCGGATAACCCGAAGGTGCGGATTTTATAAATATTGTTTCGCCAGTCACGGTTCACCTTGACCCAAAGCTCCAGGTGAACCTTTTTTTGATATTTTTTTTCTAATTCTTCTCGTGCCATGGTGCCGATTTTCTTTAAAAACGAACCTTCTTTTCCAATAATAATCCGTTTATGGCTGTCTTTTTCACAGTAAATGTTGACACCGCATTTTAAAAGGTTTTTGGTTTCTTCCATCTGCACGGTTTCTAATGCCAGGCCGTGAGGAATTTCTTCGTTTAACAGTTTTAAAAGCTTTTCCCGAATGATTTCGCAAATCTGCATCCGGGGGTCGGTGTCGGTTTTCATATCCTGGGGATAGAAAAAGGGTCCTTCCACCAAATGTTCTTTTAAAATGCTGATAAGAAGGTCAATGCCGTCTCGCTTTAAGGCAGAAACGGGTACCACTTCCATAAAATCGTACAACTTGGAATATTCCAAAATCACAGGAAGCAGTTTTTCTTTGGGAATGGTGTCAATTTTATTTAACACCAAAATGGCGGGAATGTTATTTTTCTTAAAATTTTCAATAATTTTCTTTTCAATATCACCGGGAAAACGGGGTTCTGCCACCAAAACGGTTAAGTCGCAGTCTGCCACCGCAGTATTTGCCGCCGACATCATTTCTTCCCCCAAACGGGTTTTGGGCGTATGAATACCGGGAGTATCGGTGAACACAATCTGGTCGTCTCCCTGTGTTAGAATCCCCACAATTCGATTGCGGGTAGTCTGGGAACGGTAGGAAACGATTGCTACTTTTTCTCCGATGATAGTATTGAGTAGAGTGGATTTCCCCGTGTTGGGACGCCCCACCAAGGCAACAAAGCCTGATCTTGTCATTTGGTATCTCTCTTTCTGAAAGAAATTCTGTATTCTGACAGAATCCCTCCGTCTTTTGCTTTGCAAAAGCCACCTCCCTTTAGGCAAGGGAGGCTTCTTTATTGTAAATACGTTTCAGCTGTGTCCTTCAAGGCGATGAGAAACAGATGCAAAACAGGGAAACTGAACCCGTTAGGGATTACCCGAAGGCGTACATTGTGTACGCCGAGTGGTGAAGTTAACCCATTTGGCGCCATTTATCAAACCATTTTCTCTTCCAAGGTGAAGAAAAACTGATGCAGAATTTTCCAATCGAACCCG
>JAZNNT010000076.1:0-1547 GCA_045580405.1 Clostridia bacterium
CGTCCGCTGCTCATCGCAGTGACTCAGCTTACCTCTACCGATCAGGAAACCATGGAACGAGATATTCTTATCAACCGTCCAATTGACGAGGTTGTTATGCAATATGCCGAAAATGCGAAAAATGCAGGGCTTGACGGTGTGGTGTGCTCACCGCAGGAAGCCGGCAAAGTGCACGACCGCTGCGGTGCACAGTTTCTTACTATCACACCGGGCATCCGGTTTGCCGATGGTGAAGTTGGCGATCAGAAACGCATTATGACACCGGCTGCCGCAAAAGAAATCGGTTCCGACTATATTGTTGTCGGTCGTCCGATTACCCAGGCAGACGATCCTGTAGCCGCTTACGAACGCTGCGTAACAGAATTCTGCGACTAAACTGCATTTTTAACCTAATGTTAAATTCAAATTCAGAATAGGAGAAAATATCATGGAAGCTTACAAAAGAGAGTTTATTCAGTTTTTAGAAGAAGCAGGTGTTTTAAAATTCGGAGATTTCGTTGCCAAATCCGGCCGTAATATTCCATATTTTATCAATGCCGGTATGATTAAAACCGGGGACCAGATTACCAGAATGGGCGAATTTTATGCCAAAGCATATTTCGACAAATTGGGCAAAAAAGAAGCTGTATTGTTTGGCCCTGCATACAAAGGCATCCCACTGTCCATTTCCGCAGCTGTGGCATTATCCAAAAACGGTCTGAACGTTCCATTCTTCTTCAATCGTAAAGAAGTGAAAGACCACGGCGAAGGCGGTTCTTTTGTCGGCTATGTGCCTCAGGCAGGTGAAGAAATCGTTATTATCGAAGACGTTATCACTGCAGGTACTGCAATCCGTGAATCCATGGAAATGATTAGCCATCTGGACGGCGTAAAAGTAGCTGCCACCTTCATTATGGTAGACCGCAAAGAAAAAGGCCAGACTGAAAAAGGCGCTATGCAGGAAATTGAGGAACAGTTTGGTTTCCCAATCTACTCTATCGTTGATGTGTATGATATCATCGAATATTTAGAAGAAGATCCTGCCAATGAAGAAAATGTTACCCGCATCAAAAACTATCTGGCTGTGAATGGAGCGAAATAATGAAAAATTTAATGAATATTACCGACCTGACCGTTGAAGAAATTGATGAACTGCTGGTTGTGGCCGAAGATATCATTGCAAATCCGGAAAAATATCAGGATGCCTGCCGTCACAAACTGATGGCCACCTTATTTTTCGAACCGTCAACTCGTACACGTTTGAGCTTTGAATCTGCAATGCACCGTCTTGGCGGCAGTGTTGTCGGGTTCAGTGATTCCGGGTCCTCTTCCTCTTCCAAAGGGGAAAGCCTTTCCGATACAGCGGAAGTTGTCGGCAGCTATGTAGATATCATTACTATGCGCCATCCAAAAGAAGGGGCTCCTGTAGTGGCAGCTCGCCGTGCAGGCGTGCCGATTATCAATGCCGGTGATGGTTCTCACAATCATCCTACTCAGACCCTTACAGACCTCTTGACCATTCAGCGTACCAAAAAACGTCTGAACAATATGACCATTGGTCTTTGCGG
>JAZNNT010000077.1:0-2754 GCA_045580405.1 Clostridia bacterium
CACCATTGTTGCGAAATCCCCTTGCTGCAGCGCCCATACAACCGGTAGCACCTGCACCGTATACCAAGGAATATCCTTGTTTTGCTAAATTGCCGCACAATTCTTCCACAGCATTTTTATGAGCATCCAAAATATTGTCAGAAGCACCGCCATATACACATACATAAAACTGTTTTGACATTTTTTATCCTCCTATTGAATCATACTCTATTATAGTACGCTATTTTGTAGAAATTGTGATTTAAGGTAACAGATAAGTTTGAATCATTTCCTGCACTTCTTTTGGATTTTCGATTTGCATCAACGCTAATCCGCCGGTATGGGTTGGATGGCACACCACATAACCGACTTTTAACTGTTCTCCGTGGTAATTAAAATACAAAGGATGGATATTGTATTTAGACATTCCAGTGCCTGCTTGATACCAACCTAAAAAATCCTCCTGCACATAAGTTGTGTCAGACTCCACAGTAACAGAAATCACATTGTTTGAAAAGCTGAGTGATACGCCGGAAATTCCCGCAATACTTTGTGCATTTTCTAAAAATGAAGTATAACGGATGGTTCTTTCTTCTGCATCCCAGACGCTTTTGCCAAGATATTTGGAGTAACCATAGCTTGCATTGGGGCTGTCGGTGGTATCTCCTAAATCCTCCAGACAAATGGCAGTTTTTCCGCCAATGTTATATCCCGGTATCAAAATGCCGTTATAGTATGTGACGATATCCGTTTGGTACACCTCGCCAAGAATTTGCCCCACCCTGCCTCGCTCAATGGGTTCCGGTTCAAGCTCGCCTGTATGAAAACAGGAAATAATTTCCAGCATACGAAGTTCATCGTTATACCGTAGGGCAAAGCCATAGCCTATCAGGTCTTCTGCAATCACTACTGTTCTTCCGCCAATATTGTAACCTGCAATCGGTTTACCGTTCACAAAGGTTAGAATGTCAGTAGAATATATATGGCCAAGAATATTGCTTTCGGCGTATACAGGAACGCTCAAAGTTAATGCAACCATCACAAAAAGACAAATTAACAATTTTTTCATATCACCACTCCGCTCGGATGCAATCTTTTTTTCATTATAACAACCCCAAAAAGAAATTGCAAGATATCCAAAAAAATTGTTAACAAAATGAAAAATCTCTGCATTTTTGTGCAGAGATTTTTTCCATAGACGAACTGTTATGAAGATTGATTCAAAAGAAATGAATGATGTATGGGTCCTGAGCCGCCTCCTAAATCCAAGCCTGAGGAAAGGGCACCCGAAAGATACTCTTTAGCATTTTGTACGGATTGCTGTAAGGAAAATCCCTTTGCAAAATTGGAGGCAATGGCAGATGAAAGAGTGCATCCGGTACCGTGGGTGTTTTTTGTCTTAATTCTTGAACCGTAAAGCCAGGAGCAGTTTCCGTTTTCATATAACAAATCGTTGGCATCGCTGATTCTGTGTCCGCCTTTTAACAAAACATTGCAACCGTACCGTTCCCCGATGTATCTTGCTGCACGTTCCATATCCGCACTGTTTGAAATTTTAATTCCCGACAGCACTTGGGCCTCAGGAATATTCGGTGTAATCAAAGATGCTAATGGAAACAGTTTTTCTGCCAAGGTCCAAACAGCTTCGTTCTGAATCAAACTTGCACCGCTGGTTGCCACCATGACAGGGTCTACCACAATATTTTTGGCATTGTAATATTGCAATCTGTCAGCAATCACAGAAACCAATTCACCTGACGGCACCATTCCGATTTTTACGCTATCCGGGAAAATATCTTCAAACACTACATCCAGTTGAGCCTTTAGAAACAAAGGTGTTGACTCCGAAATTTCTTTGACCCCCAATGTATTCTGGGCGGTCAATGCCGTGATGACGCTCATAGCGTATACATTATGCATAGTCATTGTTTTGATGTCTGCCTGAATTCCGGCACCGCCGCTGCTGTCACTTCCGGCAATCGTTAATGCGACAGGCAATCTTGTTGCTTTTTCTTTATGTAAAACAGAATCAATCTCCATAATCTGTCACCTGTTCTGCCAGTTTTTTGAGTTCAGCGGTAGCCACCCGAATATCCGGTGCAGCAAAAATAGCACTGATCACTGCTACACCTGCGATGCCACTGTCTGCTAACTTTGAAATATTATGCAATCCTATGCCGCCAATGGCAACCACGGGAATGGTGACAGCATGACAAATAGACCGCAACATTTCATAGCTTACTGCATCTGCGTCCGATTTGGAGGTGGTAGGAAAAACCGCTCCCACGCCCAAATAATCTGCACCCATTTGCTCTGCAAACCTTGCCTGCTCTACTGTTTGCACCGAAACTCCCACGATTTTATCTTCGCCAATCATAGCCTTTGCATCCTGCATACTCATATCTTTTTGACCGATATGTATCCCGTCAGCATTCATTTTCGTGGCAACCAAAACATTATCATTGATAATCAGCTTGGCTTGATACTGCTTACAAATTTTTTGAATTTGCTTTGCTTCCTCTAAAAAGGCATTGTCGTCCAAATTTTTTTCACGAAGCTGGATAATGGTTGCACCACCCTTTAAAGCTTCTTCCACCTGCTCTGTAAGTGTGCGGTTTCCAAGCCAGCTACGGTCCGTCACTGCATATAGCAGTAAATCTTTCTTATCGCACTTCATAGTTAGCTCCTTTGTTTAGCACTTCTGCATCCATACAGTAAATGGCATCAATAATCCGGTTTCGTAAGGTTGAGTTTCCTTCTCCGGGTTGTAAATTA
>JAZNNT010000078.1:0-23261 GCA_045580405.1 Clostridia bacterium
ATGACGGGCAGTTTTTCCAACACGTTCAATGTCAGGAGTTCTGATACATTTCTGGCAGGTGGTTACCCGTTTGGACGGAGGAGTTTCTTCTCCGGTGAAGTATTTTTTTAAGGGTGCCATTCCCGCATTGATTAACAGCAAAGAGTTATCGTTAATCGGAACCAGCGGAAATGACTGCATTCTTAAATGTGCTTTTTCCTGGAAGAATGATAAAAATTCTTCTCGGATTTGGTTAAGACCCATTTTTTCCATAGTGTTTTATATCCTTTCTTTTTAATACGAATGAAGGGCGGACAAACCGCTATACAAAAAAATGGACGACAAAATACCCGTTGGGATATTTTGCCGAGCATTCTTTTTTTTTTATTTCAGTTTGGTGCCGCAAGACAGACAGAAATTTGCACCGTTGGGATTTGTCTTTTTGCAGTTGGGACAAACTTCCACATTTTTTAATCTGTTTATTTCAGCTTTTAAAGTGTCAATTTCTTCATATTTTTTATCAATATCCTGAAGAAGCAATACAACGTCTTCGGAAAACTCTGTACCGTTTTCATAATCACGGTAGGTGAGCATCCCGATATTTTTGAAAATTTTATCAATTTTATTTTCTTTTTCGTTGATTGCAAAAGACATTCTGGTAATTTCATAAAGATCAGTAGACTTATCCTTTGCGTATTTTGCAGTTTTTGTTGCGGTGTGTTTCACCTTGTCAAACCATGCCATAATATGTACCTCCATAATATATAATGTAGTATAAATAAACTTCGTTCTGCTGTATCATGCTGTGACTGTCTGATTACTTTCTTTTTTGACGAACCAGCTCATACATACTGACTCCCGCAGCAACAGCCACATTTAAAGATTCAATTTCCTTTACCATAGGAATAATATACATAACATCACTAAGCTTCAATAATTCTTCGGATATACCATTTGCTTCGGAACCGAACAGCAACGCTGTTTTTTCAGAAAAAACGGTATCATATAAAGAAACTACTTCATCAGAAAGTGCTGCACTGTGTATCCGATACCCGGTTTGCTTTAGCAAAGCAATGTCATCCACCAAAGTCTTCTTTCGTATTACATTCAAAGAAAAAACTGCAGACATTGCCGAACGGATTACTTTGGGCGAATATACATCTGCACACTGCTCGTCTAAAATAATATCCGTAAAGCCGGTTGCCAGTGCAGTACGAAGAATGGTACCCATGTTACCGGGATCGGAAACACCGTTTAACAACAGGATATTGGAAGATGAGACTTCTCTCTCTTCAGGAATTTCAAACACTGCTGCTAACCCTTGAGGCGTATCCGTGTCGGAAAGCTCACGCATCACTTCCTTGGTAACCAGATAGGTATTTTCGCACGCAGGAACAGAATCGGAAAAATCCTGTTGCACAAATACCATCCTCGGAGTTGCTTTTTGAATGCTGTCACACACGTTTCGATACCCTTCTGCCAAAAAAGTGCCGGTGATGGTACGGTATTTCTTTTGCTTTAGTTTTTTAATCTCGCAAACCGTTTGATTTTTCACACTGGTGATTTCTTTCATCTTAAAAAATCTCCGTCTTAAATTCGTTTCGCACTGATAACACTCTTCACGTTGTTCAAACGAACCAAAACCTTGGAAAGTTGTTCCTGTCCGGTTACCTCAATAGTAAGCTGAATGAGTCCGGAGCCATCTTTTAACACCTTTGCAGTCAATGCACTGACAGGGACCTTCATATCGTTTAAGGCAAGGGTTAAATCAACCAACAAGCCGGAACGGTCTGCTGAAGTAACAGCAATATCCACGCTGTGAGTATGTCCGTCATCTGCTTCCCAGGTGGCTTCCACCAATCGGTTTCTGTCGCCATCAGAACGTTCGATATCCCGAAGGGCGATACAGTCAGCACGGTGAATGGTAACACCTCTGCCACGGGTAATATATCCAACCACCTTATCACCGGGAACGGGAGAACAGCATTTTGCGGTCCGAACCAGGCAGCCTTCCTGCCCTTTTACCACGATTCCCTGCTTCACATGTTTTGCCGCCTTATCTTTGGAAGCATTCTGGATTTCTGCCAAAACAGCTTCATCGCTTTGCGGACGGTTCTTTTCCAAAAAGTCTTCAATTCGCAGACAGATTTTCTGAGGAGTAATCCCTCCATAGCCCACAATCGCATAAAAGTCTTCCACTCTGGCTACGCTGTATTTTTTGGAAATGTAGCCAAAGAGTTCTTCATTTTCGACCAAATCCTTCAGGGTCATATTGAACTTCTTGATTTCTTTTTCAAGCATTTCTTTACCCTTTTGGATATTCTCTTCCCGCTTTTCTTTCTTGAACCATTGGTTGATTTTGCTGCGTGCCTGACTGGTACGGGCAATCTTTAACCAATCGGAATGCGGTCCTTGCGAGTTGGCAGAAGTGATAATTTCCACAATGTCTCCATTTTGCAGATGCTGATCAATGGGAACAATGCGGTTATTCACTTTCGCTCCAACCATTCGCCAACCTACGGCGCTATGCACCATAAAAGCAAAGTCAATCGGGGTGGAACCGCTGGGAAGACTATAAACATCTCCCTTTGGGGAGAAAACAAATACCTCATCGGAAAACAAGTCAATTTTAATATGGCTGATATATTCCGAAGGATTGGAAAAATCTTTTTCGGTTTCCAGAAGCTGACGAACCCACTGGAATTTATCTCCGGAATTGTTCTTGTTCTGGGCACCTTCCTTATATTTCCAGTGAGCAGCAATCCCGTATTCTGCAGTTCTGTGCATATCCCAGGTTCTGATCTGGATTTCAAAGGGAGTACCGGCATGACTCACCAAGGTGGTGTGCAACGACTGGTACATATTTTTCTTGGGCATACTGATATAATCTTTAAATCTGCCCGGAATGGGTTTATATAACTCGTGAACACAACCCAACACGGTGTAGCAGTCTGTAATAGTGCCAACAATGATACGAAGAGCAAATAAATCGTAAATCCCGTCTAAGGTCAGGTTCTTGGAATACATTTTTTTATAAATACTGTAAAAATGTTTGGCTCTTCCCTCAATATGAGCCTGCACGCCAATTTCAGAAAGCTTTTCTGTCAGTTGTTCTTTGATTTCTTCCACAATCTGCAATCTCTGCGTTCTTTTTTTGGCAATCCCTGTGGAAATTTCTTTATAGCCAATCGGATCCAGATACAACAGTGACAGGTCTTCCAATTCCCATTTTAAATTATAAATCCCCAAACGATGCGCAATCGGAGCATAAATTTCCATGGTTTCCAATGCTTTTTCACGCCGTTTTTCTTCCGGCATACTTTTCATGGTTCGCATATTATGCAACCGATCTGCCAGTTTGATGAGAATCACACGGATATCCTTCGCCATCGCCATGAACATCTTGCGAAGGTTTTCCACCTGCTCCTCTTCCTTGGAGGAAAAATCAATCTGCCCCAATTTTGTAACGCCGTCCACAATATTGGCGATATCTTCCCCGAACTCTTTCTTGACATAATCGTAACCATACTGAGTATCCTCAATGGTATCGTGCAGCAATGCAGCACAAATAGACTCGTCATCTAAGTTCAGCTCTGCAATAATTTCCGCCACGGCAAAGGGATGGTTATAATACGGCTCTCCGCTACGGCGAAACTGCCCCTCGTGGGCATTCTTGCAAAACTGGTAGGTCTTTTCCAGGAGCTCTTTATTACATCTGGGGTTATATTTAGTTATCTTATCTAAGAGTTGGGAAAACTGCTCCATAAACTATCAGGTTAAACCTTTCTTCCAAACAAAACATTTACACCAGCTTAATATCCTTGAGTTTTAAGGCAGGATACTTCTTGCCACGGTACTCGTTGGTGTAGGGAGAAACAATTGCGTTAACGATATCTCCGTCACGCAGCATACGGAAGCTTTCGTTGGTGCCTAAGCCGAAGCCGATGACCATAATGGAAAAGCTTTTCTTGGAAAATCTTAAGCGGATATGCTTGTCATCGCCAAAATAGGTAAGATTTTCAATTTTCACTTTTTCAATCAGGAACTGCGGCATAGGATTACCCATTCCGCAAGGCTGAATGCTTTCCAGCATATCGGTTAATTCCAGATTGATATCTTTATCGGTAATTTTGCCTTCATATGTAATTTCTTCCACATATACTTTTGTGTTGAAATTTTCTTTGGCATAAGAATTGATTTTTTCACGGAAAGCATCAATATTGCTTTTGGCAACAGTTAATCCGGCTGCCAGCTCGTGACCGCCGAATTTCAAAAGCAAATCATCACAATAAGACAATGCTTCAAACATATTGAAGCCCTGCACTCCACGGCAAGAACCTTTTGCTTCGTCTTCGTCAATTGCCATTAACACACAAGGTTTTCCGTAACGCTCGGTAATTCTGGATGCCACAATTCCGATCACCCCGTGATGCCAGTTTTCCGATGCCAAAACAATAACTCTGTCAGTGGTGTGCAATTTTTCTTTATCAATAATCTGGCATGCTTCCAACAGAATTTCCTGCTCAATGGTCTGCCGGCGGGCATTTTCGTCACACAGCATTTTTGCCAGAGCTTCTGCTTCTTTACTATCGGAAGTGGTGAACAGTTTCACCGCATCCACAGCATTGCCCAATCTGCCAACTGCATTGATTCTGGGAGCAATGATGAATCCTACATGAGAAGAGGTCAGCACTTTACCGGAAAGTCCTGCTTCCTGAATCAGTGCTTTTAAGCCCATATTCTGAGGGTTCCCCAGAAGTTTTAAACCAAGAGAAACAAACACACGGTTTTCCTCGGTTAAGGTAACAATATCAGCAATGGTGCCCAAGCACAGCAAATCACCGTACTGATCCAAAAGCTCCTTGGATTTTCCGCCGCCTTCCAGCGCTTCGATCAATTTAAAAGCAACGCCAACACCGGAAAGCTCCTTAAACGGATATTGACAATCCGGACGTTTGGGATTCACAATCGCATAAGCAGGAGGCAATTGCTCCTTGCATTTATGATGATCAGTAATCACCACAGAAATACCCAAGGAAGTGGCATAACTGATATCATCAAATGCGGTGATACCACAATCAGCAGTGATAATCAGTCCAACTCCTTCATTTTTGAAAGATAACACAGCTTCCTTGTTTAAGCCGTAGCCTTCATCAGAACGGGACGGAATGTAGTAGGAAACGTTGGCTCCTTTGGATTTGAAATACAGATACATAATGGAAACTGCAGTAATACCGTCCACATCGTAATCACCGTAAACCACAATTTTCTGATTGTTTGCGATGGTTTCCTGAATTTTTTCTACTGCTTTTGACATATCCTGAAGCAAAAAAGGATCTAAAAGAGCTTCTACATCAGGATTTAAAAAACGAGTCGCCTGCTCGGAAGTTTCGATACCGCGGTTGCAAAGAACATTTGCACAAAGAGGATGCAGTTTCAGCTCATCTCCTATTTTTTTAGTCAATTCGGGATTCGGCTGTTTTAACACCCATTTGCTTTTCTTGGTCATCATACAGGTCCTGCTTTCTTATATTTTTTTACATTATAACACTAAACAAAAAAAAATTCAAGATATATTTAAAAAAAACTTTACAAATCAATAAACCTATGCTAAAATAAATACTGACATTTTATGTTCACGTTTTTTTGGAGCTTTCCGAAAAACGTTTCATCACCAAGCTTCTGCTTTGGTGAAACCCCCAACATCGGAGTTGAAAGAATTTGAAGGTAACCAGCGGAATCCGAAAAGGTGCAATTTTAATGGCATCCCAAGACCTTTCTGTTCGCCCCACCACTGACAAAGTCAAGCAGTCGGTTTTTAATATGATTCAGTTTGAAATTGCAGGCAAAACTGTGCTGGACTTATTTGCAGGAAGCGGCGCGATGGGAATTGAAGCATTAAGTCGTGGTGCTAAACATTGCACATTTGTGGACTTAAATCCGGAATTTGTGCAAAAAAATGTGCAAAAACTGCGTTTTGACGAAATCTCTCAGATTATCCGGAGTGATTACCTGGATTTTTTAGGAAAATGTCACCGCCGGTTTGACCTGGTATTTTTAGACCCGCCTTACGAAAAAAAGATGATTGATTCTGCTCTCAGACTTTTGGTGGACAAGAATCTTTTGCTATCCGGAGCAATTGTGGTTTGGGAATGTGACGCAAAAGAATCTGTTTTGGTACCCGAATCCATTGAGGTGATCAAAGAGAGAACCTTTGGAAGAATACAGACAAGAATTGGAGTCAAAAAATGAAAACAGCAATTTATCCCGGTAGCTTTGACCCGTTAACCAACGGACATCTGGACATTATCACCAGATCCTCAAAGCTTTTTGATAAAGTAATTGTCACTGTTTTAACCAACAGCGCAAAAAAGCCATTATTCACCACCGAAGAACGAGTTGATTTTATCAGAAGAACTACCCGTCATCTCCCCAATGTGGAAGTAGTTTGCTATGACGGTTTACTGGTGGATTTTGCCAAGAAAAACAATTGCAACGTGCTGGTCAAAGGACTTCGGGTTGTGTCTGATTTTGAATATGAATTTCAGATGGCTCTTGCCAACAAAAACCAAATGCCGGATTTAGAAACCATGTTCTTACCCACAGCACAGGAATACATGTTTTTATCCTCCAGCATTGTCAAAGAACTTGCCCGCTATCACGGTGATCTGGCAGGCTTGGTTCCCCAAGAAATTGAACAGGATATTTTAAATAAATTTTAACGAAAAAGGAGTAACTATTATGGATCTGCAAGCGTTAATAGAAGAATTGGAAGAAATCGTGGAAAGTGCCTCCAAAGTTCCGCTTTCCAGCAAATGTATGATTGACAGAGAAGAAGTCTTCAATGTGGTGGAACAGATGAGACTGCATTACCCCGAAGAATTAAAACAGGCTCAGTGGGTAAAAAAAGAAAGAGAACGTATTATCAACGAAGCAAAGCAGGAAGCAGCTTCTATCATCGAAACTGCAAATCAGCAGGTTGTGCAGATGGTGAATGAAACTGAAATTATCAAAATTGCAAAGGTAAAATCTGATGAAATCATCAAAGAAGCAGATATGGAAGCCGTGGAAATCAAACACAAGGCAGAAGTGGCTGCAAAAACCCATTATGATGAAACCAAAGAACGTGCTGACCAATATAAGCTGAGTGCACAAAACTATGCAGACAGCTTGTTGCAGACTGCAGAAAAAGCAATCAATTCTGCAAGAGACACACTCTTCACCTCTTATTCTCAGATGAATGCTTCCTATCAGGAAACAGAATCTCTGCTGGATAAAATTTCTTCCTCAAGACAAGTTATCAACAGTTCCAGAGAATAATTTTATAATCATTACTTAACAAGCACAAGGGCTATTACGGTATTGTAATGGCCCTTTGTTGTCAGATTGCAATACCGCAAAAGAAAGGAGGAATCAGCCTTGCCGATAATAGAAAACCCAAAACTGCAAGAACACAGAGAAAAGCTTAGACTGGTTCCGAAAAAACCCGGGGTGTATCTGATGAAGAATCAGGATGACCGGGTGATTTATGTTGGCAAAGCAAAGTCTCTGTGGAATCGGTTGTCACAATATTTCGGAGCTTCTCCCAAGGATAAAAAAACCATGCAGATGGTGCTTCATGTGGATCACTTTGATTATATTATTACCGGTTCCGAAAAAGACGCTCTGCTGTTGGAGAACAATCTGATAAAAAAATACAAGCCTAAATATAACATCCTTTTAAAAGATGATAAAACCTATCCCTTTATCAAAATTGAGAAAAAAAACGACTTTCCATATCTTTCGTTGGTCAGAAAAACACAAAAAGATGCCAATAAGTATTACGGTCCGTATCTTAACGCCCAGGTGGTTAATGGCGCTATTGATCTGATTTCCAAAGAATTTAAACTACGAACCTGTCATTCGGATCTGACTCATCCGAAAAAACGTCCTTGTCTCAATTATCATATGGGCTACTGCTCTGCTCCCTGTTGCAGAATGGTAACAAAGCAAATGTATGACAATCAACTCAAAAATGCAATTCATGTTCTGGATGCCGGGTTGAAAAGCATGATTCCAGCCCTCAAAGAAAAGATGGAAATATGTGCAAAAAATCTGGATTTTGAAGGAGCAGCCAAGCTAAGAGACAATATTCGTCTTTGTGAAAAATTCTCAGAGAAGCACCAGGTAGTTTCCGTAAAGAAAGTATCTTTGGATATTTTGTTTTGCTATCGTGACGGTGATATTTCCGCAATCTCGGTACTGAGTGTACGAAACGGCATCATTAATGACAAAAAGAATTATACATTTCCGGATTCTAAGGATGTGTCTGACGAAGATATGCTTTCTTCGTTTTTAAAGCAGTATTATCTGGTGAAAAAAGAAGTTACCAAGCGTATTGTGTTAGCTGTTAACACCGATTATACTATTCCTTATGAAGAAGTTTCCCGTCAAATGAGCGAACTGTTTGATGAAACGGTTACCGTGTCATCAGGACGCGGAAAGTTCACAAAAAACCTGATAGAGATGGCGAAAGTGAATGCCATTGAAGCCATCAAGCTCCGTCTGCAGACAAAAATTGATGACCAGTTGTTTCTGATGAAGGAATTTCTGGGACTGGAGCAGGCACCCATGCGGATTGAAAGTTATGATAACTCCAATACCGCAGGAGCCAATGCTGTAGGCGTGATGACCGTGTATGAAAACGGTGTGCTTTCTCAAAAAGAAAAACGAACCTTCAGCATTAAAAACCATAACGGTTCCGACGATTACGCCGCTATGTATGAAGTGCTGGACCGTCGGTTTCACCATCTTTCACAAGGTGACAAGGGGTTTGACAACACTCCCGACCTGATTCTGGTAGACGGCGGAAAAGGTCAGGTGAAATGTGCCGGAGAAGTTCTATTAAAACACGGTCTCAAAATTCCTGTATTTGGTATGGTAAAAGATGATAAACACCGTCTGCGTGACTTAACCGACGGTTATCGGATGCTGGATTTAAAATCCAATAAAACACTTTTTGTTTTTGTGGCAAAAATCAACGAACAAACCCACAAAAATGCAATTTCCTATCACAAGAAAAAGACCACACTCACCGCAACACAGTCTGAGCTTTTATCCATCCCGCAGGTGGGGATGGCAACCATCAGAAAGCTCTACGGTCATTTTAGGACCTTAAAACAAATAAAAGAGGCAACCCTTGAGGAATTAAGCAATGCTATTCCCAAAAAGGTTGCCAAAAATATTTACGAATACTTTCACCCAAACGGGGACTAAAAAATCCACCAAATAATCAGTCCCCATAATAACAGTGATATTCCAACAGAAAGCAAAAGACCGATTCCCTTCGGATTGTGTCTTTTGCTTTTTTTGTGAAAGCGACGGGATATTGCCTGCTGTTTGTGAATATAGTTTTCAATAATTGCTTCCGCTTCACGGATAACCGTATTTTTTTGTTCCATGGTATCACTCCCCTTTTAGTATCCGATAACCATTGATTGTTTATACCTGCAAGCCTGTTCTTTTTTTCAAGAAAAAATCATAAAATAAGCAAAAAGAAAAGGTGGGTAATTTATGAAAAAACCAATTGTGATTCCTCTGAAAAAACTGATTCAAAAAATTATGGCGCTGTCCTTGGCAATTCTATTAACGGCAGCAGTGTTTTCTCTGAAAATTCCTCAAAAAATCTGCAGAATCATTGCCTCAGATCTTTTAACAGCAGAAACATCTTTTACCCATAAGTTTACCAGAATGTTTTCCTTTCATTGGGGAGACACGGTTTACGCAGCGATTCCACTCAGTCAAACTTACGAGGCGCTCAGTCCTATATCTCAACAGAAAAACCGGACAGATATAGCACCGCCGCAAAGCCCACAAATGACTCCCCCTCCCGAAACAGATTTAGCCAAAAGCACCACAAAAAAACAAGATATTTCCCTGAAAAACCATACCGGAAAATCTTTTGATATTCCTCAGCTGTTGAACAGCCCGCTATCTTATCAGGCAGATAGTCAAAATTACAAGGTTCTTTTGGTGCATACCCACACCACCGAATGTTATTTTCCCAACGACCGTTCCAACAATGCCGAAGAAAACATGGTTGCCGTGGGCAAAGAATTCCAGAAAATTCTTGAGCAAAACGGGATTCCCACACTCCATATCACCACTGTACATGATGTGCCTTATACCACATCTTACAAAAAAAGTCTGGAAAGTGTGACAAAGGCTTTGGCAGAGCATCCCTCCATTGAAGTGGTCATTGATTTACACCGGGATGCCATTTACGGCACAAACGGTGAAAAAGTGCGTCCAATTGCTAACATAAACGGCACAGATCATGCTCAGGTCATGCTGGTTTGCGGAACGGATGAAGGTGGTCTTCCTCATCCTGACTGGAAAGAAAACCTTGCTTTCGCCGTGAAGGTGCAAAGCAAAATGCAGGAAGGCTATCCCAACCTTGCCCGTCCGTTGGATTTAAGAAAAGAAAGATTCAATACGCATACTACAAAGAAATCCGTCATCTTTGAGATTGGCTCTCACGGAAACACGTTAGAGGAAGCAATCCTGGGTGCCAAACTTGCTGCACAGGCTGTATCCGATGTGTTAAACAGCCATTAAGAAACAAAATGCTCTGAGAAGGCAAGGTCGATATTTTTATGCAACGCCAGATTGATTCCTCCTGCAAGAGTTCTGGCACTGTGAGTAATTAAGTTATCAATATCTTTGGGACTGACAAACAATCCTGCAGTTGCACATTTCATCATTGCAGAAATCATTCCTTCTGCCTCCGCTAAATTATTGTTTTGTTCAAAAAATCCGGTAATGGCAGAATATACAATGGAATAAGAATCCACCACAGTAGGAATCCCCACAGCAATGACGGGAACACCCAGGGATTCTTCATTCAACCCGTCTCTGCGGTTCCCTACACCGGAACCGGGATGAATCCCGGTGTCTGTCAGCTGAACCGTGGAAAACATCCGTTCAGGACTTCCTGCACACAAAGCATCCACCGCAATGATCAGAGAGGGTTGATATTTTTCTACAACTCCTTTCACAATATCCACGGTTTCAATTCCCGTAATGCCAAGCACTCCGGGACAAATACCGCTGACAGCACGAAAATCTTCTTTTCCGTCATCATTCAGATAATTCATCACATGATTGGTAATCATTACGCCGTCTAACGTGGAAGGTCCCAGAGCATCCGGTGTGATACTGCGATTACCAAGACCTACCACCAGCGTTTTATCAGCATTCTCCGGTAACAGCCGGGACAATTCCTCAGCAATCAGTTTTGCATTATTTTCTAATGCTGTAACTTCCCGGTCAGGAAAGCTTTGAAACTCCAACGTAATAAACTTCCCTTTCGGTTTTCCGACTAAATCAGCTGCCTCATCGGTAGTGATAGCAATTTCTGTTACGGTACAAGTCTGCTTTTTTTGCTCCTGTTTGCATATTCCCTCACTTTCGTGGGTGTAAATGCTCTCTAATGCCAGGTCTGTGCGTAAGGGTATCATAATTGCCTCCTATAAGATAGTCTTATAAAAAGTATAAACACTTTTCACAGGAAATAGCCAAAACACAATAAAAAAGACAGGAATTTTTAAAATTCCTGTCTTTTTTTCAGTTTGCTGTGGGTGACGGAGACGGAGAAGCACTTGTCTTAGGTGTGGGAGATGGTGACGGTGTGGGATTCAAGTCCACTTCCACCATTTTCTCACAAATGTTTTCAATTCCTTTCGCAATGTGTTCTGCAATTTTATCAAGACGTTTTTCGTCCAGCAATTCCCGCAGATCCTCCGGATTGGACATAAACAAACATTCCACTAATATTGCAGGCATCTCAGTTTTACGAATGACCACAATTTGCGGATTCTTAAGAAGTCCTCTGTTCTGCCCTTCCGTACCCTTCACCAGCTCTTTTTGCATAATCTGAGCAATGGTTTTGCCGGAGATATTGTTGCCCTCCTTCGGATCATCGTAGGCATACATGGTGAGGGTACCCTGTGCCTCCGGATTTTCAAAAGAGTTATTGTGAATTGACACAAACAAATCGGCATCGGCAGAATTTGCAATTTCTGCACGGGTAGTTAAGCCCACATAGGCATCGGTAGTTCTGGTTGCAATCACGTTGTAGCCTTTTTCCCGCAGAATTTTCAACACTCTGTTGGAGATTTGCAGGTTGATGTCTTTTTCTTTGACTACAACCTCGCCGTCTATCTCTCCCAAGGTACCGGGTTCGGTTCCACCGTGACCTGCATCCAGCACAATTAATTTCCGGTATTTTGCATCACTATCGCTGACACCGGGTTTCGGCGTTACCTGAGGTAGTAACGGTTCAGAAACTGAAATCTGAAAACTGGTGCCGTCTGCTTTAAATTCGTAAGCAGAATTTTCTTCTGCCGTAATCGTGATACGGGTTTTATCGGTATGTTCATAGAACTGGACCTTTTCCACAAACTGCCCCTGAAAATTCAAACCGGAGGCACTGCACTTGGTGTTATAAAAATCAAACACAATCCGATAGGGATTATAAAGCACAAAGTATTGAGGTGTCAACACCGTGTTTGAAGAAATGTTCAACACATCGGCATCTGTTTGCTTTTTTGCACTGATACTCTTGATTTCGGACGGCGAATCCTTCATCGCTAAGGTAAAAAAGCCATCCTGATAGCCATATGTGATATCAGCATCCTTATTTAAGTCAATCACAATACGAACACTGTTGGGATCGTTTGTAAACTGAGAGAAACGAACCTTGGAAATATACTCAGAACCAACATTGATTTCCCTGGTGCTCATATCCAAAATGGCATCCGGCACATCAATAACATAACGGAGCGGATTTTCCAGCTCCATAGTTTTCGGATTTTCAATTCTGCCACCTGTTGCCTGGATTTTTAGGTATAACTGATTTGCCGTACGTTCCGTAAAGATTTTGTTGATGATAATATCATCATCTTCAGCAACGGTACCGTATTCACCGGAAGTATCTGCAGACGGTTTGGAAGACGGCTTTGGAGTCTGGGTTGGCTTTGGCGTGGGACTTGGTGTGAGAGTTGCTTTGGGAGCAGTAATCAACACACTTCTGGTGTCGTTATCCCAGTCAACATCAAAACCAAAATTTTCCGAAATAAAACGAATAGGCACAAAGGTTCTGTCATTACGAATCATAGCAGGAGTATCCATTTCCACCTGCTTTTTACCAACCTGAGCAATATGCTCATCAATGGTCAGAATAATTCGCTGTTGGGTTGACAGTACGGTGACCATACGGTTAGTGGGATTCCACAAAACATCGTATCCCATATTTTCCGCAACCATTCGGACAGGAACCATCGTACGGTCGTTCTCAATAAAAGGCTGCGCATCAGAAATAAGTAGTTTATCCTCTAAATAAATTTTAACATCAGGAAGCTCTTCCGCAAACACATTGTGAACAGTTGCGGAAAGAAGCAATAGTATAGTCAGCAAAAAACATCGGATGAAATTTCGCATAATGCCTCCTTTCGTTGGTGCTTATTCCATAGAAATCTGTTCAAAAGGATTTTCCTTTGGTTCATCATAGGGAATCCCGAAGTGAGCATATCCCAATCGGGTGACCATTCTGCCTCGGGGTGTCCTTTGCAAAAAGCCCAACTGCATTAAGTAAGGCTCGTATACATCCTCAATGGTGTTGGAATCTTCTCCGGTGGTTGCCGCTAAAGTTTCTAACCCAACTGGACCACCGCCAAAGGCTTCAATCATAGTCATAATCATATGCTTATCAGTTCTGTCCAGACCGATTTGATCAATTTCCAGCATGGAAAGTGCCCGGTCTGCAGTTTCTTCATCAATATTACCGTTACCCCGAATTTCCGCAAAGTCACGGACACGGCGAAGTAATCTGTTTGCAATTCGAGGTGTCCCACGGGAACGACTGGCTATTTCTTTTGCTCCCGATACATCAATGGAAACACCCATAATCTGTGCAGAACGAAGCACAATCTGAGAAAGTTCGTCCGGTGTATAAAGTTCCAACCGCTGCAGTACCCCGAAACGGTCACGCAAGGGTGAGGTCAAGCTACCTGCCTTCGTGGTGGCACCGATTAACGTAAACTTTGGTAAATCCAGACGGATACTTCTTGCAGCAGGTCCTTTGCCGATGATAATATCTAAGGCAAAGTCTTCCATTGCCGGATAAAGCACCTCTTCCACACTTTTGGATAACCGATGAATTTCATCAATAAATAACACATCATGCTCCGAAAGATTGGTTAAAATTGCTGCCAAATCCCCCGGTTTTTCAATTGCCGGACCTGAAGTAACCCGAAGATTCACATTCATTTCATTGGCAATAATATTGGCGAGAGTAGTTTTACCAAGTCCGGGAGGACCGTAAAACAAACAATGATCCAGTGCTTCATTTCGTTTTTTTGCAGCTTCGATAAAGATTTTCATATTTTCCTTTACCTTTTGCTGACCGATATATTCCGAAAGAGTTTTCGGACGAAGACTCAGCTCTGAGTCATTCCCCATCACTTCCGGAGAAACGATTCTTTCTTCCATATAAAATTGGTTCCTTTCACTAAGATTGGAATTTCGCAAAATTGGATATTTTCAACAAAAAACAGAAAATTTCAAGTCGCAGAAAAATTGCTTAGATTGTGCTTTTCAGCAAACGTCGCGTACCTGGTGTACGCAAGTGAGCGTAAAAGTGCAAGATGAGTGATTTTTCAAGACTACATCAGTTCTTTTAAAGCAAGTTTGATAATTTCTTCCAGCTGATTGGATTTAGACGATACAAATTTTACTGCCTGGCGGGATTCGTATGCTGAATAGCCAAGCACCATTAAAGCGTTCACGGCCTCCTGGAGCACATCATTGGAAACGGAAACCGTCTGCGGAGTATCTCCCGCAATATCACGAAGATCCACACCTTTTAGCTTGTCCTTTAGTTCCACAATGATTTTTTCCGCCAGTTTTTTGCCAACTCCCTGTGCACGGGTAATGCTTTGTGCATCCTGGGTAGCAACGCTCATCGCAAATTCTGTGGGAGTCAGCGCTGATAACACCGCCAAAGCTGCCTTAGGGCCAACACCTGATACTGATAAGAGCATTTTGAAGGTAGAAAGCTCCTCTTCCGTAGCAAAACCATATAAATCCAGAGCATCTTCCTTCACGTTCAGGTATGTATAAACGGTCATTTCCTGATGATTCTGCACTCTTGCCAAGGTGGTATTGGAGGTGTAGATTTTATATCCCACACCACCGGCATAAATCACTAAAAACTGTTCTTTTGCTTCTGATAATCCTGTAATGCTATAGTACATATTGATTCCTAAGACTTAAAAAGTCGTCCTTTCAGTATTTCTTCCGGATCTGTTATTTCAATTTCTCCAAGTAACTGTGATAACCACTGTGGTTGGTATGGCAAATGGCAAGTGCAAGGGCATCGGCCGTGTCGTCCGGCTTCGGAACCTTGTCCAGATTCAGAATGGTTTTCACCATTTTCTGCACCTGAACCTTTTCCGCTTTGCCGTAACCCACCACTGCCTGCTTCACCTGAAGGGGGGTATACTCGTAAACCGGAACCTCCTGCAGCTGACAGGCGAGCAGAATTACTCCCCTTGCTTGAGCAACAGCAATTGCGGTGGTGGTGTTGGTGTTGAAAAAAAGCTGCTCAATTGCCACCACATCCGGTTTGGTTTCTGTGAGCCACATATTCATTTCCCGAAAAATAGTTTCCAATCTTTTAGACATGGTTTCCTTCGGAAAAGTTTCAATTTTCCCAAATTTTATGACTGAATATTTATTCCCGATATATTCAATAGCACCCACGCCAACTAAGGCATAGCCGGGGTCAATTCCTAAAATTTTCATAAATTTGCAAAAAAACGCTGTTTTTATGCATAAATTTTCAGACGTTTTTTCTCCTTTTCTTTCATTTTTTACGAAAAAACAAGACTATTTTATAATTTTTAAAATTTTTTTAAAGTTTTTTCAAAATACCCCTTGTATTTTTATAAATAATGTAGTATAATCTTTTGGTAAGTTTGAAGAGGAATCCGTCACAAAGACATTTACTCGACAAAAACATACCATTTAATATTATTATAGCACATATAAAGGAGAAATGCAAGATGAAAGAAAAAGTTATTTTAGCTTATTCGGGTGGACTTGATACCTCCATCATCATTCCGTGGCTGAAAGAAAACTATGACTACGAAGTAATCGCAGTTTGCGGTGACGTTGGTCAGGGGAAAGAAACCGACGGTCTGGAAGAAAAGGCTATCAAAACCGGTGCTTCCAAATGCTACATTGAAGATTTAAGAGAAGAATACGTAAAAGACTTCATCTACCCCACCGTTAGAGCAGGTGCGGTATACGAAGGTAAATACTTACTGGGTACTTCCCATGCAAGACCTTGTATCGCAAAAAGACTGGTTGAAATTGCAAGAGCAGAAGGTGCAACAGCAATCTGCCACGGTGCAACCGGTAAAGGAAACGACCAGGTTCGTTTTGAGCTGACAATCAAAGCACTGGCTCCGGATCTGAAAATCATTGCTCCCTGGAGAATCTGGGACATCAAATCCAGAGACGAAGAAATCGAATATGCAGAAGCAAGAAATATTCCGATTCCTGTTACCAAGGAAGATAACTACTCTATGGACAGAAACATTTGGCATTTATCCCACGAAGGACAGGACTTGGAAGATCCCTGGAACGAACCCCAGTATGACAAGCTGTTAAAACTGATGGTAACTCCCGAAGCGGCTCCCGACAAAGCAGAATATGTGGAAATCGACTTCGTAAAAGGTGATGCAGTTGCAGTTAACGGCGAAAAGCTCTCTCCCTTAGGCGTTGTTACCAAATTAAACGAAATCGCTGCAAGAAACGGCGTTGGTATTGACGATATCGTGGAAAACCGTCTGGTTGGTATGAAATCCAGAGGTGTTTACGAAACTCCCGGCGGAAAAGTATTATACTTTGCACATAAAGATTTAGAATATCTGTGCTTAGACAAATACACCATGCATTATAAAGAACAGGTAGCTGTAAGATTTGCTGAATTGGTATACGACGGTCTGTGGTTCTCGCCCTTAAGAGAAGCTCTGTCTGCATTCGTTGACAAAACTCAGGAAAACGTAACCGGTACCGTTAGACTGAAGCTGTATAAGGGCAACATTATGTCTGCAGGTTCTAAGTCTGAACATTCTTTATATATTGAAGAATATGCAACCTTCGCAGAAGACGAAGTTTACAATCAGAAGGATGCAGAAGGCTTTATCAACCTCTTTGGTTTACAGACCAAAATGAAAGCTTTGGTAGACTTAAAAAACAAGAAATAATAACCGTCAGGAAGCACAAATCTGTTAGAGATTTGTGCTTCTTACGCAGTATGAGAGGAATTAACTTATGAAAAAAATTAGCTTTTTTGCGCTACTTCTCTGCGTTTGTTTAATACTTTCCACTACCTCTGCCCTTGCGGTAACTGATATAGTAACCAAAAGCGGAACTTTTGAGGGAACCCAGGGGAATGCCGATTGGGTGTTATATTCAGATGGTGAACTGGTCGTAACCGGAACCGGTGTCATTACCTGTTCTTCTTCCAGTACTTATGATGGTTCTAAATACCCCTGGTATAACTATCGGTCACAAATTAAAAAAATTACAATCGGTGAAGGAATTACCCATATTGGGTTATACATGTTCTTTGGTGCTTACAATGTGACTTCTGTCTCATTTCCCACCACCTTGAAATCCATTGGCGATTCTGCTTTCAGGCAATGCTCGAAATTATCCTCTCTCAGAATTACAAACGCATTAAGCTACATTGACGATCTTGCCTTTTATGGATGTTCGGCTCTTACCACAGTAGAGCTTACCAATGTATCTACCATTTACGCTTATGCGTTTGAAAGCTGCTCCAACCTTACTACCCTCACCTTAGGAGTTGGCAATATTTATAACGACGCTTTCTACAACTGCAAAAAATTAAAAAACGTTACCTTCCTGAAACAAAGCATGTCCATTTCCAAATCGGCATTTGCATACTGCACTGCCATTACCAATGTAAATTTTACCGGAACCGAATCACAGTGGACTACCATTAAAAACAATGCAGATTCCAGCGGCGGTAATACCGGGCTGACCTCTGCCCCCGTAACCTATGTGAAAATACTTACATTGGATTCCAATGGTGGTGATACCTCTGTAATGCCTGTGGTTGCACCTGCCGGCTCTGTCATTACCATTCCCACAGATGCACCCGTAAGAAACGGATACAACTTTTATGGTTGGGCAACCTATCAATACGATACTGCCGTAGCATACAAAGTGGGAGATACATACACACTGTCTGACAACTCCGTGCTTTATGCAGTTTGGGAACAACCTGATGGCGTAATTGCAAAAGGCAAACGTCCCAACACCGATATGAGTTGGATTTTATACGAAGACGGACGGCTGATTTGCAGCGGAACCGGTACGGTTGCTGCAGACAGCTCCTACAATAACGACGGATATATGTATTACGAAGAGTATATCAAAGATGTAATTTTGGATGAAGGAATTACCGCTTTGGGAAACCGAGCTTTCTATCATACCTTGATTGAAAGCATCACGCTACCCGATTCACTTACCTATCTTGGCTCTAATGCACTTTCCTTTACTACGAAATTAAAGGAAATTACAATTCCTGATTCTGTGGAAACAATCGGAACAGGAGTTTTGCTGGGTTCCTCCGTAGAAACTGTCAACTTGGGAAATCCGCAAAATGATATTTCCAATCTGTTTACCGCCTGTGCAGATGTATATCATTTAACCAATATTACAGTAGATGCAAATAACAATCTATATACGGTGCAGGATGGTGTGCTTTACACGAAAGATATGACAAGACTCATAAGAGTTCCTGCAACAAAATCCGGTCGGTTTGTCATTCCGGACACTGTAACCGCTATCAGCAAATTCGCCTTCAGCGATACAAAAAATATTACAGAACTTGTGGTTCCCGTGAACCTCAAAACTGTTGATGAACGAGTATTTTATGGTTCGGGTTTAGAATCCGTTTATTACAAAGGCACTCAAGAGGAATGGGACCAGATATCCGTTGCATATTCTGACACCAGCTACGAAAACCGATTATTTTTATATCCCGATAATCTGTATCTGGAATACGGAAAAACCTACTCCATATCTTATCATGCAAACGGAGGAACCAATATTCCCCCGGCAAGTGAAAAAGTGAAGGATGAATCCTACACCATCTCGGAAGTTGTACCCCAAAAGGACAGTCACATTTTCTTAGGCTGGGCAACCACACCAAATGCTGTTTCGGCTGAGTACCAACCAGGTGATATTTATACTGCAAATGCAAACACCACATTCTATGCGGTATGGGAATTAAAAGAAGCGGACGTGGACTATACCTCAGCAAGCCGTTGGTGGATGTTTGCAGTTATGGTAGAAGGGTCTCCCACAAACAAAACCGCATATGTTGCAATTTACGACCAGTATAATCATTTTCTGTCCTGTGACTCTTATCCCGTTGTAGACGGCGTCAGCGACTTAATGCTGACAAAAGACAGCCAGGCAAAAACGGCAAAAATTTTCGTGTTGGACAACTCCACAACTGCTCCCTACACAAAATCCGTTACAATTCCATTAAATTAAAAAAGCGAGGAACAAAATTATGAAGCTTTGGGGCGGAAGATTTAATAAAGAAACAGACAAAGCGGTGGACGATTTCAACAGCTCCATCTCCTTTGACTGCAAAATGTATAAAGAAGATCTCGAAGGTAGTATTGCCCATGTGACCATGCTGGGAAAACAAGGCATTATTCCGCAGGAAAATGCCGAAACCATCAAGGTAGAGCTTGGCAAAATCTTAAAAGATATTGAAGATGGAAACATCGAATTTTCTTTGGAAGCAGAAGATATCCATATGAATATCGAATCTGTTTTGATTGAAAGATTGCAAGGAATCGGCAAACAGCTTCACACCGGCAGAAGCCGTAATGACCAGGTGGCGCTGGATGTGAAAATGTATACCAGAAATGCCATCAACGATATTAAAGGTGAAGTAAAAAATCTGCTTTCCACCATTGTCAAGCTGGCAGACGCGGAAAAATTAACCGTAATGCCCGGCTATACCCATCTGCAAAAGGCACAGCCTATCACATTGGGACATCATCTGATGGCATATTTTCAGATGTTTAGACGTGACTATGACAGATTGTGCGATTGTTTGGCCAGAATGGCACTTTGCCCGTTAGGAAGCGGTGCTCTGGCAACCACCACCTATCCGCTGGACCGTCACTTGACTGCCAAACTGTTAGGCTTCCAGGGTCCCACCGAAAACAGTTTAGACGGGGTTTCCGACCGTGACCATGTGGCAGAATTTATTTTTGATTTATCCATGATTATGATGCATTTGTCCCGCTTCTCGGAAGAAATCATCCTTTGGTGCAGCGATGAATTTTCCTTCATCCGTTTAGATGATGCGTATTCCACCGGCTCCAGCATTATGCCGCAGAAAAAGAACCCCGATATTGCAGAGCTAACCCGTGGTAAAACCGGTCGTGTGTACGGCTCTTTGATTACTATTTTAACCATTTTAAAAGGGATTCCCTTAGCATACAACAAAGATATGCAGGAAGATAAGGAAGCTCTCTTTGATGCTTATGAAACCGTGAAAATGTGCTTACCCATCTTCTCCAAAATGATTGAAACCATGACCGTTAATACCGAAAAAATGAGAAACGGTGCCAAAGGCGGTTTCACCAACGCTACCGATGCGGCAGATTATTTGGTCAAAAAAGGAATGCCTTTCAGAGATGCTCACAGAGTGATCGGAGAAATGGTATCCTACTCCATCGGTGAAAAAATTTCTTTAGAGGAAATTCCCCTTTCCAAGCTGAAGGAATTTTCCGAGCTGATTGAAGAAGACTACTATCAGGCAATTGCCCTGGAAACCTGTGTCAACGAACGTAATGTGTATGGCGGTCCCTCCCCCGAGGCTTTGGGCGTTGCGATTTCCAATGCAAAGGATTTCTTAAACCATTTGTAAAAAACAATTACTAAAACAGAGAATAAGAAAAATGAATCAAAAATTCTAAAGTATTTTATTCTCTGACCGTAGAAATCGGAAAAAAGGATACAGAATGAAACAACCGAACCAAAACAAAGTTTTGGGTGATCCGAAGGCGTACCGGGTGTACGCCGAGCGATGAGGTTTTTTCATAGTAAAAATCTATTTTTACGTTCTGTGCCTTTTTTACATTTCTACCCTTTGCCCCTGTAGTTAAGTGGATATAACGAGTCCCTCCTAAGGACTAATCATCGGTTCGATTCCGGTCAGGGGTGCCAAAGAAATCACCATTTGTTAGTGAGAAAATAAAAGGAGGCTCTTATGAGCGTATTACAAGAATTAAGCACCACAATGCAACGTGGCAGATTACCCAAGGTGAAAGAACTGGTGGAGCAAGCCATTTCGGAAGGAATTGCTGCAGAAGTGATTTTAGAAGACGGGTTACTGTCCGGTATGGCGGTAGTGGGTGAAAAATTCAAGAAAAATGAAGTGTTTATCCCGGAAGTGATGATGGCGGCTCGAGCTATGAACGCAGGGGTTGATTTACTTCGCCCTCTTTTGGTATCCGAAGGCGTCAGTAAAAAAGGAACGGCAGTGATAGGAACCGTGAAAGGTGATTTGCACGACATCGGAAAAAATATCTGCAAAATGATGCTGGAAGCAAAAGGCTTGGAAGTGTTTGATTTAGGTACCGACGTAACCGCAGATACTTTTGTTGAAAAAGCAATCGAACATAATGCCAATGTGATTTGTTGCTCGGCACTTTTAACCACTACCATGAACGAAATGAAAAACGTCATTATCCAAGCAACCGAAGCAGGTATCCGTGATAAAGTGACCATTATGATTGGCGGCGCACCCGTTACTCAGGAATTTTGTGACCAGATTACCGCAGACTATTATACTCCCGATGCGGCAACCTGCTCCGAAGTGGCACTTTCTGCTTGTAAATAAAACAGAAAAGAATAAGATTTTTTTAAAAAACAGTACGGAACATTTTGATTCCGTGCTGTTTTTTTGTCCGAAATTGTTGATTTTCAGCGTAAATTTGCTCAGTTTTTATTTTATTTTATCGAATGTTATGAAAATCACCGTGATTCTTATCAAATTTCAAAAAAGGTATTGACAAATGAGAAAACAGTGCTATAATAAACTAAAAAGCGAACATTTGTTCGTGTTTTGGAAATTAACCCATCAAAAATGAAACAACATGATCAGAAAGAAGGCGATAAAAGCATGGCAATCAGTTTAAAAGAATACCGTGGCGAGCTTGTACTTCAATGTGAAACTCCCACCTGCCTCAACCGTGGCGAATACTTATTCGGCGAAGAAAAAGAGCCATTGTCACGAAAGATTATTTTATGTAAGAACTGTGTAAAAGCGATTCAAAAAGGAGGACCAAAGCCATCAAAAGCATCCGCGAAAACATTACCGAATTCTTAGCGCTCTGGGAGGAGCGAAACCGCAGATTGACCAAGTGCCGTCTACGGTATTATAATAATGAAAATCCCTATCTGACTGCTGTAAAGCTACATAAAAAGCAGTTGGCATTCCACAAAGACCAATCCCGCATCCGTTGGATTTTTGGCGGAAACCGAACGGGAAAAACCGTGGCAGGAGCCGTAGAAACCGTTTGGTTTGCCCGCGGGAATCATCCATACAGAACCATCACCTCCCCGATGAAGGGATGGGTTGTTTCCTTAACTAACGAGGTGCAAAGGGATGTGGCACAAAAAGAAATCCTGCGGTGGTTAGAGCCGTCCTGGATTAAAAAGATTGTTGCCCGTCGCGGTGAAGCCGACGACCCCAAAAACGCTATTATCGATTTTATTGTGGTGAAATCCCTATCAGGGGGAGACAGCGTGATTGGATTTAAGGTTTGCGAACAAGGGCGAGCAAAATTTCAGGGGACAAGCTTAGATTTTGTGTGGTTTGACGAGGAACCTCCCAAAGAAATTTTCGACGAGTGCCGGATGAGAGTGGTAGACACCATGGGTTCTATGTGGGGAACCATGACTCCCCTCTCCGGTTTAAGCTGGGTATATGAGCAGATTTATTTAAATGAGCGAAATGACACCGGCATCAAAACCTTTTTTATGCAATGGGAAGACAATCCGTACTTGCATCCGTCGGAAATTGAATATATGAAACAGTCTTTGACAGAAACCGAGCGGGAATCCCGCCAATACGGAAGATTTGTTTCGGAATCCGGTTTGGTCTATAAAGA
>JAZNNT010000079.1:0-28668 GCA_045580405.1 Clostridia bacterium
CCCATGTTCCAGAAATATCACATCACAACCTTCTGTGCACCTCCCACCATGTACCGCTTCTTCATTAAAGAAGACTTATCAAAATATGATCTTTCTTCCATCGAATATGCAACCACTGCCGGCGAAGCATTAAACCCGGAAGTGTTCAATCAGTTTAAAAAAGCTACCGGTCTGACCATTATGGAAGGCTTCGGCCAAACTGAAACTACCCTGTCCATTGCAAACTTTGTCGGTTCCACTCCAAAAATCGGTTCTATGGGACGTCCCAGTCCGTTGTACGATGTTGTGGTTCTGGATCCTGACGGAAACGAATGCAAAACCGGTGATACCGGTGAAATCTGTATCCGGGTGAAGGATAACATCCCCTGCGGGCTGTTTATCGGCTACTACTTAGATGATGAAAAAACCAATGAAGTATGGCACGACGGTTACTATCATACCGGTGACCAGGCAACTATGGACGAAGACGGCTACCTTTGGTATGTCGGCAGAATTGATGACGTAATCAAGTCCTCCGGTTACCGTATCGGACCTTTTGAAATCGAAAGTGTTATCATGGAGCTTCCCTACGTTTTGGAATGCGCAATCACTCCTGTTCCTGATGAAGTGCGTGGTCAGATTGTAAAAGCTACCATTGTGCTGGTAAAAGGTACCGAAGGCACCGACACGCTGAAAAAAGAAATCCAGGAATATGTAAAAACTCATACTGCTCCCTACAAATATCCCAGAATTGTTGAATTTGTGGAAGAACTGCCCAAAACAATCAGCGGTAAGGTTCGCCGTGTTGAAATCAGAAACAGAGACCTGGAAAAAAACAAATAATCTGACAAAACTCCTCCGCTAAATCCGGAGGAGTTTTTATTATTTGACAATATTTGACATTTTTTGCAAATTGTGATATGATAAACAATCATTTGAAGAAAGGATACGAATCGATATATGAAACGGTATGCAATATACGGTGCCGGAAGTCTGGGAACAGTTTTAGGTGCCTACATTACAAAAAACGGCGGCAAAATAGACCTGATTAACCGCAACAAAGCTCATGTGGAGGCTTTGCAGAAAAACGGTGCTACGATCAACGGAACAGTGAATCTCAACATTCCTGTTTCCGCGCTCACTCCGGATGAAATGACGGGAAAATACGATATTATTCTGCTTTTAACCAAACAGCTTTATAACCGTGAAGTAGTTACCTTTTTAAAAGATTATCTCGCTGAAAACGGTGTATTGGTTACGCTGCAAAACGGTCTTCCCGAACCCGAAATTGCAGAAATTATCGGTTCAAACCGTACCATGGGGTGCGTGGTGGAATGGGGCGCTACTCTGCAGGAGCCAGGTGTTTGCACCTTAACCAGTGATCCGGAGAGTCTTTCTTTTCATATGGGCGGCATGGAGGGTATTTCCCGGGAAATGCTAAACGAAGTAAAAACACTGCTGGAGCTGATGTGTCCTGTTCATATTGAAGAAAACTTAATGGGTGCCAGATGGTCTAAATTACTCATCAATGCCACATTCTCGGGTCTTGGTACAGTGATTGGCGGTTTATTTGGTGACGTTTCTGAGGGAAAAGAAGCTAAAAAAATAGCTGTCAGATGTATGAAAGAATGCATCGATGTAGGTCATGCTGCGGGAATCACTTTTGCACCGGTGCAAGGAAAAAATGTTGTTTCGTTATTTTACTATAAAAACGCCTTAAAACGTACATTTGCTACCCTGCTCTTGCCAATTGCCATGAAAAAACACCGCAACATTGAACCTTCCATGCTTCAGGATTTGAAAAAGCAAAAGCCCTGTGAGGTCAATGCCATTAACGGCATTGTTTGTCAATGGGGTAAAAAATACGGTATTCCTACTCCAATCAATGATAAAATCGTGGAAATCATTCAAAAAGCACAACAGGGACAGCTTTCTTTATCTACGGAAAATCTGAAACTGTTCTAAATCGCAATATAAAAAAATTTGCGATATACCTTGCATTTTTTCGGATACTGTGGTATAATGTCGGAAAAGGAGAGATTGCCATGGCACATGAATTTGGAACAGAATTATTAAGAGATCAATGTCCGGAAAAGTATTATTCCAAAAAGAGCTTGTTCAAGGACATAGTTCCTATTGTGATTGCTGCTGTGATTGTATCCTTCTTTTCAGGTTCACTATTAAAATCTATGGGTTTGGGATTATGGTATACCATACTGGTAGCAATTGGGTTTGTCATTGTGTTCAGCGTTATTTTCTTTGCTGTGTTTGGTGGTATCAAAAAAAGACTTTCTCAAACCTATATCAGTGTTATGGAATCAGGAATTTCAGGGATTTATGCTATCAATGGTTACCGCAATGCTGCCTTTGAGATTCCCTATGAAGATGTTTCTTTTGTCAGTTATCGCGGCGATCGGGCAGTGATAGAAACGAAGCAAGGAAAATTCACCTTTATTTTGGAGCATGCTCCCGAAACGGTGGAAATGATTTGCAAACAAGCCAATATTTAATCAAAGCATCTGCTCCGCTGAAACGGACAGATGCTTTCTTATTGTGAATATAATGCTTTTCCGGGATAGCCTACCGCAAATTTTAATAATATTATGAACAGAACTTTTATTTGGAATTGACTTTCCCAAAAAATCGTGCTACAATATAGAAAAGAAACCCTATGGAGGAGTTTAGAAACAATGAAAAAAGTATTATCCGTTTTATTAGCACTTATTATGACAGTCACCATGCTGGCAGGATGCCAAAGTCAGCCTGCTCAGAACAACCAGGAGCTTGCAACCAAAACAATAGAGCGTTACATGGATGCTTTGCTTGAATTTGATTTCAAAACAGCAGCCGGCTATTCCAGTCATCCCGAAAAAATACTGGAAAGCGCACCCTACAGCAATAAAGAAGATGCAGTTTTGAAAATGTTGGCAGCGATGCCTGAAAATGTTCAAAAATATGAAAGCAGCATCACAAATTTTGCAGAGGCTGTGTTTGGTCTGATGCAGGACAATATGGCATACAAGATTACGGATGTCGAAAAAGTTGGCAGCAGCTACGTTGCAACACTGGAATTAACCTCTGCTGATACCGAAAAATTTGACATCGCAGAACTGATGACCACGATGATGGCGGAAATTGATCTCAACAATCTGCTGACCGAACTAATAGAAGACGGTACTGTCAGCGAAAATATGTCACAAGAAGAAATTTATGATGTGCTCTTCCCTGTTCTGTTCGATTCTATGTCAGATGCAGTGAAGGAGCTTCCTGCTGAAACAACCACCAAAGAACAGACCTTCACCGTGATTGAGGTTGATGGGGAATGGCTAATAGATACCAGTGAATTTTAAGTTGTAATAAAAAAAGGAACTGTCTCGTTTGAGACAGTTCCTTTTTTTATTTTTTTGATCTCTTTTAATCAATCGGAAGAAACTGAAATTCGGTTAATGTTACACCGGGGTATAAAGGATCGCCGTTAAAATACTTCAGGGTAAGAACGGCATCGTCAATGTGCCAATCAAACATAGCATCCACTTCCAGGACTTTTGCAGAAACACCGTCGGTATCCGCAAGCTCAGCGTTACCGTCGGTACATAATCTCAGCTTCCCATCAGCCATCATAAACCATTCCCCGTGATAATCACCCTTCGCTTTTTCGGATACATAGCTATACTCTACCCCATCGGAAGAAATGGATAATGCCAAGTCAAAAACAGTGCCGTCTGCTTCGGTTACCGTGCAAGTCCAGTCGCCGTAGAAGTCCCATTCAGCTTCCGTTCCATTCCCCACATATTGATCCATATAACTGTAGGGAGTGAAATCATATACCAACTGATTGTAATTTGATAATGTGCCGTTTTCCAAAGAAAGGCTGGGAGCATACTGAATTGCCACATCACCTTTTTTCGCAACAATCATCAGATTTGCCATAATGTCGCTGATATTTCCCTGCAGCAGTACCGGCATCCCGTCTGCTACCGAAAGAAGTTCTTCTCCCGGCTTCAACTGTTAATCCGTTTCATCCAGCACAGCTTGAAAAATGCTAAAGGAAACACCATCAGCAGGAACTACACAGTACAGTTCTGCGCCTTCCGCCTTCACAAAATGAGTAGACGGAATCTGGGTAATAAAGGAATAATGTTGTAGGAAAGCTTGCTCGGAAAGATATGCTGATACCGCATCGAAATCCCCTTCCGCATAACCAAGATATGCAACGCCAATCAACTTATCCGCTCCCTGAGCAAATTCCCGCACCTCTGTAACAGACGGATTTTGCTCATCAAAGGATAGCTGCTGTGCACTGCAAGCGGTTAACAAACATAAGCATAACAACAAACAAAACAGTTTCTTCACAGGATATTCCTCCTTATTTTCTGATAGGTCATATTTTATCATAAAATGATGTTTTTGTAAAGAATTTCTTAAAAAACGGTATCCCTTACGGAATACCGTTTTTTCATGTCAATTCCCGGCTGTTGTAAAAAGTAATCCGGATTCTTCTATCACAAGTCAAAGACGAAGCGAAAAGGCTTATTTCCAGAACTTGATGGAATTTTCGCATGCCTTTCTTAAATCGCCGGAGGGCTTGGTGCGATAGTTTTCAGTAGACAAAGTGAACACATAATCCTGCTCGGTAAAGCTGATATTGGGTTCCAAGCCTTTGTTTTCTCTGCCAAAGTGAAGAGATAACCAAGTGAAGTACGCCATCCAACGTTTTTTGTAGTAACCGGAGAGCATACCGTCATATTCACGGAATGCATAGTCTCTCAAACGGAAACGTCCGGGCTTACCGCACCACAGAGTCATCATATTCTTCACATTGTATTCAAAGATTCTCTTTTCGGTGTCATTTCTGCCGTAGTCTCTTGCACGTTGAATCCAAGCACCCAACAAAGTATGTTCATTGGTACGAACCACAGCTTCCTGCAAATCATAAAGTTTTAAGAAACGGCGTGCTTCTTTTTCAAACTGAGCACGTTTGCCACTCTTATAGGCAACCTTCATAGCTTCAATGATTTCCCAGCCGTAGTCGGCATTTGCCTGACGGCAAAGCTCCATCAAATCGAAGCGGTAACATTCATTATCCTTCAACTTGTCATATTCTTTCAGCATCAGCTGAGTTGCTTTCTGCAGAATTTCAATGGGATACGGACTTCCGCCACGGGATTCAAACCAACCAACAGTGCGCACATTGATGTTAGGGCAAGTACACAAAGAGGAAGATTTACTTGCGTTATACGCAAAGCCTTTCCAGAGTGTGTAAATATTGTCAATAACCAAATCGTATGCTTCTTTAATGTTTTTATTGTAGTAACCGTATCTTGCTTTGAAGAAACGTTCCACGAAATCGTCCTGTTTTAAAGGCTTTTGACGGATACTGTTGGAAGCTAACACATCATAGATAATTTCGTCGGTTTCAATGCCTTCCATTGCCATACCGATACCAACCAGCATATCATTTAAGGAACCGGGTTCCAACAGTTCAAAAGGCTGATTCAAAAACTCGGGAATGTTACCGGTAAAACGCTGAACACCACCGAAGTTACCAATCTGCATATACATATAAGGATAATCGCCAAACAGTTCTTTTGCAGTATTCACCACACGGTCACCGGACAAAAGACCGATTAACACTTCTTCGTGTTTTAACACGTCTAAAAGCTCCTGTCTGGGATTACCAACCCAGCCCTGATAGAACCAAACATTACCGTCGGAATATTTTTTCATGGTTTCGATATTGGTTTTGGAGTATGCTGCAATATCAATTCCGTCGGTAATACCGCCTTCATGGAAGGGATCGCCGCCATAATAGTGAATTTCACCAAAATGCTCTTTGGATTTTCTGTAGTAGATTTCCGCCATTTTATCATACAACGGGTCATTTACATCAATCAGTGGAGGACGGTCGCCCTTTTGCGCTAAATTCCAGGTACCCTGTGCATAGATCTTGGCTTCGGGATATTTGTCGCAGATGTTGTTGGGCACTTTTCCGTAGAATGCAGGACGGATAACATCACCGCCAAAATCACGAATACGCTCGGTCATTTTGTTTGCCAGCATTTTCTGGTCTTCGTACCACCATTTGGGAATATCACCACCAAATTCGCTGATATTCCCCATAATCTGCCAGGGAAGCATACCTGCGCCGCAGATATCGTCGTTTGCTTCTTCTTCGGTATAACCGATTTCCAAAAGCATATCTCTCCAAACGATTTCGTGACCTAATTGGTTTAATACCAGGTTGATCCCTGCCATCAGCATCCAGTCGATGAGTTTTTCATACTGTTCCCATTTCCAGTAAATGCAGGTGTAAACATAGGTACAGTAGTTCATAAAATAACGGTATAAAAATACCGATTTGTTTTCAATCACTTCCCCAACCTTGGGCGGCTTTTTCGGTAAGTTTTTCACATCCTGAGTAATGGGGCCGAAAAATACGTGACATTTTTCTTTTAAATATGTATTAAATGCAACGGCTGCCGCAACACCGGAGGTTGCTTCAATCACAATTTTGCCGCCTTCATCATAAAGTTTATACTGATCCATACCGGTTTTTTCTTCTGCAATTTGCTTAATCACAAATTGTTTCCGATAGGTTTTAGAACCGGTCACACGTTCGATTAAATCCAGCACCGCATCTTCTTTTAACGTAGTGCCGAGGTTTTGTTTTTTGACTTTTGCAATTTTGTTGAAAATTTTCTTGTCCATAAAATTTTACCTCTCTTCGTCCTCTGTTTGTCAACGGACGTATTTTCCTTTTGTAGTATAATATAAATTTCGTGATTTTTCAACCCGAAAATATGCTATTTATAAGGCGAAAAATCTGCTAAAATACACCTGCAGACAAATACCGTTCCCCGGTATCGGGAAGCAGAACCACCACATTTTTTCCTTGGTTTTCCTCCCGATTGGCAACAGCTATCGCTCCGCATAATGCTGCGCCGGAAGAAATGCCGCTAAGGATTCCCTCTGTTTTGCCAAGTTCTGCAGCAAAACGGTATGCGTCTTCATTGGAAACTGTGATAATTTCATCGTATATTTCTGTATTTAAAGTATCCGGTACAAACCCTGCGCCGATTCCCTGGATTTTGTGACTTCCGCTGATGCCTTGGGACAACACAGGAGAAGATGCCGGCTCCACAGCAATGATTTTCACATTGGAATTTTGCTCCCGCAGATACTTCCCTACTCCGCTAATAGTACCTCCGGTGCCTACTCCTGCCACAAAAACATCCACCTTACCACCTAATGCATCCCAAATTTCAGGGCCGGTGGTTTCATAATGGGCCATGGGGTTGGAAGGATTTGCAAACTGGTCGGGCAAAAAGCTTTCCGGAATTTCTTTGGCGAGTTCCTTTGCCTTTTCGATAGAACCTTTCATGCCAAGGGCACCGTCTGTCAAAACCAGCTCCCCGCCATACGCCTTCATCAGCATTTTTCGTTCTTCCGACATAGTTTCCGGCATTACGATAATGGTGCGATATCCTTTTTGGGAAGCAATCATACAAAGCCCGATGCCGGTGTTTCCGCTGGTAGGCTCAATGATTACCGAGCCCGGTTTTAATTTCCCGGAGTTTTCAGCATCTTCAATCATTTTCTTTGCTACCCGGTCTTTGGCAGACCCGCCAGGATTAAAAGATTCCAGCTTGGCATAAAGAAAAGCGGAAAGTTTCTTTTTATTTTCTATTTTCTGTAATCGCAACAGAGGGGTATTTCCTACCAGTTCCTCTAACGACTGATACACTCTTTTCATAAAAATTCTCCTTTTTTTAAGGGAATCAAAATTTCCTTTTTAGTATAACACATTCTCTTAAAAAATGCAACAAAAAATAAGAATCCGTTTCTTTCATTTTTTCAAGAATCTTTTTTGGCATTTTTCCCGATAGATATTGACAAAATCCAAGCAGTAGTGATACAATAAACGGTGTATGGGATTTATGTCCGAACGGCTGTGCTTCGGTGGTTTTACCTGTTAACATTCGGTCATCTTCGTCCCATCAATCCAACAATACATACAGGAAGGTGTTTAGAAGATGTTAACAGATATTGAAATTGCTCAGGAAGCTACCATGAAACCCATCACCGAAATTGCCAAACAAATCGGCATTTCGGAAGATGACTTAGAATGCTACGGCAAATACAAAGCAAAAATTTCCTTTGATTTTATCAGAAAACAGCAGGATAAAAAAGACGGAAAACTGGTTCTGGTAACTGCTATCAACCCCACCCCTGCCGGTGAAGGAAAAACTACCACCACCGTGGGCATCGGTCAGGCATTTCAAAAATTAGGAAAAAATGCCATCATTGCCCTTCGCGAACCCTCTTTAGGTCCCGTATTCGGGGTAAAAGGCGGTGCTGCCGGCGGCGGTTATGCCCAGGTTGTTCCCATGGAAGATATTAACCTGCATTTTACCGGTGATTTTCACGCTATCGGTGCAGCAAACAACCTGCTATGTGCAGCGGTGGACAACCATCTGCATCAGGGCAATACTTTAGGCATTCATCCTAAAAAGATTCTCATCAAACGTGTGGTAGATATGAATGACCGTGCTCTTCGTAACACCGTAATCGGGTTAGGCAGCGAAGTGGACGGTGTTACCCGTGAAGACGGATTCTCTATCACCGTTGCCAGCGAAATCATGGCTGTATTCTGTCTGGCAGAAGATATGACCGATTTGAAAAATAAGCTTTCCGAAATCGTGATCGGCTATAACTATCAGAATCAGCCCGTAAAAGTGAAAGACTTAAAAGTGGAAGGCGCTTTAACCGCGCTGTTAAAAGATGCGATTAAGCCCAACTTAGTGCAGACTTTAGAAAACTCGCCCTGCTTCATTCACGGCGGACCTTTTGCCAATATTGCTCACGGTTGCAACAGTATCATTGCAACAAAGCTGGCACTAAAAATGGCAGATTATACCATTACAGAAGCAGGCTTTGGCGCTGACTTAGGTGCTGAAAAATTCTTAGATATCAAATGCAGAAAAGCAGGCTTAAAACCCGATTGCGTTGTGATTGTGGCAACTGTTCGTGCATTAAAATATAACGGTGGCGTTGCAAAGACTGACTTAAAAACGGAAAATGTGGAAGCATTGAAAAAAGGGATTGTTAATTTGGAACGTCACATTATCAATATGAGAAAATTCGGATTAAAAACCGTGGTTGCAATCAATTCCTTTGATACTGATACCCAAAACGAATTTGCCATTATCGAAGAATGCTGCAAAAAGTATGACACCAAGTGTGTTCGCAGCGAAGTGTTTGCAAAAGGTGGCGAAGGCGGTATTGACTTGGCCAATGCCGTGATGGAAGCCTGCGAAGGCGAATCCGACTTCCATCCTATTTATGACTTGGATTTATCTGTGGAAGATAAAATCAGAACCATTGCCAAAGAAATTTACGGTGCAAAAGATATTATCATTACCAAACAGGCAGAAAAAGCCATCCAGACCTTAAAAGATAACGGTTACGGTGATTTGCCCGTATGTATGGCAAAAACTCAGTATTCCTTCTCGGATGACCCCACGCAACTGGGTGCTCCCACCGATTTTGATCTGACTGTTTCCGAAGTTCGTCTTTCGGCAGGTGCAGGCTTTATCGTGGTATTAACCGGTAAAATTATGACCATGCCCGGTTTACCTAAGGTGCCTGCTTACGAAAAAATTGACGTGGACGAAAACGGCAATATTTCCGGTCTTTTCTAATTTTCATCCCGCTAAAAGGAGTGCTTTTCAAGTTATGGAATATTGTTCCCATTCTTATGAGGAAACCATCCGTTTTGCGGCGGATTTTGCAAAAACATTAAAACCGAATCAGATTATTCTCTTAGAGGGGGACTTAGGTGCCGGAAAAACCACCTTTGTAAACGGTCTTCTGTTTGGTCTCGGTTTTTCGTCGGGAGGTTGCAGCCCAACCTTTACCTTGGTGAACGAATACCCCACCAATCCACCCATCAATCATTTTGATTTATATCGGATTTCGTCAGAAGACGAGCTTTACGATATGGGCTTTACCGAATACTTGGAATCCGGCAGAATCAACATCATTGAATGGCCTCAGATTGCGGCAGAAATTCTGAAAGAATATCCCGTAACCAGACTTACCATCCAACATACCGACCGGGAAGATGAGAGGATTATTACCATTGAAGAACGATAGAATACTTGCGGCAGACACCTCTGCCAAAACCGCAACGGTTGCTCTTTACGAAAACGGTGTAATGATTGCGGAATATACACAAAATATTGGATTAACCCATTCCGAGGGCTTTTTGCCGTTGGTGGAAAATTTGCTTTCTGCAACCAAAAGAGAGCTTAGCGAAATTGACTTTTTTGCTGTTACCAACGGGCCGGGTTCCTTCACAGGTCTTCGTATTGGTGTGGCTACCGTAAAAGGATTGGCACACGCTGTGCACAAACCACTGGTAGAAATCTCCACCCTGGATGCTCTCTCGGAAAATGTTCCCCACTTTTCGGGATATGTTTGTCCCATCTTAGATGCCAGACGGCAGGAAGTGTATGCTGCAGTTTATAAGGATGGCAAGAAGCTGATGGAGGATACTCCCCTGCCATTAACCGAATTATTTGCATTTTTTAAGGAGCATCGGGGCAAGGTGCTGTTTTTGGGAGACGGGGCAGTCAACTATCGGGACGTTATCCAAAAAGCATTGCCCAAAAAAGCCGTATTTGCCCCCGCACATCTGACCTTGCAAAGAGCATCCTCCGTTGGAATTGCAGCGATGCGGCAGATTGAAAACAAAAATACTGTTTCCTACGCAGATATATCGATTCGCTATCTAAAAGCATCACAACCGGAACAACAGCTTTTAAAAAAACAAAAAGAACAAAAAGAGCAAAAAGAATAAAACAGCAGAAAATACCTTTGTTTGTGCAGTGAAGCAAAGGTATTTTTATATCTGCTTCGCAATCTTTTCTGCGAAATAAAACAAAAAAGAAAAAATTCTGAAAATTTTATCAAAAAATACTTGACAATTTGCTTGTTGTTTGCTATAATATCATCCGTTGGCGAATGAAAAAAGCTGATTTTACAATATGGCGGTATAGCTCAGTTGGCTAGAGCATGCGGTTCATACCCGCAGTGTCGATGGTTCAAATCCGTCTACCGCTACCATCTGGGAGCATAGCTCAGCTGGGAGAGCATCTGCCTTACAAGCAGAGGGTCATAGGTTCGAGCCCTATTGTTCCCACCAGAAAAAAGCACTTCTTGGGAAGTGCTTTTTTTGTTTTGTTTCAAATAAGAGGTTCCTTTCATAAAAATACCAAAAATTCTTGCAATGTTCACAAAGCTGTGATACAATAATTGTATTATGATGGATATTTATGGATATCCTGCGAATAAAAGAATCGGAGACGATTATGTTTGGATATGTAAATGCACATAAAGACTTATTAAGAGTTTGTGATTATAATATCTTTCGCGGATACTACTGCGGTTTATGTAAAATGCTGGGAAAACAATTTAATCAACTGACCCGATTCGGGTTAAGCTATGATATGACCTTCCTTGCCATTTTAATATCCTCGCTAAACAAAAATGAAATCACCATAAAGCATCAGCCATGTATTGCCCACCCTATCACTCGTCGTCCTGTGATTCGGGAAGATGAGGGTATTCAATACAGTGCAGACATGTCTGTGCTTCTCACCTACTATAAGCTGAAAGATGACTGGGACGATGAAAAATCCCTAAAAAGCTTTGCTCGTCTCTGGTATTATTTCCCCATGAGAAAAGTACAAAAGAAATATCCCCGTCAGGCAAAAGCTGTTCGGGAAAATCTGAAAGCACTTCGTCAGTTAGAGCTTGAAAACTGCGAAAGTCCCGATCGTGTATCAGAGTGCTTCGGTAAACTGACAGAGGCAATCTTTGACCATGATGGCAACGACTTGGCTCTGAGAACGGTCGGCTACCACATTGGTCGTTTTATTTATTTCACCGATGCCTATATGGATTTGGAAAGAGACCAAAAAAAAGGAAACTATAACCCTTTCTTAACAAGAAGCAAAAACCAAGTGCAAAAGGAAGACTTAAAACAAGAGCTGGTCCCCGCCCTTACCTACACATTAAGTGAAATTGCCAACGCATACGAACTTTTAAATATTCATAAAAACAAAGAACTTTTAGATAATATTATTTATCTGGGGCTACGCAAAACAGTGGAGAATTTTTAATTTTGTTTACTTCTCTTTCATTCGCTTTAGTCAATACAGATACCTGTTCTTTCGCATATTATTCCCCCAAAAAAGGAGACAACTATGAATCCCTATGAAGTTTTAGGAGTAACCCCCTCCGACAGTGATGAAACCATCAAAAAAGCATATCGGGAACTGGTAAAAAAGTATCATCCTGATAAATACAAGGATAATCCTTTAGAAGACCTTGCCAAAGAAAAACTCCAAAAGATCAATCAGGCATACGATCAGATTAACAAAGAGCGTGCCAACCGAGGAAACTCCGGTTATTCTTCCGGAAGCTACTCCGGCGGCGGAAGCTATTCTTCCAATACGAATTTTGCCAATGTGCGTAACCTCATTCGTCAGCGCCGTTTTCAGGAAGCGGAAGCAGAATTGAACCGAAACAACAACGGTTCCGCAGAATGGCACTTTTTAACCGGTGTTATCTACTTGAACAAAGGCTGGCATTTTGAAGGTATCCAGCATCTGCAGACGGCAGTCAACATGGACCCTATGAATATGGAATACCGCAATATGTTAAACAGTGTGTCCCGCCGTCAGCAAACCTATCAGCAAACAGGCAACACCTACGGCTACGGCGGAGGAATGAATACCTGTGACTGCTGCAGTAATCTGTTATGTGCCGACTGCTGCTGCGAAATGATGGGTGGCGACTTGATTTCTTGTTGTTAGGAAGGAACATTATGGCAAAAACAACGAAAAAAATTACCTTTTGTGCAATGCTCTCTGCTCTGGGAGCATTGTCTCTTATTATCACCAATATTTTACCCACCGTAACGGCGTTTTTCTTTCTGTTTTCCACCTTTTTTACCTATATTGCTACGGAAGAATGCGGTATCCGCTACGGCATTTCCACCTGTGCTGTTATCACCCTTCTGGGCTTCTTATTGGTAGCAGATTTTGTTACCATGATTGGGTATGCTGTGATTATTACCCATTATCCTATTGTGAAGCATATTGTGGATCACAAGATATTCTCTAAATCAATTCGCTGGGTTGTTAAGCTCTTATGGGTAAGCTTGCTGTCGGTAGCGGCATACTTTATTATGGTGCAGTTTGCCCCCTTTGAAGATGCGCTGTGGTTGTTATATGTGCTGCTGATCGCCGTATTTGTGTTGTATGATACCGTGTTAGAACGGGGCATCCAGTTTTATGCGATTCGCTTACGGAAATTTAAAGTCTAAAAGAAAGGGATGTTTTCTATGAAAATCGGACTGGTATTAGAAGGCGGCGGTATGCGCGGAATTTACACCATCGGGGTGTTGGACTGTCTGATGGATGAAAATTTCCGTGCCGATTATGTGATTGGGGTATCTGCAGGTGCCTGCAACGGCTCCTCTTATGTATCCGGGCAGAAAGGCCGTGCCTTTCGCACCAATACCGAATACATTGCAGACAGCCGTTATTTAAGCGTGAAGAACTATATCAAAACCAAGTCTCTGTTTGGAATGGATTTTCTGTTTGATGAAATTCCAAACAAGCTGATCCCTTTTGATTATGATGCATTTTTTAATTCTTCCTGTGAATTTGTAATGGGAGTTACCGATGTAATCACAGGCCGTGCCAGATATTTTGATAAATCCCATACAGAACCCAAAAACACTGTTCTTCGGGCATCCTCTTCCCTGCCCGTGTTTGCTCCCATCGTGGAATATCAGGGAGGAAAATACTTAGACGGCGGCGTGGCGGACTCCATCCCTGTAAAAAAGGCATTGGAAGACGGTTGTGACAAAGTGATTGTTGTATTAACCAGAGAACGGGGTTATGTGAAAACGCCTGAAAAATTCAGGAGTGTTTATAAAAGAATGTACAAAAATTATCCCCAATTGGTAGAAGCATTAGACCACCGTCACGAACAATACAACGAAAGCTTAGCCTTTATCGACCGATTGGAACAAGAAGGCAAGGCTATCGTGATTGCACCAAATGAATCTCTCCCCGTAGGCAGGTTTGAAAAAGACCCCGACAAGCTGAAAGCAGTTTGGAAAATCGGCTATAACGATATGAAAGAAAAAATGCAAAAACTATGGAAATTCACCGAAAAGGCTCCCCTGGAGGAATGATTATGAATCAGTTTTCCCGCACGGAACTATTACTTGGAAAAGACGGGGTTAAAAAATTAAAAAATTCCCATGTAGCGATATTTGGCTTAGGCGGAGTAGGCTCCTATACGGTGGAGGCATTATGCCGCAGCGGTGTTGGAGTATTCACCTTAGTGGATAACGATACCGTATCCTTCACCAATTTAAACCGTCAAATTATTGCTACCCGGGATACTGTGGGACAGTATAAAACAGAAATATCAAAAAAGCGGATTTTATCCATCAATCCCGATGCAACTGTGCATCTTAGAACCGAATTTTATCTGCCGGAAACCGAATTTGATTTTTCGGGCATTGATTATATTGTAGACGCCATTGACACGGTAACCGCCAAACTTCACCTAATTGAAACGGCACATAAGCTGAATATTCCTATGATTTCTTCTATGGGAACAGGCAACAAATTAGACCCTACCAAATTGGAAGTTGCAGATATTTCCGAAACCTCAGTTTGCCCTCTGGCAAGAGTGATGCGACAGGAAATCAGAAAACGGGGAATCCCTCATTTAAAGGTGATATATTCCAAAGAAGAACCCATTACTCCTCTCTATGATGAAACCCACGAAGAAAAAGGGACAACCGGACGAAAGGCACCCGGAAGTGTTGCCTTTGTCCCCTCTGTTGCCGGACTTATCATTGCCGGTGAGGTTGTGAAAGATATTGTAAAAAAATAAATATATTGAAGAATTTTATCTTTTCCAGCATCAGTTAAGCATGATAGTATCATGTGTGTCTATAGTATGAATTTCGTGATACAAAAAGCCCCCTATGGTAGTTTCTTTTATTCTACCATAGGGGGTGCTTTTTGTCTATTGTCCGTTTTTACTGGACTTGTTCAGTTATCATAGGGGGCTTTTTTGTTGATTGGTTGTTACAAAGCATTATGCCGATGAAACATCATCTTTTTTTGCCTTTTCTCTTTTTCTTCTGAGGTTTATTGCCACGGTAATGATATTTGGAGCTCTTCTTCCCTTTTTTTCGGGGAGAAGGTTCTGTCTTGATTGGTTGTTCTTCTTCCGTATGCTCAACATCCTTTTCCGGGACATTTTCCTCTTCCGGGATCACTGTTTTTACTTCCGGATATTCAGAACCTTCTTTGAAAGAAAGAGTTTCCTCAATTTGCACTGCTGCCGATTCTTCTTTTTCTTCTTTCTGTTTTTTAGGCAGTGTCATCAGATAACGAATGAAGAAAACAATACCGAGAACCAACGCAGAAACAATCAATCCGCACAGAAATCCGTTGAAGATACGCTGTAAGCTTACTGTAACTGCTGTAAAGGTATGGCAAAACGTGTTAAAAACAGAAGTAAACAGGATGGTTGCACCAATGCCTAAGAAAAATCTCCATGCAGTAGTCTTATTGTGATATGCAACGTATAAAAACATGGTAAAAGCCGGATATCCGAATAAAAATTCTTTCAAGCGGGGACGGATATAGAAGGTGTCGGACAGCCATTTTCTGAACTGGTCCTCCACAGGTAACAGCAAATTGCTTTTTCCGCTGCGAATCAGATAATATACCACAAACAGCAATCCGAACGTGCCAACCAAAACTAAAATCCAACGGTTGATTTTTTTAATATGCTCCCAAATATATGCAGGGATTTTTTTTATGGGAAGTGTATCGGAATAGTAAATCAGATAGCCGTTCACTGCCGCAATCAGCAAGGGGAACAACAAACTGATTACCACTCCACGAAACAGTTTCACAGAAAGATAAAACTCCATACCGCCCAATAGTGCAGAAATAGCTACGATTCCTACAAAAACAATTGCAGCGGCACAAATCAGCATCCACATTAGTTTTTTCCATCGCTCTAATTTCCGGTCTAAACGGAATAAAGCTGCACTAATCAGGGCAGAAGAAACAATCATAATCCCCAATGCATACAATCCCGTCAGATACGGTGCCAGAGCATAAGATAAAATTGCTGAAACAATCATTAAACCAAAGTACCCTTCGGTAAAATATGCCGGTGTTTTTTTCAGAATCAGCATCAGGTATAGGTACACCAGACTCAGAAGCAGGATTCCGCCCGCCATCGCCATAGTTTCCTCTCCATATACATAAGGTGTTTCGGGGCGAGTGCCGGAGAATTGATATCCACGCATATTGCCGGTAAAGTCAGCAATTGCACGAAGTGTCAGCTGAATATTTTCTTCCTTGGTGATATCAGGATTTTTCAAAATACCGGCATCAATAAACACAGTATTTCTTTCAATAGCTGAATTAAACCACTGATGGTAACGGTAACGATATAACGTGTTGTCATTCGGTACAATTTTATCAATGGTAAAACCACGGATGGTACGATACTTCATCGTTGGGAAAAACTCCCCGGCAAGCGGCGGTATTTCATTGCCAATCTGATTTTCGTTTTCCATCAGAACCATGGTAACATCCAAATTGCGAAGCACAGCTTGAAACTCTTCGGTCATGGGAAGTCGATTATCATACGGATTGTCCCGCACAATGATAAAGGAAACACCGTTTCCGCTCACAAATTCTTTGAAATATTTTGAATAAACAGGATTTTCAAACGTATAAGACGGATATACAACGGCAGCCTTCATGCAGGCTTGGGCAATCAACTCCAATTCTTTGTAATCATAACCAACAATCAGGTCGTTTTCCTGAGTCAAATTCTGAAAAGCAATCACCATTGTGGTACCGTCTTCCAAAAAAGCACTGGTGTAATCCGTGTATCGGTAGGAAAGCTCCTGCCCTAAAAAGCCCTGCAAGGCGGGATCTGTTACGACTGCAATCAGGTTTTCAGCCTTCATGGGATAACTACCTAATGCAGCACGAATCTGCTGAGAAATAACATCCTGATTGATAGATAACGAAGAATAAGAAATCAGATCCAGCCTGCCGGATTCCTGCAATCCTTTCATAGTCAGCGGATGAACCTTTACCACATGAGAACCGGCATCCCTGAAACGCTGAAGCTCTTCTACAGTATTTAATTGATATTCCTGCAACTCCTTCATATCAGCTGCCACAAAAGCATAGCGACTGGAACCTTCAAAATTGATTCTGCCAACAACGCCGGTCAGAAGAATCAGTGTGGTCAGCAGAATTACAAGGCAGGATATAATCACTCGTTCTTTTTTCATTCTTTTGCTCCTCCTATCCTCAGGATTACTTCATAATTCAAACAAAAAATAGCAGAGATGGGCTTCTCCGCTATTTCTGCTATACGTTTGTTATTCGGTTACTACACCTTTTTTTAAGATGATATTGGCATACAAAGCACTTTCGCCACTCATAATAACCGCATATGCCTTTTCGGCTCTTTCATAAAATGCGTAGCGTTCCACATATTCGATAGGAGCATCGGTATACTTGCCAACAATTTCCTTGTAGGTATCCCAAATGGGAGTTTCCACCGTATCACCGGGTACTTTTTCCATCAGATAAACAGGAGTTGCATAGGTATCCAAGGGAAACAATTGTAAAATAGCTTCTAAAATTTCCGGCACATTGTGACCGTCTAAACGAACTAATTTATCACCGATTCTTGCACCGGGGAAATTACCGTCACCAATCACGATTTCGTCACCGTGACCCATTTCCATTAAAATTTTTAAAAGTTCGGGGGATAAGATTTTGGGGATTCCTTTTAACATGTTTGAATAACTCCTTTTACATAAACTGGTAGATTCTGTTCACAAATATAGTATATCACAATTTATTCCATTCGTCAACAGATTCTTTTATTTTAAAAGGATTCCCAGAACAAGTCCGAAAAGATACCAGATTCCCGATTTTATTTGCTGTTTTTTTGATAAATTATAAAATTGCACAAACAATAATATTCCTGCTAATGCGCCAAGATACAGTCCATTTGCCGTGTAAGTGCAAAATGGAAATTTTGCCGTATGAAATGCCAGTAAAACCAAGACAGAAACTACAATCCAAAAATATGAGGCTGTTTCAGTTATTGTTGCTAATGTCCTACTCAGAATTTTTTTTAGAATATAAGCAGTGAAACCCCCTGATAAAACACCGAAAAAAGCTACGAAAAGTCCTGAAACCTCTACTGCTAACGGAAACACATGAAAGGTAGCAACCGCCATAGCAAATCCATAAAAGCTCTCTAACAAATAAAAGAATATAGACGACTCAAATAAATTTTTAATCTTTCTGCGAACTGTTTCCAAAAAACCAACTCCGTTTCAACGTTGTTACTTTATGGTATGCTTGTTTTTTAAATGTTACCACAAAAAAATAAGTCTGCATATACAGACTTATTTTTTATACTAAATAATGGTGCAATCCCAAACATCGATACCGCTATCTCCAAAAACAGATTTCAAGCGTGTTCTAATTTCTTCTTTGGTAACATTGTCCTTTAGAATTACCTGCAAGAAGCCGCCGCCACCTGCTCCGCAGACCAATTTGGCATCAATCAGGTCATCAACAGACAAAAAGATCTGGTCAATTAAAATATTGGTGATACCGCTATCAATCTGTTTGGATAATTTCCAATGTTCATTCATCAGATTGGCAAAAGCATCTATATTGCCGGCAATGAGAGACTCCTTCATCATTTGGGATACTTTCTGAATTTCAGATAAGGCAAAAACCACATTGGGATTGTTGCCGATGTATCTGCCAACAACTTCTCTTAACAAGTTTCTGGCAAGCCGACGCTGCCCTGTGTATATCAGTGCAAATCTTTGATTTAATTGTTCTAACACTTCGGGCTTTAAAGGAACATACTCCACTTGAATTTGTTGCACAAGTCCCGGCTTTGTGGTGATATACTTGAGTCCGTCAGTCACACCGCCAACCTGGTCCTGCCAACCGCCGCCGGTAGACATAATCTGTTCCACACAAAGCACGCTCTGATAAAGCTTGGCATCATCAAAAGCGATTCCGAAAAACTCAAACAATGCTTTTACGCAGGCTGCTGATAAGATGGAGCTTGTGCCAAGTCCGCTTCCCTTGGGAACACCGGTAACTTCAGAATTCATCACAAATCCGCCGCCGAACCGTGCCAAAATATCTGCTAAAATACCGCCCGATTTGGGAAGAATCCCGCAAGCTAACAACGCAGCCTTTTGCAGAGCAAAGGGGTCATAAGGATTGCCGGTTTCCTGCAGTGGTTCTATAGAATCAAACTCACCGTGCACATCCATATCGCGGCTTTCCAGCACAATTTTATACTCAGGAATCCTCTTTAACGTAACCTCTACCGGTTTTTCCCCATTTAATAAAATTGCGGCATTGAGGACGGTTCCTCCCTGTTCAATACAGTATGGAGGCGTATCACTCCAACCGCCCCCAAAGTTTACCCGAAGCGGTAATGACACCGTGTGCTTATCCATTTGGATTCTGCAATCTTCATGGTATGTCAGCACACTCATACTGTTTTCTAAAATTGTGTCCCGGATACAACCAAAACACTTGGAATAGTATTCGTCTCCATAGGTTTCTCCAAGATTTTTAGCAATGTAATAATACAAACGAATTTTTTTGCCAAATTCAGCTTCTTTTAGAGTTTCATCCAGCCATTCTTTTTGAATTTTAGTCAATTCTTCTAAGCGATAGAAAGCATTTACTTCATCTACACTCATGCCCTCGGAAATGGCTTTGGCAATGCCTTCCATCACCATCAGCTCGCTCATTCGGTTATTCCAGGCAAGAATGGCATCAGAATCCGCATCAAAAAATCCAGAGGATAAGCTTTTGCGTTCTGCATTCTTCCAGCGGGACAAATCCCCTTTGCCATGGCAAAGCTGATATAAATTGAGTGCCTCGGAAGCTGCTTCCTCCATGGTATCACAAACCGGATATAATTTGGCATTCCATAGAGTGTGGTCCAAGCCATCCCACAAATCTTTTTCAGAAAGATTCTGCATTTTCATAAAATCTAAAAGCGGTACTCCGCAAAAAGAACCGTTTTCCTCTAAAGAAAGCTTGGGATTATCAGAAATACCGTAAATTCGTACCACAAATTTTTGATTCTTCTGTTTCAAGCCATGCAGCACCACATTAGAAGGAATCGTTCCTTCTTTAATTTCAATATGAGAGAGCAATACATGATCGCCTACCATGACTCCGCTATGCACACGGCTTAATTCAAAATAGCAATCTTTTCCAACGGTTGCTCCATCGGATACTGCACTGACATAACCTGCAGCATCATATGGCAAGCTGCTGTTTACCTGCCGGCTCCAGCCAAGATTGTCATAATTTTTAATATCCTCTGACATCAGGCGAAGAATTTCATTGGTAGTTCCAAAATGAATAAACTTAGCAGGTGCAAACCGCAAAAGCTTCATACGGTACGGACGTAAAACATTCCATACCCTCTCTCTTGCCCTCTGCAATTCGTCGCAATATTCCCCTTCCGGTTTTTCCTGATAAAAAGCTTCTAAAGAGGAATTTTCAGCCAAAGGATATAAGAAATCACCATACAAAGACAGGCGAACTTTTTCGTTTACCAACGTATCAAATTTTTCTTTGCTAAACACACCGTCCGAACAAACAAGACTATATAACGAAGAAAGCATGTTTGCAGAAAATACAACAGCACCGGTATCAATATCTACACAGCCATTTTCATTAACTGCATTTCTTTTGGTAAGTTCTTCCACGCTTTGCTTATGTAAAAAAGCAGACACGTTTCCGTCTTTCCCTTGCACAAACACACCGTGATTCTTCCCTGTTTCCACAGGTTCTTTAAAGGAAATGGCTGCAGCGCCCACACCGGAATAGTCAATCTGCAAAGGATTAAACAACAATAAAACATCACCGGAGGCCAACAACATACCTTCTCGGATTCTACCGGGAACCGATGACATTACCATCATAAATTCATCAAATAAAGTGGATGCCCGTTTGTTCGGCAACTGATTGGGAACAGGAGAAAACAGTTTGCCCAGCGCAGAATACTGCGGTACCCGCTTACTGTCTCCGCCGGAATGAATCACCAAAATACGGAGTCCCGAAAAATCAGCGGTTCCCCTATGTTCTGCAATATAATGAATCACACTTAACGTAGCACCGCCACTGCCCACACGTTTTCCATCCGGGTCAGGAATCACGGCAAAATGGGTATGCTTCGGTAAAAAACCGCATTCCTCCCTGGCTCTTAATTGAGAGCGGTAGCCCTCTGCCTGAAGCTCATTGGATGCGGTTAAAATCACATAATCCCAATAGACACTGTTGGAGGTTTTTAAACTTCTCTGATAAGTGTCCCAGGAATCCATATAAGATTGTGCAAGAAAAAGAGAGGTTAAATGCTCCATTACTTGACTCCTTTTTTGTTTCTGCTTATGCTTCTATACCGGGAACCGTTCCGATTTTTTTTGCAGGATTTCCTGCCCAGATTTCACCGGAAGCTACATCATGGGTTACCACAGAACCTGCACCGATAATGCTGTATTTTCCAACAGTTACACCTTTTAAAATATAGCTTCCTGCACCGATAAAGGCATAATCTTCAATCACAACCGGTTTGGTCACTACATTAGGAATTTCCGGTTTTGCAGTGCGCTCAAAGGGATTTAAGGAATGAAAATCGGTATCGTAAATTTTCACACCTGCACCGATTCGAACATAGTTTCCAATCCTAACGCTTTTGGCAACCGTGATAGCACAGTTGGACATCCCCACATCATTTCCGATCACAAGCTTTCCGCCGGGCAATACCTGAAAATAGGTTCTCTCTCCTCCGCCGATAGGATTAGCCTTGCCGGAGGAATTGATGCGGACACGGTCTCCCATATGGATGAGACCTTTATTTTTAATGTATAATCTGCCCTTGGTTTCATGATGTTTTCCCACGGAAACACCTTTGAAATAATAACGGTTACGGTTGATAAAGTTCGAGGGAAAATAATAAAAGAATCGAAGGATGCGTTTTATCATACTTTTCATTTCAGATTCTCCATAAATTCATCAAGTTTTTGGGTCCATTTTTTATAATCAAATTTTTCACAGACTGTATTTCTGGCATTTTGGCATAAATTCCGGCGTTCTTCTTTCGTCATAGAAAGTATCCGTCGGATCGCATCTCTGCAGTCTGCAGGCGTATTTTGATCAAACAGAATGGAATCCACCCCATCGGTTAAATACTGATAATAATCCCCCACCCGATTACCGATGGGTGCCACAGCATATGCCATCAGCTCCGGCAACTTACTGGGGAAATTCGCACGGGTTACTAAATTATCCGGTCGGGACATATACAAGAAATCAACAGATTGATATAATTCTATTAACTCATCATATTCCATCCAACCGTGGAAACAAACAGTGTCACCCAAACGGTCAAACACAGCTTGTCCGTCACCTAAATGAGCTCTTAGTTTTTCTTCTTTCACACCGGTCAGATGCATGGTAATACGACTTTGCTCTTCTTTTGATAAAAGAGACAACCCCTCCAGCATCACACCGATATCATCCTTATGCATCGGATTACCGGGATAAATCAGATGGATGGTATCGTCCTGAGATTTCTTTTCCAAATCAAAAGGTATACTTTCGGCATCAATAATCACGGGAAACACATCGGTATAGCAGCCTTTTTTTGTGTAATAATCGCGAATACATTCTGAAATAGACACAATACCGCTGGTTTTAGGCGCTAACTCGGTAAAGGTTTTATTGGATGAGTGATAACGAACATCCCTTTCTCCTTTTGCATACTGGAAGGGCTGATGCCATTCCACCACATCAATGATTGTTCTAATATTTCTTCGGTTACAAAATTTTAAAACCGGAGAAACATACAAGCTATTGGAACCGTAGATATAAACAATGTCATTCTGTGTGATACCGCATTTTTTTAGAAGAGACACCATCATATAACCGCTAAATATTTTTTCAATTTTCGGATTGGTAAGCTCCAGATTACGGTAATAAAATCCTAAATAAGGAACATAGCCGTCCACAACTTCTGCCGAGGAAGGCGTTTTTCCACAGGATAACACCACCACATCATAAGAAGCCGTCGTCAAAGCTTGTGCAATATATTGGATTCGGTTTGCTCCGGCATCTCCATGGGGAAAATGGGCACTGGCACAAATGAACACTTTTTGCTTCATGGCTATCTGCTCCTTATCTATATCCGACCTTAAAAATATGAATAAATTCTCTTTTTATTATAGCATCTCGTTTATTATTTGTCAACAATTAGAAATCCGCATTTCCTCACAAAAAATGCTTACCGCAAAACGGTAAGCATTTTTAATTTTTATTTTGTGGATTTTGCGTTCAGTCCTTTGAGCATTGCCCAAACAGGTGACACAACGAATAAAGAAGAATATGCACCACCTAAAATTCCAATCATCAGAGGAAGTGCAAACTCTCTGATAGAATCCACTCCCAACACATACAACACTGCAACCATTACAAAAGTGGTAATTGTGGTATTGATGGAACGACCCAAGGTTTGTTGGATACTTCGATCAACTATGTCTCCAAAAGAGTGATTCTGAGCCGTTTTCTTATTTTCACGGATTCTGTCAAACACAACAATGGTATTATTGATAGAATAGCCTAAAATGGTCAATACCACTGCAATAAAGGATGCATTTACCGGAACTCTGAAAATTGCATAAACCGAAATCATAATAAGCACATCATGAATCAGCGCAATAATCGCACTAACCCCGGATAAAAACTCAAAACGGATGGTAATGTAAACAAGCATCAGCACCACTGCAATCCCCACAGCCACCAGGGCTTCCCCTGCCAATTTCTGACCATAGGAAGGAGTGAAGGAATTGACGGAAAAATCGCTGAAATCTTCAGGTAAACCATAACGAATTACCATTGTCAGAAGCAATTTGTCTGCCTGGTCACTGGTTAAATCTTTGGTTTTAATTGTAAATTCACCGGGATTTTCAGTATTCACCTGAACAGAAGAAACCGGAAAACCAAGAACATTGTTGGAAAGTTCTGCAACCTCAGTTTTATTTACCGTTTGACCAACATCCATGGTAATCGAAGTACCACCGGCAAAATCAATATCAAAATTGAAGCCGCCGATAACAGCAAATACCACACCAACCAGAATCAAAGCAACGGAAACGGCAATGAAAATCCATCTGTTTTTATAAATACTAAACATTTCTGCTACCTCCTTTTGCGGGGGCACCATAAAGGAACTTATTTTTAATTTTCAAATCAAGCATTGCTTTTAAAAGGAATTTGGTCACAATAATTGCAGTTAACATAGATACCAGAACGCCAATGCCTAATGTGGTTGCAAATCCTTTAATCGGACCGGACCCAAAGAAATAGAGCACACCTGCTGCAATCAAGGTGGTCACATTCGAATCAATAATAGAAATCATTGCTCGTTTAAATCCGGCATCCAGAGATGCTTTTAAAGTTTTGCCGAGCCTAAACTCTTCCTTCATTCGTTCAAAGATAATGACATTAGCATCCACAGCCATACCAATGGACAAAATTACCCCTGCAATACCGGGCAGAGACAAATTCACGCGCATCACGGAATAAATGAGGCAACAAAGCACCACATAAAACACCAACGCAATAGATGCTGCCAGACCGGGTAAACGATAGTATAAAATCATAAATACAAAGATAACAATCAGACCGATCAATGCTGCAGTCAAGCTGGTCTTTAATGCATCTTCACCCAAAGTGGGTCCTGCTGTTCTCTGCTGAACCACAGATAAGTTAAAAGGAAGCTGACCATCTTGAATCAATGCAGCCAATTCCTTTGCATATGCCTGATCAAAGTTTCCTTCAATCTGAAACGTGGTTTCATAAATCGTATGCGTAACCAAAGGTGCAGAAATCACTTCATCATCTAACATAATCGCAATTGCTTTTCCCTGATATTTAGCGGTCGCATCAGCAAAACGCTGTGCAGCCTCATCAGTAATTTCAATTGCCACAACATGCTGAGCAGGAGTTGTTCCCACAGCCTGCACAAATACCGCATCTGCTTTTTTAACATCTTCACCGGTTAAGATTGCATTTCCAAGCAATTCACCGGTTGTATAATCAAATCCATAAAAGGAAAGTCTTGCAGTCTGCCCGATTTCATTAATCGCAACAGCTGTATCCTGCACAGACGGAAGTTCCACCTCCAGCATATTTCCTTTCGTGGTCACACTGCCTTCGGTAAATCCTTTTCTATCCAGACGGGATTGAATAATTTTTCTGGCAACCTCCATCTGGGATGCAGAAGGCTCAATTGCAATAACCGAACCATCCTCCGTAAACCGGCTTGCCTGATACACGATAACCGAACCGCCTGCCAGGTCAAACCCTTTTCTGATTCCGTGTTCTTCATCAAACACAGGATATGTTTGAAAGGAACCGATTTTCAGTCCACTGGTTGCGCTGATGCAAAGCACCACAATCACCAAAACAGCAATCAGAATTTTGCTGATTCCTTTTCTCATAATTCTCCTCCTATATGCTGTATCGATATATTGATACAGTTCCCTCTAATTAACCTGCCGGCCAGGTCAGTTCTCTACCGCCAAGCACATGAAAATGAATGTGAAATACGGTTTGTCCTGCTGCCGCATTGCAATTAGACACAACACGGTAGCCGTCTTCCGAAATGCCGTTTTCTTTGGCAATTTTCGGAATTGCTTCGTAAATTTTCGCAATGACTTCGGCATTTTCCGGATTTACATCATTGAGGGTTGCAATATGCTTTTTAGGAATTACTAAAATATGCACCGGTGCTGTGGGAGCAATGTCCCAAAATGCATACACATTTTCATCTTCGTATGCTTTTTTGGAAGGAATTTCTCCCTTTATGATTTTACAGAATAAACAGTCTTCCATAAGAATCCTCCTTAGAGCTGTCCCTTTAACACTGCTTCTGCCAAGCTGATAGCCTCAGCAATTTTGGAAGCATCTTTACCGCCACCCTGAGCCATATCAAGTTTACCACCGCCGGAACCACCGGCAGCTTTAGTAACTTCACGGATGATATTACCTGCGTGAGCACCTTTTGCTACTGCTGCTTTATTCGCACTTGCCAGGAAGGTAATTTTATCGTCTGCTAAGTTAGAAAGCACGATAACAACAGGATTTTCAGCGTATTTATTTTTAATTTCATCACACAAATTACGGAGCATTTCAACGGTCGCTCCTTCTTTTTGTGCAGTGATTAAAGCTACGCCGGATACATCTTTTGCAGAGTTTAAAATTTCGTCTGCTTCCCCTTTGGAAAGCTTTGCACGAAGCTCATCAATCTGCTGTTTCTGCGCTTTCATTTCTTCAGTAAACTGTGTTGCACGAACGGTTAAATCGGAAAGGTTGTTTACTTTTAACACCTTTGCGGTTTCTTTTAACAGTTCTTCTCTTTTTGCCATGTAATCCAAATAATTGGTACCGGTAACCGCTTCAATTCTTCTTACCCCTGCTGCAACGCCGCTTTCGGAAACAATTTTGAAAAGGCCTGCCTGCGCGGTGTTGGTCAAGTGAGTACCGCCGCAGAATTCCATAGAATAGTCACCCATGGTAACCACGCGGACATTATCACCATATTTTTCACCAAATAACGCCATCGCACCCAGTTTTTTGGCTTCGTCGATAGGCATTACCTTGCAATTAATTTCCATTGCGGATAAAATAGCATTGTTAACCAATTCTTCGGTTTTTTCAATTTCTTCTGCGGTCATTGCTTCAAAATGAGCAAAGTCAAAACGTAACCGTTCGGGGGTTACATAGGAACCTGCCTGATGAACATGGTCACCCAACACGGTCTGCAAAGCTTTCTGCAGTAAGTGAGTGGTGGAATGGTTTCTTGCAGTTGCAATACGTTTTGCTTTGTCCACTTCCATAGAAATTTCTGCGCCTTTTTCCAAAACGCCGGTTTCCACGGTTACCATGTGACCGAATTTTCCGTCGGTATATTTTACGGTATCGGTAACAACCGCTTTTACGCCGTTTGCAGTCAGCACGCCGGTATCCCCTGCCTGACCGCCGCTTTCTCCATAAAATACGGTGGTGTTGGTCAGTACGGTACCGGATTCCCCTGCACCTAAAGCGTCAACCAGTTCCCCATCTTTTAAAATAGCAGTAACGGTTGCTTTGGTTTCTAAAGCATCATAACCGATAAACTCGCAGAAAGGCAGATCTTTAATCAGTTTTGCCACTTCATTTTCCCAACCTAAGGTAGAGGTATCGCCACGGGCATTACGAGCCTTTTCTCTTTGCTCATTCATACAAGCCTGATACTTGTCTTCATCCAAAGTGAAGCCGTTTTCTTCTACCACTTCTTTGGTTAAATCCAAGGGGAAACCGTATGTATCATACAGTTTGAAAGCCACTTTCCCGTCAAACACGGTTTCATTTTTTGCTTTCATATCGTTGATAAAATCACTGAGCATTAAGAGCCCTGCATCAATGGTTTTATAGAACTTTTCTTCTTCGGTGGAGATAATTTTCTTAATATAATCCTGTTTTTCAGCCAGTTCCGGATAAGCGTCCTTAGACTGGGAAATTACCACGTCAGCAAGCTCGGTTAAGAACATTTTGTCAATCCCTAAGAGTTTTCCGTGACGTGCCGCACGGCGGAGCAATCTACGGAGAACGTAGCCTCTGCCTTCATTGGAGGGAATAACGCCGTCGGATACCAAAAATACGGTGGAACGGATATGGTCGGTTACCACACGAATGGAAACGTCAGTTTCGTGAGCGGCGCCATAAGTTTTTCCAGACATCTGACAAACAGTATCCAACACTCTTTTTACGGTATCAACTTCAAACAAGGAACCTACGCCCTGCATAATCGCAGCAATACGTTCTAAACCCATACCGGTATCAATATTGGGGTGTGCCAAACGGTTATAGTTGCCGTCTTTATCCTTGTCAAACTGGGTAAATACCAGGTTCCAGAATTCCACGAAACGGTCACAGTCACAGCCAACTGCACAGTCGGGACTGCCACATCCGTTTTCCACACCGCGGTCAAAATAAATTTCAGAACAGGGACCGCAGGGACCGGTACCGATTTCCCAGAAGTTGTCTTCTTTACCTAAACGAACCATACGGTCAGCAGATACGCCAACCTTTTTGGTCCAGATTTCATAAGCTTCATCATCGTCTTCGTAAACGCTGACCCACAGTCTGTCCACCGGTAATTTCATACGTTCGGTGATAAACTCCCATGCCCAGCCGGTGACTTCATTTTTAAAGTAGTCACCAAAAGAGAAATTTCCCAACATTTCAAAGAAAGTCCCGTGACGGGCAGTTTTACCAACACGTTCAATATCAGGAGTTCTGATACATTTCTGGCAGGTAGTTACTCGTTTGGACGGAGGAGTTTCTTCCCCGGTGAAGTATTTTTTTAAGGGCGCCATACCCGCGTTGATTAACAAGTCGGAGGCCAAGCGGTCTTAGGAAGACAATTAGGGGCTACAAC
>JAZNNT010000080.1:0-7071 GCA_045580405.1 Clostridia bacterium
AAGGAATGATACTATGACTAAATTACCTTTTGAAACAGACCTTTCATCATCCGTTGCTGTTATCACAGGCGGTGCAGGCGTTATCTGCTCATCCTTTGCAAAAACCGTGGCAAAGGCAGGAGCAAAGGTTGCCGTTCTTGACTTAAACGGCGATGCGGCAAAGGCACTTGCCGACGAAATCAATTCAGAAGGCGGATGTGCAATAGGCTTATCTGCCAACGTGCTTGATAAAAATAGTCTTCTTGAAGCAAAGAAAGCAGTAAACGATGCCTTCGGCAAGGTTGACATTTTAATAAACGGTGCAGGCGGAAACAACCCCAGAGGCACAACCTCGGCAGAATATTACGAAATGGGCGACGAGGACAAGGAAGACCTTGTTTCCTTCTTTGATTTAGATCCCGCGGGAGTTGAATTTGTGTTTAACTTAAATTTCTTAGGCACACTTCTTCCCACCCAGGTATTTGCAAAGGATATGGTCGGAAACAAAAGAGCCTCTATCGTAAACATCTCTTCAATGAACGCCTTTACTCCCCTTACAAAAATTCCTGCATATTCAGGTGCCAAGGCTGCGGTTTCAAACTTCACCCAGTGGCTCTCCGTTCATTTTTCCAAGGTCGGCATAAGAGTAAATGCAATTGCACCGGGCTTTTTCCTGACCAATCAGAACAGAGGGCTTCTTCTTAAGGAAGACGGAAGCTTAACTCCCCGCTCCGAAAAGATTTTATCCCAGACTCCCTTCGGAAGATTCGGCGATGTATCAGAGCTTTCGGGAACCTTATTATACCTTTTGACCTACGAAGCATCAAGCTTTGTATCGGGAATTGTAATCCCCGTTGACGGCGGCTTCTCCGCATATTCGGGTGTTTAATTACTAAAATAAAGAAACGTGCGGAAAGCAATTCCGCACGTTTCTTTATTTATTTTCGCTTTCTTTTCTTATCTGAGCACGCTTTATCTTTCCGCCCAAGGTCTTTGGAAGCTCGTCCACAAATTCCACGATTCTGGGGTATTTATAGGGAGCTGTTTTTTCCTTAACATAGTTTTGGATTTCTTTTTTCAGCTCATCAGTACCTTCTTTTCCGTTTACTAAAACGATAGAGGCTTTTACAATCTGACCTCTTACTTCATCAGGAACCGCAGAAACACCGCATTCTAAAACGTAGGGCAGTTCCATAATAACGCTTTCAATTTCAAAGGGCCCGATTCGATACCCTGAGGATTTGATAACACCATCCACACGGCCCACATACCAGTAGTAACCGTCTTCGTCACACCAGGCAACGTCACCGGTGTGATAGTAACCGTCATGCCACACTTCTTTGGTTTTTTCTTCATCACCGTAGTAACCGGTAAACAGACCGCAGGGCGCGCCGTCTTTTACGTTGATAACAATTTCGCCGGATTCACTGGTTTTTACCTGTTCACCATCGGCATTATGAAGTTCCACCTTATAGATTGGTGCAGGTTTCCCCATGGCACCGATTTTATGGGGTTTACCAACTAAGTTACCGATAATCATAGTGCTTTCCGTCTGGCCAAAGCCTTCTTTAATCTGAAGTCCCGTAGCTTTTTCAAATTGACGGTATACTTCGGGATTCAGCGCTTCCCCTGCAGTAGTCATGTGACGAACGGAGGAGAAATCGTATTTGGAAATATCCTGTTTTACCATCATACGAAGCATAGTAGGCGGTGCACAGAAGGTAGTGATATGATGCTTTTGGAACATAGGCAGAATTTCTGCTGCATCGAAACGGTCAAAGTCATACACAAAGGTAGCCGCTTCGCAGAGCCACTGACCGTACAATTTGCCCCACATTGCCTTTGCCCAACCGGTATCGGAAATGGTAAAGTGCAGTCCGTCGGGGTCCACATTATGCCAGTATTTTGCGGTATGAAAATGGCCCAAAGGATATTTATAGTTATGAGTCGCAATTTTGGGATAACCGGAGGTACCGGAGGTGAAATACATAAGCATGGTATCATCACCGCAGGGAGAATCCTCGGTACGGTCAAAATGCGTGCTGAAGCGTTTATATTCTTCGTTAAAGTTTCTCCAACCTTCTTTTTTGCCGCCAACCAGCATTTTATGCTGAAGGGTGGGACATGTTTTTGCAGCCTCATCCACATAGTTTGCCACTTCGCCGTCTGCAGTACAAACAATAGCGCTGACTCCTGCCGCCTGGAAACGGTATTCCAAATCGTGTTCGTGCAGCTGATCCACTGCCGGAATGGCAACGGCACCCAATTTGTTTAAACCAAGCATTGCAATCCAGAACTGATAGTGACGTTTTAAGATGAGCATAACTCTGTCGCCCTTTTTAATGCCCAAGGATGCAAAGTAGTTGGCACACTGGCTGGATTTTTTACGCATATCGGTAAAGGTGAAGCGACGCTCGGTTTTGTTTTTAGAAATGTGGAGCATACAGAGCTTTTCCGGTTCTTTTCGGGAGAGCTCGTCCACCAAGTCAAATGCAAAGTTGAATTTTTCAGTATTTTTAAAGGTGATAGAGGTAGGCGTGCCCTGTTCATCCTCTACGACATCTATAAACTTATGGTAAATTCTGTCTTTGGTGTCTCTGTGAATGGAACCGATAATCTGTTCGGTGGGAACCACTTCTTTGGTAGTTTCCACGGTTTCTGCATCGGCACGAAGCACAATGGCATAGAATTTACAGTCTTTCCCGTTTACGGCAATCATACCGTGGGGAGTGTTACTGTTATAGTAAATGCTGTCGCCGGGGCCAAGCACTTCCTTATGTTCCCCGATTTGCACCATTAGGTTCCCTTCAATAACAATGTCACATTCCTGACCGTCATGAGTGGTTAATTCAATATCTTTGTTCTGAGCGTTTTCATCATAAGCGCTCACTACATACAAGGGTTCTGCAATACGATTCCGGAATGCGTGTGCCATATTGTAGTACACCATACCGTGTGCCTTTGCAATCTGCTGACCTGCTCCTGCACGGGTTACGGTGTAGGAACGAAGATTGGGGCTGGCACCCTCAATAATATCGGTCACGTTTACACCGAAGATGTCTGCACAACGATAAATGAAAGCAAAGTTTAAGTCCGCTTCCCCGTTTTCGCATTTTAAGTATTCTTCGGCAGAAATACCGGTTTTTTGCGCCATTTCTTCCAAAGTGAGACCCACAATGTCACGCAGCTCACGGATACGGCCCGCCATTTCTTTAATTTTTTGGTTGATGTTCATTGAGTTTTCCATGATAAAAAATCCTCCTTTTTTGAGGCAAAAAAAATCTCGCCTCAAAGCATCGGTAAAATTCTTTGAGACGAGTGTAACATCTAAATTATGCACCCGCGGTACCACTCAAATTGCGATAAATTATCGCCACTCTTAAGGTCTAACAACCTCTGATGCCTTCACGCAGCAATCACGGAGAGGTTCTACTTATTTCCAAAAAAAGAAACGTGCTTCCTCCCGGCTCAGAAGCTACAAACAAAACCTGTCCCCCATGGCTCGCACCAACCGCCACTTCTCTCGCGGGTTCTCCCGGAATTGCCCTCTTCGTCACAGCCTTTCATTAGAGCATAGTATAGCATAGGTTTCCATATTTGTCAAGATTTTTTTCGCATTTTTTATACTCTTTTCGTTTGTGGCTACGGTCTTATCATAAAATTGGAAACGTCTGTAAATAAGTTCACTTGGTCTGTCATCACAAAAACGTCTTTTTGTTCAGTTCCTTCTAAATTGTAATCCCCAAATTCAGGTGGGATTTGGTCCATAGGAGGCATTGGCGGACGTTCCCCATCAAATTCCGGAGGTTTTATACCATCCGGCATCTTCGGAGGTTCCCCGTCAAACTGCGGGGGCTCACCGTCAAATTCCGGTGGTTTACCGTGAGGACCTTTCCCAAAGGGTAAATCACTACCGAAATATCCCTGCTGAACACCGTACTCTTGTTCCGCTACGGTTTCAACTGCATATAATCCGTTGTTTGAATCTCCTTGGAGTGCACCTCCCACAGAAACGGTATATTCTCCGCCTTGTTGGAAATTGAGAGAAGAAATAATCGCACCACGGTAATCTCTGCCCGTCAAAATTTCTTCCATCGTCTGATACGCAAACACGATATTACCGTCGATATCTTTTACCACCAACGCACCGTTGGCATCCACAGCCTTTTGAAACTGCAGATTCATAGTCACCTGACGGGAATCGCTTTCGGGCCAATCCATAGTAGAGCCTAAAGCAACCACGGTACCGCCGTTCACGAAAGAACCCATATCACTGTCTAATCCTGCATCGGCAATGGGATTTGCACTTGCCACAACGGTTCCGCCGTTTATTACCAGCCAACCGTTGGAATCAATACCATCCCCCTCAGCACCAAGGCCTGCCATAATATAGAGGTTTCCACCGTTAATGGTAGTAACCGAAACACCGTCTTCATTGGTATTGATACCGTCATTTTGGGAACGGATGGAAATATCACCGCCGTTAACGGTTAAATGAAGCTCAGTATCTAAGCCTTCATTTTCTGCGGTCAGTTCTAAACTTCCGGAACCGTCCAGATTCATAGACATATAAGAATAAATAGCCCCATCCTGTTTCCAAAGCTTCTTTTCGTCTTCGCTATCTTTCAAAATCTTTGCTACATAGGAGCCGTTCACAACATTTCGGCTTCCTTCTGCCAGCACGAGATTTGCACCTGCTTTTTTAGTATCCACATCAAAGGTTGCAGTATCCGCCGACCAATCCGCATCACATTCATACACGTTCTCAAATAAAATAGCAGGCGCCACCGTGCAGGTAATATCCACATTATTTAAAATCAGTTCTACCACCGCATCGGGATTTTCCTTGGCATCTTCCCCTAAATCCACACGAATCTGTCCTGCAGATAATACTCCCTGCAACACATAAGAGCCAGGCTTGGTAATATTCACTACCCGATGACTATCAGCTTCTTCTTTGGTATGTTTATCCGCATCGGTTCCCTCACCGTAGGGATTTCCGCTTGGATAGATATCCAAATCTTTATAATAAACAATATCACGGCTTACATACACATCTCCCGATTCCCCAGCAACAGAACCGTTATAAAGAATGTCCTTATCAGAAAGAATAACAGTCTGTACCTTATCAAAACGGGAACTTTCGGGAACATTAGTCTCCTGCAAATGAACACAACCACTCAATATTGTGACTGTAAACGCAAGCATCACAAAAATTGAAAAAAATCGTTTCATGAGATAGTCCTCCTTTATTAAATAGTATTCTATCGAAAGGATATGTCAAATTTATGAAAAGCAGTTGATAGTTTTGTGAATTGTTTCATATTTTATACTCTGCGAATACCGTATCCTTCGTAGAATTTACCGCCATCTTTTACAGTTTTCACAATCCAACGGGTTAACGATGATTCACAAGGGCGGTCTAAAATGTTTTCTCTGGTGGAACCGTTTCCGAAAATATGACGGATAATTTCGTCAGATTCTTCCTGATTTACCACCTGAAAGAAATCAAAGAATTTGACAATATTGGAATTGGGAGACAATACCGTCTTCAACTGTTCATCAAACATCCAGGTGTGGCATAAAAAGCAATCAAAATGATGCTCGGGAAAATACTTTTTGAAAAAAGGAACTGCCCAATCAAAGGATTCCTGACAAGCTTCGGGCGTCATTGCGCCACCCTCAGGAATATGCACGGAAATATAAGTATCTCCGTTTTTAATGTGTGTACCGGGAATATCCCTCCAAGCGGTAGCCAGTTCAAATTCCAGTCTGCCTAAGCGAAACAGTCTTCCGGAATAATAGGTGCCTAACCACAGCACCTCAAATGCAATCCCGAACACGCCACCGGACTGCTTCAGATAGTCTTCTGCCCACAGCACCAGATCTTTCATGGTGTGTACGAAAATTTCTTTCGAAATTCCGCGGTCAGAATACCACTGCTCCAATTCTTCACACAAGTACAAAAGCATCAGTATATTTAATTCTGCATCACCTTTGGGATTCAAAAGTTCGCTATAGCGTTCCAATACGCAGTTATCAGGGATGGTTTTTCGTTGCAACGCATCCTCTAATAATGCATCAAAATGAGCAGGAAATTCTAATTGTTTATACCATTTTCTTATAAGTTGCACTTTGATGTCCATATGTTTCTCCTTTATTGTTCTAAATGATGTTTTTCATTGGAAACAGCAATATTGATTTGTGCCTTGGACGGCTTTTGCGTTACATAAACCACCTCAACGCTGCTTCCTTCCGGGGGCACAAAAGCTTTCACAGGAATCCATTTTCGCTTTGTATATGTTTTATCGTGGACTGTGTATTGTACCTTGATGATATGAGGAAAAAACGCGCCGTCCAACGCATGACGTCTGAACGGTTTGGTATTCACCTTAAGCCACCATTGCTTGGAAACCGAAACCACGGTCCCCATTGTTTTCTGTTGCATAACATCCTCCTTAGTTAACAATATCACAGCAGCAGTTTCTCCATGGATATATGGATAACGCCCTCCTCCAAAAACTCATCGGAAACAGTGGAAAAGCCGAGCTTTTTGTAAAAGTCTTCTGCTTGCTTTTGCGCATGAAGAGTGATTTTTTTGCAAGAAAAATGCTGTTTAATCGCCTTCATACTTTTAAGCATCAACTGACGTCCCAATCCTTTACCATGCTCCAGGGTTAATACCCGTCCTACCGACACCACCTCCGGCTCTGAAAGAAATGCCCGCAAATACGCCGTAACACGGTTGCCGTCACAAAAAAAGCAATGAAGACTCTTATAATCCACATCATCCAAATCCTGGCAAATAATATGTTGCTCCAATAAGAACACTTCCGCCCTGGATTTGATAATTTCATATAATTCTTCCAAGGATAGCTCAGAAAAGCTTTTCGTAACCAGTTCCATATCAGCCTCCAAACTGCGCCTACTTCGACGCCGCTTAACAAAACATAAAAATTGTAGTTTGATATTATGTAATTTATTCTAAAATGAGTGAACGATTTAGATGCCAACCATTTTTAATGAATTGACAACTTCGTTGTCATGAATTGGCTCTGCCATGAATTCTCGCTACTGCTCCATGAATTGAAT
>JAZNNT010000081.1:0-6914 GCA_045580405.1 Clostridia bacterium
AGGGCGGACAGGTAATCGGTGTTGGTGCAGGTCAGCAGTCCCGTATTCATTGTACCAGATTAGCAGGCAACAAAGCAGACGTTTGGTATCTGAGGCAGCATGAAAAAGTGTTGAACTTAAAATTCAAACCCGATATCCGCCGTCCCGATAGAGACAACACCATTGACGTGTATATTTCCGATGAATATATGGACGTTTTGGCAGACGGTGTATGGGAACAGTTCTTCACCGAAAAACCGGAAGTGTTAACCCGTGAAGAAAAACAGCAATGGCTCAAAACTCAGTCCGGCGTTTCCGTTGGTTCTGATGCATTCTTCCCCTTTGGTGATAATATCGAACGCGCCAGAAAGAGCGGTGTGGAATTTATCGCTCAGCCCGGAGGTTCCATCCGTGATGACCATGTAATTGATACTTGCAACAAATACGGTATTGCAATGGTATTCACCGGTAACCGTTTATTCCATCATTAAAATAAGAAAAAGATAGGGGATTTTTATTAAAAATTCCCTATTTCCTTTTGATTAACGGATAGGAGAATGAAAGACAATGAGTGAAAAAAATAAAAAAATCTTAGTAGTAGGTGGCGGCGGGAGAGAACACGCCATTATCAAATGCTTAAAACGGGATAATCCCGATTTGGATATTTACTGTGCACCCGGAAACGGCGGTATCAGTCAGCTTGCAACCTTAGTGCCCATCAAAGCAACCGAAATTGACAAATTGGTGGCTTATGCCAAGGAAGAAGCCTTTGATATGGTCATGGTTGCACCCGATGACCCATTGGTATTAGGGTTGGTGGACGAATTGGAAAAAGAAGGCATCCGTGCTTTTGGTCCCCGTAAAAATGCGGCAATTGTGGAAGGCAGCAAAGCCTTTTCCAAAGAACTGATGAAAAAATACAACATTCCCACCGCAAAATATGAAACCTTCACCGATGCGGATTCTGCCATTTCTTACTTAAAAGCAGAAAATACTTATCCTGCAGTTATCAAGGCAGACGGATTAGCACTTGGCAAAGGGGTAATTATCGCACAGAATGAAGCAGAAGCAGTGGCGGCGGTAAATGAAATGATGGTGGATAAGGTGTTCGGTGCATCCGGCTCCACCGTGGTAATCGAAGAATTTTTAACCGGCCCCGAAATTTCTGTGCTGGCATTTACTGACGGTAAAACCGTGGTACCCATGGTTTCCGCACAGGACCACAAACGCGCCTACGATAACGACGAGGGCTTAAATACCGGCGGAATGGGAACATTTTCGCCCAGCCGTGTATATAACGAGGATTTGGCAAAGGAATGTATGGAAAACATCTTCCTGCCTACCATTAACGGGCTTCGCCAGGAAGGCAGACCCTTTAAAGGCGTTATCTACTTTGGGTTAATGGCAACCAAAAACGGAGTAAAAGTGATTGAATACAACGCCCGTTTCGGTGACCCGGAAACCCAGGTGGTTCTGCCTCGGTTAAAAACCAATCTGTTAACCATCTTTGATGCAATCATTGACGAACGCTTAGACGAAATCAACATTGAATGGCACGATAACGCTTGTGTTTGTGTGATTATGGCATCCGGCGGCTATCCCAAAGCATATAAAACCGGCTACGAAATCACCGGTATGGACAAAGCGGAAGAAAAAGATAACATCTTTATTTATCATGCAGGCACCAAAGCCCAAGACGGCAAATTCTTAACCGCAGGCGGCCGTGTGATCGGTGTGACCGCAACCGGCAAAAACTTGGATGATGCCATCCGGGAAGCCTATGATGCAGTAGCGAAAATTTCTTTTACCGATGCTCATTACCGTAAGGACATCGGCATTAAAAAGTATAATTAAGAGGCGGTTTTCTTGAATAAACAAACCATACAAAAATTAAAATTATTCGGCAGTGGAATGCTCTCCCGCTGGGAGGAGAATCGATCGTTGTTTCTGGAAGTGAGCGGGACTTATAAGTCCGGAGCAGTAAATTATCCGTTCCGGTTGGATTTCGACGGAGAAGTCTATCGTTTCACTTTCCAAAAGGAAACCGCTAAAGGTGAGTTTCCAAAACTGTTTAACTCTCTTTTGGAGCAGGCAAATCTCTACGATGAACTGGAGCTTATCTACGCCGACCGTACAGGACGTCTCATTCTGCGGGCAGACGGAAAAAATGTGACCACCAAAAGCGATAATAAAGTGGTTGAAGTGGCAAAAAACGAAGCAAAACATCTCATTTCTCCCAAAGCGGCAAATAAGCTGTTAACTGTACTGGATTTTGTTACGGAGCAGGGGAAATTAAAAAATACCCATGTGAGAAAATTCACCCAGGCGGAGCATTTTATCGAGTTGTTGGTGCCGTACCTTGAAAAATTACCCACCGACAGTGAAATTACCGTATATGATCTGGCTTGCGGAAAATCCTATCTGTCCTTTTTCTTGAATTTCTACCTTTGTGATGTGTTAAAAAGAAGATGTCGCATTGTTGGGGTGGATATCAGAGAAGATGTGGTGGAAGCCTCCAAAAAAATCCGTGACGAACTAAAGTATTATAATATGGATTTCTATTGTGCTGATATTTTGGAGTTTACTCCACCCACACGGATGGATGTAGCAATTTCTTTACACGCTTGTGATGTGGCAACGGATTTTGCCATTGCGGCTGCAGTAAATAACGGTGCTAAAGTGTGTGCCATTGCTCCCTGTTGCCATAAGGAGTTCTTACCCACCATCGCTAACGAGGAGCTTTCCTATTTGTTTGAAAACGGAATTTTCAAAAAGCGGTTTTCCGATTTATTAACCGATGTTTATCGGGTAAAAACGCTGGAGGAACATGGTTACAATGTTACCGCAACAGAGTTTGTGTCCCCCTTGGAAACTCCTAAAAATCTGCTCATTTTAGCGGAGAAAACGAATACCAATCACAAAAACAAAGAATCTACCCAAAAAATGAAAAAAGCATTTTCCGTAGATCCGATTTTAGAAAAACTCATCTTTTAATTCCCATAGCGAAGAAAGGCGCATACCATGAAAATCATTGACTGTCACTGTCATATTTACCCCCAAAAAATTGCCGAAAAGGCGGTAAAAGCCATTGGTGATTTTTACGATATTCATATGCATTGTGGGGGCACCTGCGAGGACCTTTTATCTGAATGGAAGCAGTATGGTGTGGATAAAATGCTGATTCATTCCACCGCAACCCGTCCCGATCAGGTTTCTCACATCAATCAGTTTTTGCTGGGGGAACTGGCAAAAAACAACGATTTTATCGGTTTTGGAACCTTGCATCCTGAGTATGAAGATAACGAAGGAGAAATTGAAAAACTGGTTACAAGCGGCGTAAAAGGAATTAAATTCCATCCCGATTTCGGAAAGATTGATATTTTATCTCCCGAAATGTATCATATTTATGATATGATGTCCGGCCGTCTTGCCATCATGTTCCATGTGGGGGACTACCGTTATGATTATTCTCATCCAACGAAGATTAAAAAGATTCTTCGGGATTTTCCCAATCTGACGGTCATTGGCGCTCACTTGGGAGGATACTCCACCTGGGAGGATTCCATGGATGTTCTCTGCGGAGAGAATATCTATTTTGATACCTCCTCCACCTTGGAATTTATCTCTCCCGAACTGGCTATGAAAATTATCAGAAATCATGATATGGATAAAATTTTATTCGGTACAGACTATCCCATGTGGCATATCAAAAAGGAAATTGAAAACATCGAAAAATTGCCCTTGTCTGATGACGAAAAAGAAAAGATTTTCTATCAGAACGCGGAAAAACTGTTAGGATTAACTAAATAATTATGATAAAAAACGGCAGACATGTTGTCTGCCGTTTTTTTTGTATGGAAAAAAGATTGATTTTTATAAAAAAACGTGGTATACTGTAAATACCACAACAATAATTTCAAAACGAGCATTTTAGATATTTTTACGAATATCTTTTTTTCGCGTTACCTATAATATTATGCAACCGTTTGTGTTTTGTAAAAGACGCAGGCTTTAATATGGTATGGTTGTGTAATATTCATATTTTGAGATTATTGTTGTGGTGACATGAAATCGAGCCGGCGTTTTTTAATGCGTGGTGAGATTTCTTGCCACGCATTTTTTTGCGTGAGCCTTTAGAAAGGAGTTTTTTATTTTATACACCACAAATATTCTATGAAAGAAAGGAATTGAAAACATGAAAAAAATTTTGGCGTTATTATTGGTTGCAGTAATGACGTTAAGTCTTTGTGGTTGCGGAAACGGTAAAAAAACAGTTGTTTTGACACTGGACAATATTCGTCAGTACTTAGATGTGAAGGGAACGGTAGTATCCTGTGAAACAAATCAGGGAGCATTAATTCTGCCTTATGCAGTGAATCGTGGTGATGCAACGATTGAGATTGCTACCCAAAATGATAGCGGAGCTATCTTTAAAAAAGTAACCTTGACTTGTGAAGTGGAAATAGGTGGAGGTGGCAATTTCGGTTGGGAATTTGTGGATGGTAATATTCCATCCGAAACTCGTGGAACTGTAGAAGCAGGATGCAATGATAATTATAAAACTGTGAAAATTGATTTATCTCACGATGGTACAGGTGCTGTCACCGAGGATTTAAAATTAGCACTTTATACTGATGAAAATCACGTGAAGTTTGCAGATTTAGACGATAGGAATATCAGTGTGAACATTATCAATGTGGTAGGATCTGCGGAAATTTCCTAAATGTAGTTTATTCTAAAAGAAGCATACGAATGAAATAAAAAATGCAGTAACATATGTTACTGCATTTTTAGTTGGTTAACAATTATTGATGTTCGCCGTCTACAAACAGGATTTCGCCTTCTTTTAAGTAGTTTAAATTTCCTCTGGCGATAGATTCAATGGTTTTCTGACTGCTGGCTTTTTCGTCCAACCGGTTCAGTTCTTCCTGCTTTGCCAGTTCATATTCAATTTTCTGCTGGTAAACAATTTCTTCCTGACGGAGTGCTTCAAAATCCTGATAGGTTGTGAAATGCAGGAAGGAGAAGTAGGCAACCATTGCTACCAATCCGAAAATCCATAGATTTTTCCGTTTGAAAAACTTCACAGGCTCAAATCCTTTTCATTAGTTTCCGGTGTTTTTTGCATGTCTGGAGTTTTTGATGACTCCATTTTTTACCAAACCGCATCAAACGGCTAAAAGGTCTTCCAATAAACACCACACCAGTTTTTATCATTATAGCAAAGAATTGTACACTTGTAAAGAGTAATTTGAAAAAAAACAGGAAAAAATATGCGATTTTCTCAGAAATTCCGACAAAATATCCGCAAAGAGACCATAAATAGAAGAGAAGTCCTATACCAACTCCAATCAGTTCATAGAATCGAAACTTCTGATCTCCTGTCAGCAGAAATAAAAAAATGCAGACGCTAAGAGCAAACATCCAGAATATAAGGTCCAAAAGAAAAGTCAGCGCAGTTTTTTTCAGCTGATGCCGCATAGATTTTAAAATATCATAACAAAAGCCCAATAAAAGTCCGCACAGGATATCGAATACGAAACTCACAAACGATGCTCCTTAACGAAAAATACTTTTGAAAAAGCTTTCCCGTTTCGGCGCTGAATCCCGTTGGTAGGAAAGTTGGTCAAAGTTTCCTTTTGCTACAATTTCGCCGGTATCCAGCGACAGTTTTTCTACCTTCAGATCGCTCCCTTTTACGGTGAGCATTCCCAAATGTGTTTCCAACGTAATTTCTTCTTCATCAAAGGTGAGAATATCCAGAACCCCGGAAACAGAGAGCTTTTCTCTGTTTTCTAAGATAATATTCTGAATCACATTTTTTTCATTTGCCATTTGATACATCCTTTCAGTTTGATTTGACGAAACTCATTTAAAATAATCAGAAATGTTACGCCGATTCCCAAATATCCAAAAAAGGGATACAACGATTCAATCAGTGCCGAAAACCCGAAGAAACTGCAGCCTAACAGTAACAGACCGGCTGACATTGGATTTTTCCCCTTGGTGACGGCATATAAACTGTTGATAGCAGTGGTCAGAATAGCCAGGTAAAGCATTACTGTATATAAGAAACTGAGATGACTTTGCAGATGGGAAACAATTGTCAGCACCGGAATTGCGCTGTTTTGGGTGAAGGGGGCAAAGCGCAGCAGAACGCCTTTCATCAGCAGTCCCACAAAAAGCACCATAGAAAAACCTATCAGAATCCCGGCATATCCGTCTTTTGCTTTTGTTGTATTTGCGATTGCACCTAATACCGGCAGTACCGACAACAGATTATATCCACCGTAAAGCAGAAGGTTAATACTCTGAGAGGAGCTTGTGCCAAACAGCCCTGCAGGAGACAAAAGTCCGGTCAGTGAAATTCCGGTCATACAAATGAGCAGAATAGGTGTTGCAATCATATTAAACCGATACACATTAGAAATCCCAAAGAACACGGTTCCTACCGTGAGTGCTGCCGTGAGAATGGTTCCCAAGGGAAAAGAAAGTCCGGTTGCTTCCCATAGGGTTTCTCCGCCGCAGGCAAACATAACCGTACAGGATGCTCCCGAAAAGAGAAGAAACAGCAGGTTGATTACCGGGGTGCTTCCAACAGTTGCAGCAGCTCTTTTTTGTTGTTTGAAGTAGAGCAGGGAAACCACACCAATCAGCACAATGGCAAGAAAGAGGTAGAAAAGAGAGAATGATGTGTTTCCAAAAAACAGCAGAAGTTCCTTTCCTGTGGCAAAGCCTGCTCCAATCATTGTTCCTGCCACGGTAAAGGCCAATTTTAACCGTTTTGACCGCATAAGATATCCTTTCGTTACAGTTTGGCATTTTGTTCAAATATATTTTGGAAAAAATAGAATTATGACTTGATTTTTCAGAAAAATATGGTATAATATAAGAAACCAAAGAAATCTTAGAAAATTTAACAATAAAGGAGAATA
>JAZNNT010000082.1:0-2497 GCA_045580405.1 Clostridia bacterium
TTTACTATTTTTTGGCATTTTCTAAAAAAGTTTCAAAACAAAAGAAAAAAACACGCGGTTTTTGTGCTTATTGATACAAAAAACGGGGTAATAAAAGCTTAGTAAACTTTTTTGGGAGATTTCATTGACAATGTTTTTGAAAAGGGGTATAATATATTCTGATATTTTTTTGAATGAGGGATCAAAACTGTGATGAATACGATGGATTTTGCTTCCGTTTTAGGAGTGTCCTCCGAGACCGTTGCCTTTGTGGAAGCAAGTGAAAAAAAACTGACAGATGTATTTAAAAAGCTGGAGGCAGTTGCTGAGTATAATCAGGCAAGAGTGCTTCGTGCGTTTTCAGATTGCCGGATTTCGGATACTCATTTTAATTTTTCCACCGGCTATGGTTACGATGACCACGGACGAGACACTTTGGACCGCCTTTATGCCGAAATTTTTGAGTGTGAGGATGCCCTGGTCCGCCACACCATTATTTCGGGAACCCACGCATTAACCACCGCATTTTTTGGGGTGCTTCGTCCCGGTGACACCTTAATTTCCGTAACGGGAAGACCTTATGACACTTTAGAAGAAGTGATTGGGATCCGTGGAGAAAATTCCGGTTCATTAAAAGAGTTTGGGGTTTCCTACGGAGAAATTCCTCTAAAGGACGGTGCTCCCGATTTAGATGCTATCAGAACCGGCGTTCCTGCCACAACAAAGGCGGTACTGATTCAGCGTTCCAAAGGATATGAAAGCCGTGTTTCTTTGTCTTCCGAAGAAATCGGCGAAATCGTCAAAGTGGTGAAGGGGATTAATCCGGAAATTATCGTGATTGTGGATAATTGCTACGGAGAATTTGTAAATACCTCGGAACCTACCAAATACGGTGCGGATTTAGCCTGTGGTTCTCTCATTAAAAACCCGGGAGGCGGACTTGCTTTAACCGGTGGCTATATTGCCGGAAAACAAAAATACATAGATCTTTGTGCCATGAGACTGACTTCTCCCGGTTTGGGCAAGGAAGTGGGCGCATCTCTGGGGTTGACCCGTTCCATGATTCAAGGGCTGTACTTTGCACCGTTTGTAGTGTGTCAGGCATTAAAAACGGCTGCACTTTGTGCACAAATTTTTAAAGATAGCGGTTATCGTGTGACTCCCGAACCAAAGGAAGACAGAAACTGTATCATTCAGGCAATTGACTTTCTAAAACCCGAAGGAGTAATTACCTTCTGTAAGGGCATTCAGAAAGGTGCTCCCGTGGATTCCTTTGTATCTCCCGAACCTTGGGATATGCCCGGCTATCAGGATCAGGTGATTATGGCGGCGGGTGCTTTTGTGCAGGGCGCCTCCATCGAGCTTTCTGCCGATGCTCCCATCAAACCGCCCTACACTGCATTTATGCAGGGTTCGTTATCTTACGGCTACGGTAAAGCAGGTTTGATGCTCACTGTGGAAGAAATGATAAAAAACGGATTAGTGTAATGTAAAAAGCAGAGATTTTTTTAGAATCTCTGCTTTTTTACTGTTAAGTTTTGCAAAGCTCTTCCAGGGTGCCAAAGACATAACCCATTTCCTTCCATTTTGTTAACAGTTCGTCTAATATTTCGGCATTGGTTTTAGAAGTGGAATGTAAGAGAATGACCGCTCCGTTGTGAGTGCGTGGGAGCAGCTTTGACAGGGCTTCTTCGCGGGTAGGTTGTTTGTCTTGGTACCAGTCGGCATAGGCTAAACTCCAGAACACGGTTTTATAGCCCAGTTCTTTTGCTTGTGTCAGGTTTTCCTCACTGAATTTTCCCTGGGGCGGGCGGTAATATTTTGGCATTTGCTGTCCTGTAATCTCCTGATATTTTGTTTCTAAATCGGTAAGCTCCTTTCGGAAGCTTTCCAGTTCAGAAATTTTTGACATATCAGGGTGGTGATTGGTGTGATTTGCTACCAGATGTCCTTCCTCTACCATTTGTTTGACCAGCTCCGGCTTAGTATCCATATAATTTCCCACTAAGAAAAATGCAGCAGGAACCTGATGCTTTTTTAAGGTTTCTAAGATTTGGGGCGTATAACCAGCTTCGTAACCTGCATCAAAGGTGAGATACAGCACTTTTTCCTCGGGAGAACCTAAGTAGTAGGCGTCATATTTTGACAATTCTGTCTGACTCCTGTTGCCTACTGGTTGACTGCCGTTTTGGGAATGGCTGAGTCCCCAGTCTGTGTTCATTTTGAGTGTGGAAATCGCTGTAGGCAGAACATGGTTGACAATTCCCGCCGTGGCAGTAATTCCAAGGATCAGAAGAGCAAAACTCATCACCAGTTTTTTGAGCGAAATCACCATAAAATTTCCGTAAAACTTCACAAATTTCTTCTGCCTGCCAATGTGGCAGACAGCCTCCTTTCATATGGCGGTACTTTTGGTGATATTCTATGTAAAAACATAGAAAAAAAGAACGGTTTTGTTGTAAATATTAAATCTTTGTTACAACACTAAAAAATGTTGCTTTTTTCAGGGAAATGTTGT
>JAZNNT010000083.1:0-4456 GCA_045580405.1 Clostridia bacterium
AAAACGTGTGGGAGCAGGCCGGGATTAAGATTCACACAGACATTGCCGAAAGTGTAACGGTAAAGGCAGACAGTGAGCTTCTCAATTTAGTATGGAATAATCTGCTTTCCAATGCCTTTAAATTTACGGAGAAAGGCGGAACAGTCAGCGTTACGATGACAGCAACCCCTCATCACGCCGTTGTAAAGGTATCTGATACCGGTTGCGGTATGAGTGCAGAGGTAGGTTCTCATATTTTTGAAAAATTCTATCAGGGAGACACGTCTCATGCCACTCGCGGAAACGGTTTGGGACTTGCTCTGGTGAAAAAAGTGATTGATATTCTGCAGGGTGAAATTCATGTGGAAAGCTCTGTTGGAGTTGGTACAGCCTTCACGGTAAGAATACGGAGGGAGTAGCATGGATTTTAAAAGAATCGGGAAAACAATCCTGTTTCCTCATGTTGCCATCATGCTTTTGTTGCTTCCTGTTGCAATCGTGTTTTTAGTGTACTCCCTACTTTACCTGGAACCCCATTCCATAGTTGCCATACTTTCTTATGTGTTGAGTTTTTACACCCTGACCGTTTGGTGTATGAAACTGCCTATCCTGATTGCGTTTATCAAGGTTTTGTGTAAAGAAAATAAATATCTGCAGATTTGGAAAGCGGATGCAAGGCTTCGGGTAAATTTTTCGCTATACGGCACGCTGATTTTTAATATCGTTTATGCCATTTTTCAGATGGGACTTGGCTTTTATCATCATACCTTTTGGTACCATTCCCTGGCAGGATATTATTTGTTTTTGGCTGTGATGCGGTTTTTCTTGCTTCGTCACAGCAGAAAGCATAATCCAGGTGAAAAAATGAGAGAAGAACTTATCCGTTACCGTGCCTGCGGGATTATCTTTCTTGCTATGAATTTGACATTCAGCTTGATTGTTTTCTTTATGGTGTATTGGAACCGAACCTTCCATCATCATGAGATTACAACCATTGCCATGGCGGCATACACTTTTACTGCATTTATCCTTGCGGTGGTGAATATGGCGAAATACCGCAAATACCAAAGCCCTATTTTTTCAGCAGCCAAAGCCATCAGCCTGGCTTCTGCCTGTGTGTCGATGCTGACTTTGGAATCTACCATGCTGACCACCTTTAACAACGGTACGATGAGTGAGCTGACCCGCAGGATTTTTCTTGGTGTAAGTGGCGGTGCGATTTCGATATTTGTGATTGTACTGGCAATTAACATGATCATAAGCAGCAATCAAAAATTAAAGCAGACAGAAGAGGCACAGGAGGTTGGAACTAATGGAGCATAAAGCACAGTCTTTTTCTTATTCCTATTCTGCAAAAGAACAGGAAGAGATCAGAAATATCCGTGAAAAATACATTCCCCGGGAAGAAGATACGCTGCAACATCTTCGTAAATTGGATGCAATGGTCCAGAATCAGGCAACCGTTTGTGCGCTCAGTGTTGGCAGTATCGGTACTCTTATGATGGGGCTTGGTATGAGTATGTGTATGGTATGGGCAGGGAAGTGGTTTGCTCCCGGCATCTTTGTTGGCATTGCCGGAATTGGTTTGATACTGCTTGCCTATCCCATCTATCAGAGAACCCTCGCAAAGCAGCGGGAAAAAATTGCCCCCGAAATGATTCGGCTGACAGATGAATTGCTTAAATAACGAGAAAAAAGAGCCACCCGAATGGATGACTCTTTTTTTGGTGCAGCTGATGGGACTTGAACCCATACGAGAGTGTTCTCACTACCCCCTCAAAGTAGCGCGTCTGCCGATTCCGCCACAGCTGCAAATATGTATTTTATTGATGTTCTCCCAAAAGAACAATTGTGATTATAACAAAAAAAGTAGTGTGTGTCAAGTTTTTTTAAAAAAATTTAAAAAATTTTCGGATTTCACTTGATTTTTTAAAAAATGTATGGTATTATTTCTTAGTGATAGAAAAATAAGGGTGGAATTCTGCCCATATGCAACGGAAATATCCGGGGCAGAGTCAATCATATAATAATATAATGTAAGTAAGAGGAGATATTCAGTATGAGTCCGTTAGTAATCACAACTTTAACTATTCAGATTATTTTATCTTTAATTTTAATTGTAGTTGTTCTGTTCCAGAGTGGCAATCAGGAAGGTCTGTCCGGCAGCATTGCAGGTGGTGCAGAAACCTTCTTCGGTAAAAACAAAGGCAGAACCCTGGATGCGAAAATGAAAAAGTGGACCGCTGTGGTTGCAGTGCTGTTCTTAATCAGCTCCGTATTACTGGGTATTTTTGTTCAGAATGAAAACCAACCGGTTGTTACCACCACTCCCGTAGCACCGATTGTTGAAACTGCTCCTGTAGTGGATGATGGAACCGTTATTGATGAAGCTGCTACCGGTGAAGAAGTTGTTACTCCCGACGTTCCCGATGAACCCGAAGTAACCAGCGAACCGCAGGACTAATTTTGTTTCAGAAAGAATTTCAGCCCGACGAATTTGTCGGGCTGATTTTATAAAACTGAGCATTCCGGATGAATTTTGCATGGAAAACCCGACCGGAAGAAAAGTGAAAAAAGTTGGAAAAAAGTATTGACAAATAAAATGGAATATGTTATATTAAGTAATGCCCTTAGTTTAGGCGTTATTTTTTTGTGCAAAAAAATATGTATTTTTTCATGAAAAAAGTCGTCTGCAGAGTCTTTTATCCTGTACTGGGGCAGCAATAAATCAGTTTATTAAAATACTATAACTATAGCGGAGGTGTTTATAAGATGAGAGTAAAAATTACTTTAGCTTGTACCGAATGTAAACAGAGAAACTACGACACTATGAAAAACAAGAAAAACGATCCTGAAAGACTGGAAATGAACAAGTATTGCAGATTCTGCAGAAAACATACTCTGCATAAAGAAACCAAATAATCTTTTTTGCTTATTTGGCTTGCTTTGTTTTATTTGCCGGCGGCAGAACTGCCGACGGAGGCTATCCCGTCTTACATTGATTTGTAAAAGCGCAGCATGAACTTCTGTAGGAAAGAGCATCTGCGGATGCTTTAGAAAGGAATGAATGATAATGGCTGAAAAGAAGCAAAACGGAATTGTAAAATATTTTAAGGGCGTTAAATCTGAATTTAAAAAAGTTACTTGGCCGTCTTTCAAGCAGATTGTCAACAATACCGGTACTGTTATTGCTGCCGTAATTGTTGTAGGTTTATTTATCTTTGTATTAGATTACGCTTTCTCCGCGATTTTAAACACAATTATTAAGTAAGGGAGGCGACTGCTGTTTTATGGAAACTGCAAAATGGTATGTCGTTCACACCTTTTCCGGTTATGAAAATAAGGTAAAAACCAATTTGGAAAAAATGGTGGAAAACCGTGGTCTTCAGAACAATATTGTGGAGATTAAACTGCCGGAAGAAGAAGTAGTTGAAATAAAAGATGATCAGAAGAAGGTAATTAAACGGAAGAAATTTCCGGGTTACTTATTCTTAAAAATGACCATGGATAACGATACCTGGTATATCGTAAGAAACACCAGAGGTGTTACCGGGTTTGTTGGTCCGGGGTCTAAACCTGTTCCGCTTACAGAAGATGAAATCATCAGTATGGAGCTGGAAAAGAGAGTCATCGAATTGGATTTCGAGGTTGGAGACGACGTTCGCATTACCGAAGGCTCTTTCGAGGGCTTTATCGGTGTGGTTCAGTCCATCAACATGGCAGAAGAGAAGTTTACTGTTTTAGTATCCATGCTTGGCCGTGAAACACCGGTGGAATTTGAATTCGGACAGGCCGAAAAGGTCGAATAATCACATCAGAATAAGCGCGTCTTGACGCACTTAGATACAGCAAGGCAAGGGTTTGCTTTGCGTGGGAGGGTTGAAAAGCTTGGAAGAGTTTTTTCTGATCCCGCATCATTACCACATTTTTTCTTAATAGGAGGTGTTCTTTATGGCACAGAAGGTTGTAGGCTTTATTAAACTTCAGATTGAAGCAGGTAAAGCAACACCCGCACCGCCGGTTGGTCCTGCACTGGGTCAGCACGGTGTCAACATTATGCAATTTACCAAAGAGTTCAACGAAAGAACCAAGAACGATATGGGGTTAGTTATCCCGGTAGTTATTACCGTTTATGCTGACCGTGCTTTCTCTTTCATTACCAAAACTCCGCCGGCAGCAGTACTGTTGAAAAAAGCATGTAAAATTGAAAGCGGTTCCGGGGTTCCCAACAAAACCAAGGTTGCTACCGTTTCCAAAGCTGATTTACAGAAAATTGCTGAACAGAAAATGCCCGACTTAAATGCAGGCTCCGTTGAAGCAGCAATGAGCATGATCGCAGGTACTGCCCGCAGTATGGGTATCACCGTTGAAGAATAATCAGACGGGATTCATACGAAAAAGTGGGAGAGATTTTTTAATCTCGCAAATCGGATTTCTTATAAGATGAGAATCCGAACATTCAAATAACCACAGGAGG
>JAZNNT010000084.1:0-1649 GCA_045580405.1 Clostridia bacterium
GCACCGTTGGAATTTAAGAAGGTTCTGGACAGATTTACAATTTGCTTGCCTCTCCAGTACATTTCCAGACGGTTGGTATCGGTAACATCAGCAACCAAGGTTGCTTCTAAGTTTTCTTCGTTTGCATAAGCAATAAACTTATCAGCATCTTTTGCCGAAACTACAACCGCCATACGTTCCTGAGACTCGGAAATTGCCAATTCGGTTCCATCTAAGCCTTCATATTTTTTGGGAACTTTATCCAACTGAATCACCAAACCGTCGCAAAGCTCACCAATGGCAACAGAAACACCGCCTGCACCAAAGTCATTACAGCGTTTGATTAGGGTGGTAACTTCTTTCTTTCTCATCAAGCGCTGAATCTTACGTTCTTCCGGCGGATTCCCCTTCTGCACTTCTGCGCCGCAGGTTTCTAAAGATTCCATGGTGTGTGCCTTAGAGGAACCGGTTGCACCGCCACAACCGTCACGGCCGGTTCTGCCGCCAAGTAAGATAATTTTATCACCCGGCTCGGGACGTTCTCTTACCACGTTTGCCTTGGGAACAGCACCCACAACGGCACCAATTTCCAAACGTTTTGCAACGTAGCCTTCGTCATAAACTTCTCTTACCAAACCGGTTGCGAGACCAATCTGGTTACCATAGGAGCTGTAGCCTTTTGCCGCAACTTTAGAAATTTTTCTCTGAGGCAGTTTGCCGGGCAAGGTTTCTTTTAAAGATTTTCTCGGGTCACCGCTTCCGGTAATACGCATTGCCTGGTATACATAGGAACGACCGGACAACGGGTCACGGATAGCACCGCCCAAGCAGGTTGCCGCACCGCCGAAGGGTTCAATTTCGGTAGGATGGTTATGAGTTTCGTTTTTAAACATAATGAGGTAGGCTTCTTTTTTGCCATTTACTTCTGCTTCTACCTCAATAGAACAAGCATTGATTTCTTCCGATTCGTCAAGATTGCTAAGATAACCCATTTTTTTCAGTTCTTTTGCGGCAATGGTAGCAATGTCCATTAAGCAAATGGGTTTTTCGCTTCTGCCTAAATCAATTCTGGCATTGCAATAATCGTTATAAACTTCGTTTACCAGCTCGTCTTCTACCTTGATATCAGTTAGATGAGTAGCAAAAGTGGTGTGACGGCAATGGTCAGACCAGTAGGTGTCAATCATACGAAGTTCAGTAAGAGAGGGATCTCTTTGTTCTTCGTCTCTAAAATACTTCTGGCAGAAAGAAATATCGTCAAAATCCATAGCAAAGCCGTAGTCGGAGAGCATCTGCTTTAAAACAGATGCATCTGCCGAAATAAATCCGTCTATTACGGCAACATCGTCAGGCTCAATCGCTGCATCAATCAAGCTGGTTGGTTTTTCGGCTTTTGCTTCTCTTGCTTCCACGGGGTTAATTAAATATTTCTTGATTTCTTCCAGCTTGTCGTCAGAAACATCACCCAGGAAAGCATACACAGTTGCGGTTTTTACCACGGGACGTTCCTTTCCGGTAATAACCTGCACACACTGTGCAGCAGAGTCTGCTCTCTGGTCATACTGACCGGGAAGGTACTCTGTCACAAAAGTTTTTGCATCACCTAAATCCACAGTTTCATCATACACGTCATCCTGCATGGGTTCGGAGAAAATAACGTATTTTGCTTT
>JAZNNT010000085.1:0-2721 GCA_045580405.1 Clostridia bacterium
ACCGTAACTTTGTGGGCAGAATGGGACACACCACTTCCGAGGTATACTTGGCAAGTCCCTATGTGGCGGCACAAAGCGCAATTGACGGCTTTTTAAGCTGTCCTGAATAAGGAGGGATTACTGTGATAAAAGGCTCTGTACATAAATACGGCAATAATATTGATACCGACGTGATTATTCCTGCAAGATATTTAAACACCTCCGATCCCGAGGAATTAAAAAAGCATTGCATGGAAGATATTGACAAGGAATTTACCCAAAAAGTGAAGGCAGGCGACGTGATGGTTGCCGAAAAAAATTTCGGCTGCGGCTCATCCCGTGAACATGCTCCCATTGCCATCAAAGCCAGCGGCATTTCGTTGGTGGTGGCAAAAAGCTTTGCCCGGATTTTCTATCGGAACGCCATTAACATCGGTCTTCCCATTGTGGAATGTGCCGAAGCGGTGGATCACATTTCTGATGGCGACACCATAGTGTGTGATTTAGAGAAAGGGCTTTTAACCGTGGAAAACAAAAATCTTACCTTCCCCATTGCTCCCTTCCCGAAAGAAATTCAGGCAATTATTGAAAAAGGCGGACTGCTTGCCAGCCTGTTATAAGGAGACATTCAAAATGAATTATAACATTGCAGTCATCAAAGGGGACGGCATTGGTCCCGAAGTGGTGACAGAAGCACAAAAAGTATTGGGAAAAATCGGTGCAATCTACGGACACACTTTTCAGTTTACCGAAGTATTGCTGGGTGGGGGTGCCTATGATCAGACCGGAACCCCTCTCCCGGAAGAAACCGTGAAAATCTGCCAACAGTCCGATGCGGTGTTACTGGGTGCAGTAGGCGGTCCCAAATGGGACACACTTCCCGGTGATAAACGTCCGGAAGCAGGACTGCTTGGCATCAGAAAAGCGTTAAAGCTCTACGCCAACATTCGTCCCGCGGTGCTGTTTCCTGCTCTAAAGGAAGCATCTCCCTTAAAAGATGAGCTGGTCAAAGACGGCATCAACATTTATGTGGTGCGGGAATTAACCGGTGGTATCTATTTCGGAGAACGGGGCAGACGAGGTGACGAAGCTTACGACACCGAAAGCTACACCATAGAAGAAATCAAAAGAATTGCCCATGTGGCATTTCAGGCAGCACAAAAACGAAACAAAAAAGTGACCAGTATTGACAAGGCTAATGTGTTAGAAACCTCCCGTTTGTGGCGTGAGATTGTGCACGAGGTTGCCAAAGAATACCCTGATGTGACCGTCACCGATATGCTGGTAGACAATGCTGCAATGCAGCTGGTGAAAAATCCCCGTCAGTTTGACGTGGTGCTTGCCAACAATATGTTTGGTGACATTCTCTCCGATGAGGCTGCACAGATTACAGGCTCCATCGGCATTCTGCCCTCCTCCTCCCGTGGGGACGGCACCTTCGGTCTGTATGAGCCCATTCACGGCTCTGCTCCCGATATTGCAGGCAAAAACCTGGCAAATCCCATTGCCACCATCCTATCCGTTGCTATGATGCTTCGGGATTCCTTCTCTTTGGAGAAGGAGGCAAAAGCTGTGGAGGATGCGGTGGATGCTGTGTTAAATGAGGGTATCCGTACCGCAGATTTAGGCGGTGAGAACACCGTTTCCTGCTCCCAAATGGGCGATGCCATTGTAGCTGCCATCCAATAGAAACAAAAAAAAGACGAATTTCTTCTCGAAATTCGTCCTTTTTTTAGTTGTAGAGTGCTTCTTTCACTCGTTCTTCCATTCGTTTTACCACAAAGCTTCCCCTTGCTTTTGGCGGTTTTTTTGATTTCGATTCCAAGGAAAGTTTCCGTTCCAACAATCTGTTCAATTTTTTTAGTTCCCAATATTTTAAGAATTCCAATACAATCAAACACAGCAGCAATATCGTCATACTTTATCACGTTCCTTTTTTAGTTTGAGGTAAATATTATAAATCTGCAAGGGAACCTTTTCCTTTGGATTGGTAGCACCAAAGATTTCCAAAAAGAACAGATTTCCTGTTACCTTCCAGGGTAACACCGTTTCCGAAAACTGACTGTCACGGTAACGGTATCGCCAGGGCGTGTTCTGAAGGTTCAAATGATTGGTATATGCCAAAGCATCTTCCTTTTGTTCCCGTTCGGAAGAGAGCCTGATCTGGCAATGAGTGGAATACGTTAAGGAAGCAGACTTTACTGCCAGCTCCTCCGAACGGGCAAGTTCAGTTTCCTCCACAGCACCAAGAATCGGGATTTTTACCGAATAGGAGATGGGAATCTCGGAATCGGTGTTCGGGTCATAATCGGTGGCAGCACCTTCTGAAAACACCGTCACACAGTTTCCTGCTCCCATCAGAAGTTCGCCGTTGTAGCTTTCTGTCATACATTGACAGGTAAGTCCCCGATAGCAAAGAAAAGCCCCTAATGTAAAATAATACAGATACATGGTGTCATCAATCATCAGATAATACACACCGTTTCGATAAAATGCAAATGTCTTTTCTTTGGGTGTTGGCAGAGCGATTTTTTCTAAGGATAAAAATTTATAAAGAGAACTGGACGGTGAATATAGCATTTGCACCGTCAACATGGATGCGGAAAAGCTGACCAGTCCGCTGTCGGACAGAAAACTGACGCTTCCCGGTGTGGTGCAGACAGTCTCACCGTAACGGGTACCGTCAGGAACGCTTAAGAGTGACCACTGACCGTCTTCCGTGGGATCGGAGCCTACATAGTG
>JAZNNT010000086.1:0-2283 GCA_045580405.1 Clostridia bacterium
CATCTCCAGCGCACCGGTGGCTAAACGGGTGGTAACGAATTTGATGGCTTCCGGGATAAAAATGCTGCTTTTCCAGCTTTTGCTGTTGAAAACAAAGAGCTTGTTTGTGACAAAGGAAAAGACCGTTGCAGATAACCAGGATAAAACATTGGATACGCTGACAGCGAAAATTTCTGCAAGCTGAAAACGTTGCAAAAACCATATAAACAGGCTGTAGCTTCCCCAGCTTACCACGGTGGTAAGGACGCCCCAAAAAAGATAGGATATCAGTTCTTCGTTCTTTTTAGCAAGCGCAAGTAATTTCTTCATCATCTTTTTCGCTGTCCTTTTCCTTTTCCAAATCCCGGAGTCTTTTTTCGTATAAGGCGCACTTTTGCGTTAAAGAGCGCAGCTTGTTGTTAAGCTGGGATAAAACGGATGTCATAGAGATTAAAATCAGTATCAGCAAGAAGATCATGACAGCAAAAATGCCGTTCACCGGCTCGATGATACCCAGCAGATTCATCAGCCGCATGAAGTAGTCTGAAAAGATCAGAACCAAAAGCATGAAAAAGCCGCCGAAAATCCATAGCAATGTATATTTTAACTCTAATTTCTTATTTTTAAGCAAAAAGAAAATGGAGATAAAATATATGAAAAGTGCGATCGCAAACGTAATAATTAGACGCGTATCCATAGTGATTACCTCTTTTTAGAAACTTTTGCCAAAATGAGGGCAATAGAAACTTTGATCATATAGTAGATGGTTTTAAATCCGGTTATTGAGGATTCTCCACCGCCGCGTTCCTGCATTTGAACCGGCACTTCAATGGTTTTAAGACCGTGGGTTGCGCTGAAAACCAATGCTTCCGGTTCCGGGTAATCCTGCGCGTAATGGTTGGCAAAGGCTTCAATACACTTTCTGTTTACCGCGCGGAAGCCGCTGGTGACATCGTAGATCCGGATGCCGGTCAAAGCCTTTGTCAGTGCGCTTAAAAATTTGATGCCGATTCGCCGCATGAGGGAGGATTGGAAGCCCTCGTTGTTAATAAACCGCGAGTCCACCACTGCATCAGCTTGTCCCGTTTCAATGGGGCGCACAATATTATCGAGGTATTCGGGCAGATGTTGTCCGTCGCCATCCATTTGGATGGCAATGTCATATTCATTTTCAAGGGCATACAAGTATCCGGCCTGGACACCGCCGCCGATTCCCAGGTTGATGGGAAGGTCAAGAAATTCAGCGTGACGCTTTTTTAATATGGATTTTGTTGCATCCTTGGAGCAGTCGTTGATGACGATATAGTCGTATTCCGGACAGCTTTTATCCAGTTCATCCAAAAAAGATCCGATGTTTTCCTCTTCGTTGTATGCGGGAATGATAATAAGCTTTTTCATTCAAGCACTCCTTTGGTAAGGTAGACATGTTCACCGGGTTCGATATTGCAACCAGACAAGAAATCGACTATTTGTTCATCGTAGTCTGCAATAATGATATAGTCATAATTTTTAATGCTGTCTTTTCGTTTTTCAAAATCTTCAGGCGCGCATAAAGACACCTGATTACTCCAAAAAACATATCTGGTAAGATAATAGTGGTATCCGCTATCTGTTTGATGACGATTGCTGTAGATGAAATAACTTCTCCCTTCAGCAATGGAGTAGGTCTCTTTGATCTCATCAAAAAAGGCTCTGCTCGAACCTACATAATAATTTGTTTGGGTGAACAGCGCTTTTATGCCTGCTGTCTGCAGTGTCAGCGCAGACGATAGCATTAACAGCAGAACAAGATTAACAACAAATCCTTTTTTGAAAGAGGGGAACAAACTCGCAAGGGAAAGGGCGTAAATTGTAACGATACCAACGATGTAAATCAAAATCGTTTTTTCGTACCGATCATAGGCGGCCAAGTTTGCTGCCTCTTTATAAGGCATAGACAAAAGATACATTACAGCCAAAATTGCCATAAAAGCAAGATACGCGCCAATGACACCTAAAAAGATAAAAACCTCAGCCTTGGCAGGTCGTTTCAACAAGAATTTTTAATCAACCATCCGATGAGGATGATCACAGCAGCAATGATCAGTATTTTCTATGCCGGATTCCAAGAAACAAAGCGCTTAAAAAACACAGAAAGGATTTCTTTTACTTGTTCTGCAGTTTTATCCCCTAGTGTCGTCTTGTAGTTATCTAAAGAAACCGTATGCTTGGAGAGCGTACCGGCAGTAAATACGTAGTCAACATGTTGCAACCACAAATAATACAAAACCGCGGGAATGCCGGCTGTTAAACTGCCATATTTCA
>JAZNNT010000087.1:0-27236 GCA_045580405.1 Clostridia bacterium
GACATTACCTTGTCCATATCCTGCATTAACTCTTCGGGTGTTCTTGCTTTGCCGGGATAATTACCGGTCGTCTGAATGCCGCCGGTTAAGGGACCATCGTGGTCAAAACCAATTACATCATCCCCCTGCCAGCAATGTAAGGAAACAGGAATTCCTTTCAATTTTTCTAAAGCTAAGTCTGTATCTACGCCAAGCTTTGCATAGATTTCTTTTGCAGATTCATATCTTGTCATTGTCTTTTCCTCCCCAATATATCGACGGAATATCATCAAGCTTTTTTCTGTTTTGCAATTGACGGAATAAAATCAATAAAATTCATTTTGCAGTAATGATCAAGCTCTCTGATTTCCTCCGCAGATAAATAGCCTGTTTTTTCTATACTATCAGAAAATTCTTTGAATGCAAAAGTATGCTCTACATAGAGCTGCAAAGAATTAAGCTTATAATATGCCATATGATCTATCAGCTTTTTTATAGTTTCAACCGTTGGAACCTTACCTCTTGTGATATCATGATAAAATCCCCTATGTTTAAAATCAGGAGCATCTTCAACATAGCAACAAGGAATTTCATCATAAGTAAAAATCTGCCTTAATGTTTGTATTGCATAAAATGCACCGGGAATTCCTTTAGCATTTATCAATATTTTATCTTGTTCAATTTTTATAGTATATGCTTCTTCAACATCGTTTTGTTCCATAAGTATATTTAAGGAAACTCCGTCATCCGAAGTTCTAAAACTACTTAACGCGTTTATTATTCTGTTGTCTTCAATGAAGCTTTCTAATCTAATCACCTTATTTTTAAGAAAACTGTCTTGTATTTCAACTTTTTTTGGTCTTGGTATTATATTCATTATTACGCCTTTTCTCTGTTTCGTAAATATTTCAATTTTATGAATTATTTTGATCTAAAAGGTCTAAAGTTGACTCCACAATTTTCTTTGCCAGGCGCATATATCCCTCAACTGTAAAGTGAACTTTGTCCTCTTGTAACAGTGTCTTCGCATTTTCCGAAACAGAAAATAAATCAATAACAGGCAGATTATATTTTTCTGCAAGTTCACGCATAACATTGTTTCGCAGAATCACACGATTTACATCTTCTCTGTTAATAAATGTTGAAAGTACAATCGCAACAGGTGTTCCCTTAAATTGACCTAAAATAAATTTAAGCATGTCCTCATAATACTTTTTGAATTCCGTTGCATCGTCCAGATGCCAACCGTGCAAACCGTTATTAAATAAAATTGCATCTCTTCTGCCTTGTTGATTAGCAAAAACAGTAAGCGCATCCTTAAAGTAAGGGTTATCCACTGCCTTTGAGGTGCCAAATAAATCAAAGACCATTTTGCCTTCCGCAAGTTCTGTAGCGCCGTTTCTTGTGCTGCAGGCAATGGAATCCCCGATATAAAGAATACGTTTCACATCATCATTCGGGTGGTCTATCCAGGTGTTGTCCCACTCGTAGGTTTCATATTGATGCGTTCTGTTTTCAGTTTCAAAAGTAAAATCACTCATTTCGCTCTCCCTTTCTTCTACAGCCAACATCAGAAATATCGATATCCTGAAATCCCATGTTGTAAGCCGGAGATGTTTCCCATAATCTAAAATCATAATGTTCGATATCATAAAATTCAGGATTTGCAACAATAATATCCCCGAACAGCCTAAGTTTATCACAAGCCTCTTCAAAAGAATAAGTTTTCCATTGTAACACATTCAACATAGCAGGCTTTTCTCGTTTGATATCAAACACTAAATTGCGTTTACACATAATTTCAGGAATTCCATTTTCTTCCACGTCCCCCGGTTCAAAAGAAGCATGAGCTACCGGAGTGTCTTTGGTAACAATAATGTTGTTTTCTAAAATGATGCCTGTGTGATTCTCTCTTTTTGTATACATCACACCGAAGGCTCCGCCAAAGGCAAATATATTGTTTCTAACAGTATTCATCATGCCAAAATGCTGATGATATGGACTTTCGCTGGTGTTATAACAAATATTATTTTCAATCAAAGCATAGCGGGAGCCTTCATCTGTGTAAATAGCCCATCCACCATAAACCTTGCTTTTTATGTCATGAATCAGGTTGTTCCGGACAACCGTTCCTTTTTGCTTGCCCAGGAGATATACACCACCCATATCAGAAAGTTGCCCAAAACCCAGATGATGGATATGGTTTTTTTCAATGATGTTGTGATGAGCTATGCTGTCATCATAGCCCCATACCCACCCCACAGAAATACCTGTGTAGTACAAATATCCTATTTCATTGTGGGCAATTTCATTTTCATAGGTGTGCATTAAAAGTATGCCACAGGCTGAAAAATATCTTTTCCCGCAATGGAATATTTTATTTTCAGAAATCGTATTTCTGCACGTGTGGGTGCTTTCGTCACTTCCGATTTCTCCACCGGACATCACAATCGCGCCGGCACCGATATTGGTGATATCATTGTCTGTGATTCGGATTTTTTTGGAGCCGTCTTTGACAACCATACAATGAACACCGAAACAATAAAGCCGACAATTTTCAATAGAGCAATAGTAGGCATGTTCGAGTTCGATTCCACCGTGAGCATCGCATACTCCCTGGCAATCCGAGGCATACCCCTCCCCAACATTCTCATCCGTATCTCCGTTTGCGACACCAAAAGATGCGTAATCCCCAGTAGTATATCCTATATCAAAATTTCGGATGGTGATATCACTGACTTTTTCTTTCTGGGTTCCTTTTAAGCAGAAAATCTTATCAGTTACCGGAATGAATCCGACAATCTCCTTCGCATTTGCTTTTTTATTTTCAGGTATGTAATACAGTTTTTTGACTGCTCTATCATAATACCACTCGTTCGGGTTTGCAAACATTTCCGCTACATTTTCAACAACATATTGCAACGCACTTTTTTCTGATTCCATAGAAACAGAAAATCTGGTTTGATATTTTAGTGAAATTTTTCTTGTGACACGGTCGATGGCTGCAATCGGTGAATGTTCATCTACCCACCAGTGATTAAAACTGATAATTGCATTCTCCAGATCCGAAAATTTGCTTATGTTTTCAAAATCCTCTTTTTTGGGAACAAACCATTTTGAGTGTGCATGAAGATCAGTGGACGGATTTTCAACAGCTTCTGCACTCAAAGTTCCTTTTTTCGGATATTTGGGCATAACAGCAGCTTTTTTATTTACGTAAAAATCGGTAAACTTCAAATCACCATAACAGGATAAATCAACAGAAACACACTTGACACCATGAAAGGTATCGTTTTCAAAGCCCTTTACCTCAATACCACCGCTGATCAACGTATGATGTTCCGGCTCAATGGTAACAGAATTCACATTGTTCCCGATCATTATCGGCTTGGTTACCGTATAGATAGTATCCCTAATTCTGATAGTAACAGGCTGCTTTTCACCTTTTTTTCTCAACACAGAAACCATGTCAAGCGCTTCTTCAATGCTTTTTACACAGCCTTTATGTTCCACTGTCTGTGAAACATAAATGGTAGTTAAGTTTTCTTCCACTTTATATGCACCTCCAACTTAAGAGCTCATTTTTTTCATAATGCAGAATTTGGTCCTCATCAGTTTTAATCAATCCATAAAATCATCTCTAATAATCTTTTTACAGAGATTGCCATTTCGTTTCGGTTTAAGCTTTCAAGCATTGAATAATCATTTTCTTCAGGGTTCGCTTCAAAAGGCATACGGATATCATTTCCCGCCTTGATTTCAGCCACTTTTTCCGCGTGATTACACCAATCTGTTGTAACAAGTCCTTCGTAGCCCCATTCATTTCTTAAAATTCCTGTAATGAGTTCAGAATTTTCAGAAGTATATCGTCCATTCAACTTGTTGTATGAAGTCATCACCAGCTTGGGCTTTGCTTCCTTAACGGCTATTTCAAAACCCTTTAAGTAAATTTCTCTTAAAGCTCTTTCAGAAACAATCGAATCTGACTTCATTCTTCCTCTTTCTTTGTTATTACAAGCAAAATGTTTCAATGTAGCAACAACATTCGCAGATTGAATCCCCTTCACCTCTGCTGCTGCCATTTTTCCTGAAACATACGGATCTTCAGAAAAGTATTCAAAATTTCTTCCGCAAAGCGGACTTCTGTGTATATTCATCGCAGGTGTCAGCCAAATGGAAATATTGTTTTCTTTTACTTCCATAGCACCTGCTCTGCCAACTGCTTCCATAAGACTTAAATTCCAAGTGCAGGCTAACATAGTAGCAATGGGAAACCCGGTGGTTCTGATACCTGTTTTGGGAAGCAGATGCAAACCGACCGGTCCATCTGCTGTCAGAACCTTTGGTATTCCGTATTTTTCAAGTCCCCCCATTCCACCGGTAATAACCGGTCCGGAATTTTTCTTTCCACCAAGTAGCGAGAATAACTCTTCATCGGTAAGTTGTGCAATAAAATCATCCAGTGAAATTTCATGATTTACAACATCTATGAGCATTTTTCTGTCTTCATCATTCTTGGGGATTTTTCTTTCACATACATATTCACAGGGGAATGCTTTATGTGTAACTTGTTTATCAGGAATATCAAAATATTCCCCATTGGAAATCATTCTTTTTCCTAATTTTTCAGGAGAACAGAATTCTGTGAGTTGTTCAACAACTAAGTCCGCATCAAGAATATATTTATAGGAGAGCTCACTTACATCAGAAACAGAATTTCCGACGTATATTGTATATTCGCCTTTTTCCATAACATAAGCAGATTTTTTCACAAGACCTATGTCATCATAAGAAGCCATATCTGAAATATTAAAGGATAATACAACTGTTTCCGTTTCATTTGGTTTTAAAAGTTTCGTCTTGTAAAATGCACAAAGAACTTTTTTTGCCTTTGTAATTTTTCCTTCAGGCGCTCCGTAATAAACCTGAACAACCTCTTTCCCTTCATAAGATCCGGTGTTTGTTACGTCAACACTCACAATAATTTTTTCGTTGATATTGGTAGCTGATATATTGGAAAATTCAAATTTTGTATAGGAAAGGCCGTAACCGAACGGATATATCACGCAATCTTTTTTGCCGGGAATGGTTTCAAAATAACGGTAACCAACAAAGATATCCTCTGTATATTTCACATAATCTTCCGATTCGTGGAACCCTTGGGAGGAAGGATAGTCCTCAAAATTTCTTGCACAAGTATCAACAAGCTTACCGGAGGGATTCACATCTCCAACCAAAATATCAGCTGCTGCTAAACCGCCCTCCATTCCTCCCTGCCAGATGATTAGGGCTGCAGAAATTTTATCATTGCCTGAAAACCACGAGGTATCAATCATAGCTCCAGTATTTAACAGCACAATAATATTTTCAAAGTTATCACAAACTGTTGTAACCATCGCTTTTTCTTCCGTGCTTAAAGTAAAATAGGCATCTTTTCCGTCGTTATCTCTATCTTCTTCTTCACAGGAATAGCGATTGATTGTAATGATAGCAGTATCAGTAAATTCTTTTGCCTGCTGTAATAAAGCTTTGGGGATTTCTATTTCCGCAAGCTTTCCGTTAATCACACCTTTTTTATATTCATTTTCCACATAATCTTGGTAGAATAAAGATAAGCTGTCAAAAACTTCCACTCTGTCACTTTTTTGCTTTAAGCCATCGTATATATTTCTGAGATATTCACAATAAACATATCCGGAGCCGCCACCACATTTAACATAATCGATCTGCGCTTTTCCAAAAATAGCTACTTTAGCCCCCTTCTTTAGGGGCAGAACATTGCGATTATTTTTCAGCATCACAATACCTTCGCAGGCTGCTTTTTTGGAAAGATCAATATGTGCTTCACAACCGGTTATTTTTGAATGATTGTTTCCCATAGGAAGGCAGGGTTGATATCTGCTTCTTGCCCATTTTTCCATCTTATCCATATATAATCTCCTCTACATAAATTGCATTAAACCTAATCTAAACAATGTTTAGCCGGTTATTCCAGTTTCAACGAAACAATACCCATCATTCCATTTATCATTTGGGGTCATATTCCAAACACAGCTTTCCTTATAAAAATCAGCAGGTGTTACATGGGTAATTTCTCCCAATGCTGAATGATGTGGTCCCAATAAATTTCTCAAATTATTAAAAAGCTTAAGTTCTATCTTTGTCTTACCAAATGTATTAAAATCTTTTAATATCATTTTTCCACTACCGAATAAGCTCTTTTGGATTCCATTAATTCTAACTTCAACCGAATTGATTCCTTTGAAATCAAAAACAATATGGGAATTTTCATCAGGAATATCTATTTCCCCCTGAAGTAACAGTTCCCCGCAAAAGAAAGGAAAACCTTGCTTTTCAATATTTTTCAGTAAAACTTCTTTTACAGGTTCATCAATCACAAATTCCCCGTTGAAACGATTAGCATTCCTATCCAATTTTTCCCATTCGCCAATACATTTTACCGAAAAATCTCCAACAAGATATACTGCTTCAATTTCCATATCATAGCAAAGCTTATTTTTTTCACTTTCAAACTGATATGCTTTCTTCATATTCTGATAAAATTCATTGGATTGTTCAAAATCACATTCAAACGAAATTGTGTTATTGCCAATTTTCAGATATTTTGAAATTTCTATTTTTTTGAAGCTTACATCCCTGAAATATCCGGATGTGTTTTGATCAATTCTCTCACCATTGACAGTAATTCTAAACTTCTCAGGCGTTTCACATACTAAAAAGATTTCTTTTGGAACATATTTCATTTCAACATAATAGTCCTGATGAATTTTGACACTTCTATCAAACTTATTTGCTCTTTCGCAAATATTGAGAACATATCCGTGTTTCTCCTGAAGCTCTCCATCAAAATAATAATCGCAATAATCCAGAGTCAGACAGTTTTCAACCGATGCAGACAGTTCAAACATTCCGTCTAAACAGATTTCCTTAATCGAATGATTTCCTTGTTCCGGCTCCGTTTCTTCTTCTGATATGATAAGACTTCCCCAAGGTTCAAATTCATATAGCTCTCCGATTTTTACGAAGTCTCCTGTCATTAAATCAACTGCACGACCACGAACATTTATTTTTGCAAATTCTTTTTTGTCATTTGTATTAACAAAAAAGTGAAGATTTCCCCTCTTTGTGTAGGTTATATTTTCGTTATCGGTAACCATATTGGCTGGTATATCCGATGTTTTAACAATCATTCCGCCTGATGCTACAAACTCATCAATCAGATTTTGTGTATGGTCCAGTAAAACATCACAGCAAGAAGTAATCACATAGGTATATTTTTGATTTCCTACGATAAATTTACCATCTTTTATGTTTCCGTGACGTTCTATGATTGTTTCATCACCTAAATGATATAAAATATGCTTTTTATCAAGTTCCTTCAATATGTTTATCAACCTGAAATTGAGTTCTTCTATGCCTTTGTTTTCCTGATTGTCAAACATTGTCCATGCAGTTGTTTGTGGATGAATCACCAGCACATCCGCATCAAATTTGTGTTCTGCAAATATCATACTTTCTCTTGAAAGCATATCGTTATACTTGCCATAAATCCTCCACCACGGTTGTTGATAATACATTGCAGGAGGATAATCTCTTTTTCTGATTCCCCGGATAGAATATCCTTCAAGATGTTGGCACAAAACATTAACGCCACGAACCAACTGCCATTCATAGATTCCTTTTAATTCCGGAAAGCTTACATTGTGTCCACATAATGCAAAAGACTCGGTAATGGCGTTTTCTTTCCCCAGCTGTGCCGCAGCCGAACCTAACTGTATCGGTGTGAGACAATCGTATATTTTTCTTCCTAGCCAATCGATTCCAGGAATATGAAAATATTCATAATGAGGCATACAAGCACCGTTTACTGTCAGTTGAGAAAGCAAGGTTTCTTCCTCTGCTAAATGGCCTGTCAGCTGATACCCATGTTTAGTACACCAATCATATATTTGTTTCATATAGTGATTGGAAAATAGGTCTGTTACCATTTTCCAAAACCGAATTCTCGTTTGTTGATAGTCATTTACCTCAAAAAACAACTCATCAAGATGTTCCAGCAAATTTTCGTTGTGTCTTTTTTTGTATTCTGATTCAAAAACAAAACTCCACGGTATCCCATTTCTTGATATTTGAGGTTCGTCTGTAAAAAATCCTGCGATACGATTTTTAAATCGTTCATAATAAGGTTCATAAGAGGATTTTATAAATAATGCCACAGCATCACGATTTAATGTATCGGCATAAAATGGATTTACTTCATAATGAAACCAATGTTCACCACTTTTGCAAATAAGATTTGTTTTTGGCTCTGTGTTTGATATGCGGAGATATTTTTGTTGATACTCTACACCCCAACCATTGACAATACCATTTCCAAATCCGCTGGGCCATCCGTTTTCGTCATATGCCCAAGCACTCATATTACATTCTTCAGCGGCTTCAATCGCTGCTTCAACATTTGAAAACCATTCTTCACTCATATATTCGGTTTCAAGTCCACCACGAGCATGCATAAAGAATCCACCAATTCCTGCTTTATGCATTTCATAAACCTGTCTTTTGGTTTCCTTAACATCAAGTTTCTCATTCCAACTCCAAAAAGGGATTGGTCTGTATTTATGATCAATTTTTGTAAAATTCATTTCTTTACCCACCAAATTCAGCAAAAGAGATATACTATAGTGTTTTATATTTGTCCAATGCAGAATTTAATTCTGTCAGCAATGCATTTCATACCATAATCGCTCGGGTGAACCGCTACACCATTGTGGTCATATTCACCTATTGCCATAGTTCTTTCATCCATTTCCAAATCAGAAATATCACAAAAAATATATCCGTTTTCTATTGAAACTTCTTCGATAATTTTATTCAGCACCGTATGATTCCAAAACAAATTCGTAACGATAATCTTTGCTTTTTTACTCTTGTTAAAAAATTCTATCATTTTTTGAAAATTGAGTTTGCAGATTTCTTTATTATCTATGTTTTTTATGTTCTCACCGATTCTGATTACAATAATATCTGCATCAAATTCTCGTGCCGATTTGTAATATGTATTCATAATATTTTCTGTGTCCCAGTATTTTGTCTCCCACTTTGAGCACTGCGCAATACTATAATCTACAGAATGGTATTTTTTAAGTTCGCTAACTATCAAATGCACATAATCTTTATTCATTTCCGAAGCAGCCATACCCCAATTTCCATTCCATCCGATATCGGGAGCAGGACCATGTTTTGTGATGGAATTTCCAACAAATAAAACTTTGATTTCACCATTTTCCTCATAAATACTGGAATATTCTTCCTGTGCCAATTGATTCTCTGAACTGACACTATTTTGGGAACCATATTTGGAAATCATAGGTTTTCTCCTTTCTATCACAATATAATATCCAGAAATTCCATGAGATTATTTATTTTATAATCACACAAATCTCCAACGCCCGCTTGTTCAATATTCCCACCGGAAATACCAACACAAGAAAAACCTGCAAGTTTAATTGAAACAACGCCGGCAGAAGAATCTTCTATACCGATTACTTTATGTCTTCTTTCAAAAGGGATTCCCAACCCAACTCTTGCAGTTTCTGCATAAAGCCAAGGATGCGGCTTTGGTGCAAGTTCTCCCAAAGTTCCTGTCTGTCCTTTTCGGAGAGCATATCCTGCAGTTATGATTGCATCATAAAAATCAACAGGATTTCCCATATCAAGCTGCCGGAATGCCGAAACAATTTCGGGCATAGCCTTTTCGTAAAGGCCGGAAGTTACAAGACCGATTTTGATACCTTCCCTTTTGACAGTGGTTAAAAATTCCTTCAAATTCGGCGCAGGTGTAAACGCATCCTGCTTGCCTCTGCCCTTCAGAATCTCGTCCATCTCGTGGTTTACGATTTCGAAATAATACTGGCGTGCAAGCTCAAGATTTGCGCCCGGTGCATACTTATCAATCATATACTGAAGATGCTCGGAAACGGAATGCCCTGAAATAAACGGCTCGTCTTCTGCTTCCTTTTTGAAATTCATATTCTCTAGAATTCTTGCGGTAGTCTGCTCAATAACCCACATCCAAAATTCCTCGGAGTGGACACTTGTTCCGTCCAAATCCATGAGGATTGCTTCTGCCTTTGGCTCAAAACGAGTTTCATGCATTGGATAAATTGCAGGATATCCCATTCCGCTTTTCACATAGCAAAACTTTTTATCTTCAAATTCAATGATATCTATTTTTTTATCGTCAGGAGTTAGGATTTTATTTACTCCATCTTTCCCGACTTTAAAGAAATCGCTTTCTATAATTTTTTTCATTTTATGATCTCCTATTGATGCAGATAAATTAAATTGCTTTGGTGCAACCTGGTCCTTTTTTGGGAATACTTGCTACAATTACACCTGACAACATCAGTAAAATCCAGATAATAGTAACACCATTCCAACCAATTTTATCCACAACCGCAGAAAAAATTATATTTGCAACTGCCGCTGCAACGTATCCGCTAAAGTCAAGCACACCATTTATCGTAGATACCATTCCGCTTTTCGCTTGATTTGGTATATAAACGTTCCACAAAATCGAAGATGCAAACGAAACAGATATAAGTGCTAAAAAGAAGAAAACAACATTGATATATCGATTCGGAACAAGCCATACTCCAATGAAAAATATGGTTGAAAATAGAAAGGCATATTTCGACATTCTTACATCATTATCCTTAAATAGTCTGAGCATAAATAATGATACAAAAGGAACAAATGAACGGATCAATGCCTTAAAGGAAAATATAATATTTGCAATATCATTTTCAAAATTAAGGTGTTCCGTTAGATATGTAGGCATCCAAAAACTAATCGAGGCCCCTGAAATTTCGACGAGTGCTCCTACAAACATATAAAACATAAAATTTTCAAGTTTAAATACTGACCATATATTTTTCTTTTGTCCTTGTTCTTTACGTACCGCTTGCTTTATCATTCCTTTTTTTTCAAAATGAGACAAAACTACATATGCACAAACTGCGATAAAAACACAAGATGCACCTGCCACTATAAATGTCATTTTCCAATCAAATAACATAGCTATAAAGCTTGCAATAAAAGGACCCGCAAATGCTGCAAAAGAAAAGAAAGTGCAACAGATTCTTGCATATTTTGGTAATGTGTTTTCTGAAATGGTCTTAACCAGTGGACCTCTTAACATAGAAAGAGAAAAACCCATCAATGCAAAAATTAATATTCTCAATGGCATAGTAGTACAAAATGCAAATGCTATTGATGAAATTCCGCATACCAAAAGTCCGCCAAAAACCATCTTTTTTGCACTTACTTTGTCACCTATTATCCCATTCAACAGTTGCCCTACGGCATATATCAAAAAATAAACCGATGAACAAAGCCCAATCATTTCTTTTGTAAATAATCCCGTATCTAACATTGCAGGAGTTGAAACACTCAACAAATTTCTCATATAATAGCTTGCTAAATACGAAAAAACACATATACTTCCAATATTAATTGCTTTTCTTTTCTCTATCATATATTTTCCCTTTCATTTCGTGGGTTCTAATTTCCTTAAAAGTCAATAACAAATTTTCAGTTGATAGTATGCACTGTTATTACGCGCTTCGTTATTTGAATTTATTTCACGATTCTTACTGTCACTATCTTTTTGGCTTCTGCTATATTTTCATATTCAGCTATAATACTTTCGTCCATATGACAGCTATAAAGCTTTCCGGGTGTATCAATCACAACTTTTTGTTTTTCCTCCGTCGGATTGTAGTATCTGACGATTGTACCGTTTCCATCATCAGCTTGTTTGATGGCGGTAATATGAACATTGTTGTTGTCAATACTCAAAAGACTGTTTTCCAGCGGTAAATCACCCTTACCTCTGCCACAGACTGCACATTTTACCGGTGCAAAAATTTCTGCCGCTTTGTTAGGAAGTTCGTTGTAATTTCCCTGATTGAACTGAATTGCATACTCAAAGCTTCTGGCACCGGGGCACTGTACGCCTTCATCTTCCAATTCGGTTACCTTTTCTTCAGATACTGCCAGTTTGATACGACAAGCACGAATTAAAGTTAACGCCATTGTGGAATCATCAAACACTTCGTATTCAAACAATCCTTTGGGCATTACTGCCAGACCGTTTTCACCGTCAGTTACTGTTGCGAAGGTTCTTAAAGGATGTGTACCGAATGCCTGTTCTACCCAACCGGTAGAATCCGGAATTTCGATGCTTCGTTTCACGATATCAAAATGGCTGTCTGCAACGGAAACGTCAGTTTTGATATCTGCGGGGAAGTTTACTCGTAACCAATGGTCTTTTGCATTGTTTACCAGTTCTACTTTCACCTTGATATAGTCTGCATTCTCATCTAATGTGTAAGTAGTTTTGATGGGAATGTTGGTATAAATATCGGAAGGATTCACTTCGCAACTTTCAGGAACCAAAAATTCACATTCAGTTACGATGGTTCCGGATAATTCTCCGCTTTCTGCCACATAAATTTTGTGGTTGGTGCCAATGGTGGAATATTTGCGGTCAAACTCGGGGCTTTCGTGCTTCCAGGCGTTACCAACTTCACCTTGAGAGGTGTAGAAGTTTAAGCCCTTATATTCCTTGCCGGTTTCTTTATACAGTACATCCAGCGTACCGTTGGGATTTACAGTTGCTCTTAACTTGGAATTTTCCAATACATTGCCTTTTGCAATACCGGGACGTTTCTGCATTTTATGGGGATTTGGTTTGATTTCAAGCACCTTATAACCCATTGCAGGAACACCTTTAATCTCGGCATACACTCTGTGATGCATACTATCCAAAATGGTGGGAACTTCCCAAATGTTGTCCACAAAGATACTGGATTTTTCACTTTGGATGGACTGAAGTCTCACGCCGTCAATGGTGATTCCTTTTCCGAAGGAATCAGGAACTTCCATATCCAACTCAACGATAACATCTCTTTCGTAAGGCAAGGTGTTATATACCACCAACTGCACAATATCCTGTGCCTGACCTTCGGGAGACAGATTTTTTGCAATGGCAACCATTGCATCTTCAGAAACAATTTCTGCAATATCCTGCGCTTTACGGAAACGGTATTCCATATCCTTACACACACAGTCGGGGGCACAACCGCCGTTAGCATCGTGGCTGTGGTTAGACATTAAATACTGCCACCCTCTTTGCAGGTACAGCTTGGAATCATTTCCTGCCAGGGCATTCAAGGGTTCTGCCTGATAGGTCAATGCTGTATAGGCGTTAAAATCTGCTTGTTTTAAGTAAGTTCTCGCAGAGATGGTACCGGGGAACAAATAGGTCCATTTCCCTTCTTTTAAGTAAGAACGGCGTTCTCCTGTGAGAACGGTCATATTATTTTTATCTAAGTATTGTTCAGCATCTTTCCAGAATTGTTCCAGATTGGTGTGTTCAATATCAATTTCACCTTGGAACAATTCTTTAGCATCACGAATCACTTCGCTTTCCCGGGGAAAACCTACCGAAATATCGTGACCGTTCATTCCTAAAAAGACGGGGGTGGTAAAGTGACCGTCCTCTTCTTTTAGCATATCTAAAATGGCTTGTTTTAAGTTTTCTTTTTCATAGTTTGCAGTGGGCGATTTTAAGTCATAGTTAATAGAGGGACCCACAAATCCGTCTGCACGGCGGAAAGGTGCCTCGTCAAATTCGCCCCATTTATAATCTTTTGACCATACTCTGTTTCTAGAAACGGCACGATGCACCTGATAATACCAGTTATAACGGCAATAAAGTGCAAAACGGCTTGCAAGCACTTCGGTACCATCGGGAGCTTTCCAGATGTATTCTGCAGGCGCTTCGTGATGAGAAATACCGCGATAGAACATCATATAGTTGATGCCGAAATCTTTTAAAATCTGGGGATACTGCCCTGTCTGCCCCCAAGAGGACGGAGTGTAACCTACGGTGGGAACTTTTCCGCCGTATTTTTCCACGGTTTCTCCGCCCTTTAATAAGTTTCTCACCAATGCTTCGTGAGAAATAGTAAATTCTTCGGGAAGTGTATAGTAGGGGCCGATAATCAGTCTGCCCTCACGGATGAATTTCTCCACCTGTTCTTTTCGTTCGGGACGCATTTCGAGATAATCGTCTATCATAATGGCGTGACCGTCCATAGTGAAAGAATGGTAGGCTTCATCCTGCTCTAATATATCTAAAGTGGTATCCATCATCACTAGAAGATTGTGTCTGGTTTTTTCAAAGCTGAAACGGAACTCTCTGTCCCAATGGGTATTGGATACCACATCAATTTTTTTTACTTTCATAGTTTTCTCGCTTTCTTACAATTCAATTCTGCGATTGAATCCTTCTATACCATAGCGTCTTATATTCATAATTCTTTTTTTCTTATCAATCAGCACACAATCCCAGCTACCGTCAATCGGAAAAGCAGGGTCGCCCCAATTTTTATCTGCGTTTCCAAGAGGTCCCAATATGTTTTTTGTTCCGACAACTGTAATATTATCATATATGTCACAACTGTCTTTATGTGTATGTCCGTACATATATAACAATACATCATCCGATTTGTTGTCTGTAAAATTATAATTAACTTCTGCTTCAAAGTGTTTATCGGAAGATTTTACACTTCCTTCTTCTTTATTTTTGTATGCTTTTATAATATCCCATGCTATATCACCATTCCGTAAGATTACATCCGGCTCATCGTTTAATAGAAAGCTATGAGACATAAAGATAACTGACCAACCTTCTTCATGAAAGGTCAGAGCCTTAACCAGCCATTCAAGTTGCTTTTCTCTAATGCCTAAATTCCACTGTCCGCAGTACTCTTTTGTTAGTTTTCCATCTACATCAGTAATCATTGGTGTATCATTTGTATTAAGATTGATAACTCTGATTTTATGATATGGATAATCAACATAATAGTAACCGCCCGACTTATTGTTCTCATCTAAATTTATTGGATACAGAACACGAACAGGATTAACCACATATGAATACCATTCTTCATCTGAAAGTACACTTTCTTTTCCCAACCCCTGCTTATATGCAAACCATGAGCAATCGTCATGATTTCCTTTTGATACAAGCACAGAGGTTGTCTTTGCCTGACAAACAAGCTGCATAATATCACTTAAATCACGTTTTTGATCTTTTAATGTAGAATTTCCATCCACAATATCTCCGGTAAGCGCCATTAAATCAAAACCAACCTGCTTTGAAAACTCAATCATTTCCTTAATCTTATAATACGCAGGCAAATAAAATGCATAATGGCGTATGTAATGAATATCTGTTGCAAATAGAATACTGAACGTATCTGAATTCTGCATATCTTTTATTTCTTTTGAAAAATCATCCCATTTTGTATTGATATTTTTCAGATGAGATTCAATAATATAATTTTCAGTTGTATTCATATAACTCTTCCTTTTATTTTATTTGCAACATCAGGCTAACCGGTCTTAAAAAGCATCCGGTTAGCCACATATTCCATTATTCAATATTGTACGGTGTTAAAACTATAGAATTATCTTGCTCCATAACCTCGAACAATTCCGCTCTCTCCAATCCTCTGCAATTGGGTGAATGCATCACAAACATAGGCTTACCATCTTTTAAATGAAAGATCATGCCATGTCCACCTTCTGCTTCAAGCAATGGTTTTGGATCTATACTCCAGTTGCCGTCGATATCTCCATTATCACTTCTGGAAACAAATTCTGAATATCCGTTTTCAGTAAATGTTGACCAAATGCAAATAAGCTCATTATTCTTTAATCTATACATAAAGGGTCCGTCGGTAACTAAAGATTTTTTATGGGGAATTGCATCTGTTGATTTTTTACAGTCACCTGCATACCACAGAATTCTTGGTTTAGTTATCGCAGTTTTAAGATCATCCGACAAAACCATTTCACAAACGGAACCATTTCCACCCTGTTCCCATTCGTGACAAAACACAATGTGCGGTTTTCCGAAACGGTCTATATACAATGTTCCATCGAGTGAATCCCACTCTTCAGGAGTAACCGGAGTATCACTGATAGTATGGAACTCCCCATCAGGAGCATCTGCGACAAGAATTTGAGTGGCTCTTCTTCTTGTTTCTGACTTGAATGAAGCAAGCATATAATATCTGTTACAATAATAATGTACTTCAGGAGCCCAAAAGTCTTTGTCTGCCCAGAAATCAACTTTCGGGGTAAACACCTGTATAGGATCTTCCCATTCGATTAAATCATTACTTTTATAAACGACAAATCCTTTTTGTTCCAAAGATTTTTTCCCGTACATATAGTACATATCATTGCAACACAAGATAAACGGATCCCTAATGTTTATGTCCTTTAACTTCATAACTTTCTCCAAACATTCGTTTCTTAAATCTTGCTAACTTACACACTACCCTTTGACACCGCTCATATTGAGACCACCCAAAATTTTCTTGGAGAAAATTGCGTATACAATGATGGACGGAATCGTTGCAATCATCATAATCAACATCTGCTCATTTGCCATAAATTGACTGGAAGACTGCGTCAGATTAAAGAGTAGAATTGAAATGGGTTCTTTGCTGGTATTTCCAAGCAACAGATACGGCCAGAAAAAGTTCCCCCAGGAACCAATTACCGAAAAAATGGTTACAACCGAAATGATGGGAGCTGACAAGGGCAAGATAATTTTGACAAAAATCTTGATATTGGATGCACCATCAATTTTTGCTGCTTCAATATAATCCATCGGAATACTATTGAAAAAGTTCCGAAACAGAAAGATGTTGAAAGCATTGGTTGCAGACATCATCCATAAGGGAAGGAAACTTCCGGTCATATTGATGTGAAAAATGGGAAAATCCACAAAGGTCATATACAAGGGAACCATACTGATGCCGGGAAGCATCATGGTCCAGAAAATTGCTGTATTCAGCAACGCACTGCCTTTGGGTTTTACTCTGGAAAGAACATAACCTGCCAAACCGTTAAAAACAATATCAAATGCTAAACATCCCAAAATGATACATAAGGAGTTCATTGCGTAGTGTCCGATACGGGAGGTTTTGAAAATCTCGCCAACAATACTAAAATCAATTTTACTGGGAAATAATACCGGTGGTACGGCATATAACTCCTGCGGAGTTTTGAATCCGGAAATAAACATCCATATTACCGGAATCAGGCAAAACAAACTTAAAAGCAACAATAAAGTAAACATACCCCAATAGAGTATTTTTCCTCCCGGAGTTTTCAAATCACTCCAATTGAGCAATCCTTCGTTTTTCACTTTCTTCTTTCGTTTCATCCATACCACCTCCTTAATCATTGATTTTTTTGTCCAGTTTAAAGTAGACAAAGGTAAGTCCGCACAAAATCAAAAAGGTAATGACACCAAGTGCCAAAGACTTATCCATCGCACCATACTTAAAAGCATAATAGTAATTTGTGAGTCCCAGTGTCAATGATGCCCCACCGGGACCTCCCCCAGTCATAACCATCGGTTGTTCAGTTACCCCAAACACACTGATAATCTGTCTCACTGCACACAAAAGAATAATCCCTCTGCAATGCGGAAAAGTAATAGCGGTAATGCGCTTCCAGAAGCCGGCGCCATCCAGGCGCGCGGCTTCATACAACGTATTGTCAACCCCTTGTAAAGTGGCTAAATACATCAGGAGCGTTCCACCAAATCCACTCCAGGTCATCATCACAACCAACAACGGAATAACCGCTGTTTCACTGGCTAAAAACGGCAAAGGTTTGATGCCAATAAAATACAGTAAAGAATTAAGTAATCCATTTGCACCTTCCCCATAAATCTGCCGCCACAAAAGATATGTTGCCATTGCAGGTAAAATACCGGGTAAGTATGTAGTGATTTTAAAATATTGCTTTGCATGCAGCATTTCGTTCATCATAACTGCCGCAATAAAAGGAAGCGGTAACCCAATCACCAGCGACCAACCCACATATGCCACCGTATTGCCAAGTGTTCTTAAAAAATTGGTATCTCTGAGAACCTGCTCATAATTTTTTAATCCCACAAATGCAACAGGCTCAAATCCTTTCAAATCAAAGAAGGAATATACAATTCCGATAATGATAGGACGCCATACCAAAAAAATGAAAAACAACACAGTCGGCAAAATCAGGAGCCAACCTGAAATATTTTTTTTCATGGTTGCAATAGCTTTTTTCTGTTTTTTTGCTAAATCTGCCATTTTATGCACCCAAACTATTATAAATTATCTAAGTGATTCACCTGGAAATCATATACAGCTTCATTCACAACCGCGTCGATATCAACATTGGGATTCGTAATGATTTTTTGTACTACACCGTCAATAACAGAGTATAACTGCTGACAGCAAACAGGTTCTTCTGCCTGTACAATGACATCCTCAAAGCTCAGATAATCGTTCCAGTCATTCATATCCACATTCACATACTTCATTTTCAACTCTTTTAATTTGTCTTCACCTTCACGGTTAGAGAAAGTCGGGAGTACACTCTCAGCTAAAATGATACCACCGTTATTAGATGTGTTGATTAAGCTTTCTTCCTCGTTTGCCAGGTCTTCATCGGTAATTACGACGTCGTAACCGCATTCTTCCATATACCATAACAGACAAGCTTCAATTTCTTCTTGAGTTGCTCTGTTAGAGAACATAATAACAGCGCCACCGGACTGAGCATATCTTCCGGCAGGACCTTCGGGCATTCTTACGCACATAATGTCTGCTCTATCCATACCATAGCTCTGACAAAGTACATTTTCCGGAGGTGCACCAAACATCATACCTGCCTGGTAAGTACCAAATAACTGCGTTCTTTCACCATTGGAAACGGTGCTACTTTCATAAAGACCGTTATATTTCCATTTCATATCATAGAGCCACTGACAAGCTGCCTTAAATTCATCAGAATTGAAGGTAGCAGTCCAGGAACCGTCTGCATTCTGTTCCATAAAGTCAGTTCCGTAGCTCCAGGCAACATTCATCATGTGCCAACCGCCACAGTTTTCAATCGTAGGAATTACAAAACCTGCTTTTCCAGTTTTATCTTTAATAATCTGTGAATACTGTGCAACTTCATCGTAAGTCTGGGGAACCATGATAGAACCATCTTCATTTACCAAACCTGCTTCTTTAAACAGCTTTTTGTTGATGGTTAAGCTTTGAGCATACATACCATGAGGTAATCCCCAAATTTCTCCATTTTCCCCCTGCACAGTGGCTAAAGCATCAGGATTTAAAGCATCTAAAATACCGGTGTTTTTTAACGCATCCTTAATGTCAGCACAATAGCCCTGTGAAGCAATCTGATTTACTTCCGTAAAATGCACGTCATATGATGTGGGTAACTGACCTGCAGCTGCTTTTGCAATAAAGTTCTGTGTGCTGTATGCATAGGTATCAGTAGTAACTTCAAACTCCGGATGATTTGCCTGGAATCTTGCCAGCTTTTCCATATTCAAATCGTATCCGGAATCGTTTTCGGTAGGCCAATTACCGATTGAGAATTTTACTTTTCCATCATTAGTTTTCGGACCACAACCGCTGAAAACGGCCAATGTCATGATGACAGCCAAAACTAGTGATAATACTTTTTTGGTTTTCATTAATAATACACTCCTTTATATTTTAATAATCCTATCTATAAATTACTGCTCCAGTCGGTGTAACTGTACCCGAACGAACAACAATTACATCAGAAACTCCCGAAGTATCAAAAGCTCTGATTTCATCATAGGAAATATTTGGTATAACCTTACCCGTTGCCGAGTCGTACATATGAATCTGGTAACTACTTAAATTAAATGCCTCATCATAGTCTGTTGAACTACCCTGGTTCGCTTCCTTTGAAACGAATATGTAACCATTGGCAGTTGAGCATACATATCCCGCTACAAGAGTATTTGAACTAAATTGCTGACGTATAAACGCAGGCATAGGATCTGTGGGTCTGTAAAGTATTTCAAATGTCTCATAACCTTTGTTTGTTGATGCCAGAAAATGGACAAAATCACCAGTCTGGACATTTGGAGTAACATCGGGGACAAATTCACATTTTACTGCTCCGTCTTTTCCATAGCCTTCAATAACGGTAACAACATCCCCCTCAGAGTTCACAGCTTGATACTGCTTGGAAACAACCAAATATACGTTGCCGTCCCTTTGACTACCCCAGTTTTTGTTATAAACTATAATAGCATCAACGATACCTCTTGACTCGCCTACCCAATATCCTTCGCAATTGATGCTCCAATCCCAACCTAATGCAGAAGCTTTCATTGTAGTGAAATAGCTTTCATCCTGATCTTTAACAGCACCTAATGCGCCGGGAAGTCCAAACACAACAGTATTTCCATCAAACATCAGCGGATACTCGCTTGAGTTAATGTCAGATGTCATGAGCTTTGAATTAAAACTTCTTCTTGAAACTGCAGCAGACATGGAGGGATTGATTTTCTTATCAGCATCGGGAGTAATTCTTTCAATTCCATTGCTGCCGTCGGCATTTACACGAATCGTATCGATTTTTTTAATTTCGCCGTCTTTATTAAGTCCATAGGTAATAAGCTGTTCGTACTCATTGCTTCCAAGAGCAATATCAATATCATCATATGCTGATAAAATATTGCCATCAATTTCGATTTTTTCCGCACCGGGAAGAATTAAAAATTCCCCCTTTGAGTTAAAGATCCTGAAGGATATGCCGTCCTCGAAAGCTTTTTGATTTTCCCTATACTCAAGTAAAACGGCAATTTGTCCTAAACCACCATACTTAATGTCAACCACAAAGCCCTTGTGGTCAAGAATTAAAGTTGCATCCTTAGGCTCGACCGCTTCGCCGCTGTAGGCATATTCGGTATAGTATTTGGTATCATCAACTGTTAAAATGGTATACCCTGAAGAATCTGTTTCGTATTCATTGATTGTACCGTTAATCTGCTGATCAGAGCAAACTATCGTAATCAAATCTTTACACTTGGACTCATATACGCTGATGATTACATCCGAACTCAAATCGGATAGTTCCATTTCTTTTCCGTCAGAATCAAGAATAGTATATTCATGAAACTCATCAAGTGAAATCTTAGTTTCACCACCGGAAGTATAAATATATCTGTTAGCATGATCAATCGTACTTAAAACACGATTATCATATGCCTCAATAATCAGTAAATTATACTGATTGCTTCCGTCTGTAGCAATCACGCTAATATTATCAATATGCGATGAAAGAACATCGTTATATCCAGATTTTAAGAACCTTCCGTTGTATACAATACTGATACTCTGACTGATCGTGATATGTTTGTCCTTTGAACCGTTTTCATTATAGGTGATTGTTCTTGTCTGAGAATCATAACTGACAGCATTGTCTTTATGGGTAAGTTTGATTACTTTTGATCTGTTTGCAGAATCAACTCGTAAAAGTATATTCTCGTTTTTTACAGGATCGTGCTTATAATAATATTTAACATAAGTTCCAAGATAATCTTCACACGATAGTCCATTAATATTCAATTCTGCACCTGAAATAACGATTTTGCCGTCACGGCCTTCTTTGTTAGTTGATGCTGTTTTTTCAACCACCTCAACAACACCGACAGCGGCATAAATATTATAATACTTTTCCAGATATGTTTCATCACCACTTACAACTTCCACATTACCGTCAGCGGAAAAAGATATGATCTCCGGAAGCTCTACCAATAACGCATTATGAAGGATCATAAAAACTTCAGCATAAGTTAATCTTCCGTCATTAACAACATTCTGAGTAATTTTCATCTTTGTTGCAACTGAATAAACATTGGTGGGCCATGTTCCTTTCATGCTCTTACCATCAAGGCCTAAAAGACTTATCATAATCTTGTATGCCTCTGCTTCTGTTGCAACTCTGTCGGGATAGAATAATCTATTTTCAGGAATTGTTAAAGCTCCGGTACTAACAAGATATCCTATCTGAGAATATGCCCAGAAATCCTTTGAAACATCGTGATAATAAAGGTCATTTCCAACATATTCTATGCTGTTGAACACACCTTCCGTTAAAGAAGCAAGCTCTGCTCTTGTAACACCTGTATTGAAATCGAGTACCTCTGCATCATAGTCAACAGGCACTAATCCAAGTGTCTGAAGAATTTCAAGACTCTTCAAAGCATTCGGATTCACTGCTTCTTCTGCATGGGCAATGATTCCGCATGAAAAGAGAAGGCATGCTAATAATAGAGAAATTATTCTTTTTGTAATTTTCATTTTAGTCCCCTCCTCTAATCAAGATAACTTAAAGCACGGTTAATGATAACCGCAGCCTGCGCTCTTGTTGCAACTCCTGTTGGATTAAAGCTTACGCTGTCAACCCCTGTAACAATTCCGAGACTTGCAAGCTCTGCAACAGCTGTTTTTGCATAATCAGAAACTTGTCCAGCATCTTCAAATGTAAGTGTAGCACCTGTAGGGTTATATCCGCATTTTACCATTGCATTCATAACCATAACAGCCATATCCTGTCTCGATATATTCAGACCAACGCCAAACATATTGTCCTGCATTCCCGAAACAAGCTTATTTGTATGTGCAGTTTTTACATAAACTTCATACCATTCTCCTTTTTCAACATCAGAAAATTCATTTCCAACATCAGAAACCGGAAGTTTCATAGCAGAGATAAGCATTTTTACAAACTCTTCTCTTTTCACGTTTTTATCAGGCATAAATTTATTTTCACTTACACCGTCAATAATTCCGTTTGTATAAAGATTTGAGATCGCACTGTATGCCCACGGAACTGAATTCAAATCTTCAAAAGGCATCTGAAGCGTGCCAAGAGTCGTTGAAACCCCATCTGTTCCATTCGCAATACCATTTGGAACTCCAACAACACCGCCAGTTCCTACGGGACTTCCGCCTATACCACCTGACCCAATGTTGTCACCTCCGCCACCGCTACCCAAATCAGAAACAAAACCGTTGTAGGCTGTAACGAGCGCAGAGATTGTGCTGTAATTATTTCCCGCAAGCTTTTCATAAACACTTGAATTTGTGCTTACGGTTGAAAGTCCCATAACTGATGTACCATATGCATTGAATAAATCCTGAATGTTGGTTGTTCCATCAGGGTATCTTACCGCAGTAAGAATTAACGCTTCTTTTGCTTTGTCGGAAAAATCTCCAAAATCAGTTATGCTTCTATTTAACATAAGAGATGCAAACATATTTTTAGAATCGTTTGTCACAAAAATACGATTCACAAAGCTGTCAAATGTGGCATCAGTTGCATTTGAAATGACTGCCTTATCAGAAACTCCTTCAATCGCAGTTCCACTGTTTAACGCAACAATAAGTCCGGCTGTCTGATACGCTTTTTCATTATCAGAGGAATTGCTGTTGGATAAACCTGAGTTTGTACGAGCAAACTCATCAAACATCAAGCCTGCAATGTCATTAAAATTCAAAGCTGAAAAATCAGGATCATCAAATCCGATTGCTGTATTGATACTACTGATATCTCTTTGGAAGCTTGTTTTATCATTGGGGATATAGGAATTCAGTATATCAATAACTCCGCTATAACTGTCCTTATCAGTGAAAATAAAGTTCTTTGCAACCACGCTATCATTGGACTCTGAATAAATCAAAACCTTGTATTCGTTATATTCAGTAATGGAAGCTGTAACAGAAAACTCTCCGGTTGAGTCAGCTTCGCAAAAATCCGCAAAGGTAATCACATCTGCGTTATAAGCTACTGATACTTCGTCAGAAATCGTTGTTTTCTTACTGTTTCTGATACTGCCCCATAGATTAGACAAATTTTTATCTGCCGGTACCACTTCAATTGAAAGCACGTCATTCGGTGCGGTTTTTCCTTCAAAGGTCAGAAGATTCTCGGTGTAATTCATAATAATATCATAATTAAGAGTATTGTCAGCGTTTGCAAATATACATTGAGTTGCCAAAAGAACCGCAATACATATAATTATGCAAATCTTTTTCATTATTGCCTTCCTTCCTTTTGTAGCGGAACAGGTATTGAAATAAATTCGCAACCTGTTCCGCACAAATTATTGAATTTCTTGCTTAAATATTAGTCAGCGATAGCAAGACCTTTACCCATGGGCTTATTCAGTTCAAAGGAGCTCCAAGTCATTACTTTTGCCCGAACTGCGCCTGAAGGTGCATTTACGGTAAACGGCAAGGAAATAGTTTCAGTGTAAGCATCAGCATCTTTTTCGATCTTGTAAATATCATCTTTTACAAGTTCGTTATCTTCTGTATAATAACCCACTACAACATAGAAGGTCACATCTGTGCCTGCTGTGTTAACATAATCAACTTCAATACTTGCATTTGTTGCAGCTTTTAAAGCGGTAAAGGTTTTCAGCTCATTACCATCTGCTTTGATAGCTGTTGCAACAGCAGTTGTTCTGATCTTATCAACAGTAAATTCAAATGTGTAATTTTTTCCTACTGTTGTGCCGTTTTCAGCCGCAACATCCGATTTGATAAAGATGATATATCCTTTTCCATCTTCAAAGCTTACACCGTCATTCAGCTTAACTGTTGCTTTGGAAACTCCCGGTGTAACAGTTGTGCCTACTGTGTTATTGGTAGCTTTATCTAAAACATAAATATTAGAGCTTGTTAAGGTTTCCCGATTCATTACTGCGCCGAAAGAAATTTCAATGCTGTTAGTATAAGGTGACACTGCTGTCCAGTTGTTCTGGATTGCGCCGTCTTTATCCTTAATCGCAATTTTTGAAGCTTTCACTTCAGGAGTTTCATTGCCGTCATAAATTCTTGTGATAACAAAATTGTCAAAGAAGAGCCCATCTGCAACACCGAGCAGATAAATATCTGTGATATAATCGCTACAAGCAACACCGGTCTGTGAGAATACGGTTGCTCCTGCTGAATCATAGATTGTTACATCTGCTGTTTTAGCGGCAAAGTCATAAATAGTTTCAACCTTATACAATTTCTGAACAGTTAACTGAGTGCTTGCCTGTTCACCTGCGATATACGGATATTTGCTCCATACACCAATATCAACTCCGCCTATCGTAATTAAACCGCGTTCAGCTGAGCCGGAACCACAGTAAGGCTTCCAGTCATAGGTTACCTTATATTTTCCGATTCCAGTTTTATCCGGAATGGAAGCATTAATCGGTATACGAGCTTCACTCCAACCTGTGTGTGCAAGTCTGAAGGCATAGCCAGATCCACTGGTTTCATAGTATGCATGTCTTGTATTAGGATAGGAATCGCTGCCCTTGGTTGTCGGATTTGTTTCCATAGCAGTGGTACCCATCCCACCAAGATTTGCTTTTGCATCATCAAAATTCATGGAAAAAGCTACTTCTTCCATTCCGGAATCCACAGGAACATCCGGCACTTCAGGAGTTTCGCCCCCGTCCTCACAGGTTAAAATAATGTTATCGATTGATTGTCCGCCGGCAGGTCCGAACATGCCGATAGCTGTCAGCGAAGTAAGATTTGATATATCCTGATCTTCAAGTGTATAAACTACAGTTCCATCCTTGGAAAGTGCGTAATCTGCAGTCTGGTTTGCAAAGTCAAATACAACTTCAACGTCATACCACACGTCAGGTGTAAGCTTGCTGTAGCTGGTGATAGCGCTTGGTGAAAAGTTATACGCAAGTTCTGACGGATAAAGTGCACATGCGCCTACTGCATAAAAGTCTGATCCGTTTTTAAACTGAACTGCACTGTATTCTCCTGCTCCCTGTCCGCAGCTTGTTTTCCAATCATAGGTAAGCTTATAAACTCCCTGACCGGAAACTGCAGGTACTGTTACGCCCACAGGGATATCTGCTTCAGACCAAGGTGTGTGTGTAAGACTAAGTGCATATCCTGCTCCGTTAGATGAATAGTATGCGTGTCTTGAGCTTCCTGTTACCCCGTTTTCAATTCCTTTTTTTGCAGGATTAATTTCAAGTGCAGTTGTGTTCGCACCGCCAAGATTTGCTGTTCCTGCATCAAAGTTTTGTGACCATACTGTATTTTCAGGTAATTCCTCAGGTTGTTCAGGTACATCAGGCACATCAGGTTCTGCTCCACCCTCTTTTTCAATTAAGATGTTATCAATCTTCTGTCCGCCTTCTTCGCCCACCAATTCAATGAAACTGATATCGGTAAAGTTGGTCCACTGTGCACCGGTTTTGTTCAGAATTTCAGTTCCACCTGAAGTTACCCACTTTACAGTAACATCCTTTGTGGCAGAATTAAATGTGATTTCAACCTGTACCCATTCACCGATAGGAGGCACTTCTGAGGTTTCACCCCAACCATATGTGGTAATATAAGGCTTTCCGGCAGATTTTGTTACTTGATGATGATCACCGGCTTCCTGATAAAATCTGACTCTGCTCTTCTTACCATCTACGTTCGGTGCATGTGTCAGCCAGTCATATGTAATTCTATAGTTACTTTCTCCATCAAAGGTTACACCTACAGGCAGGCTCACTACTGATGAGGCTGTATGAGTCAATGCAAGGGCATATCCTGTTCCTTCTTTTGTATCTTCTGTCAGATATGCATTTCGTTTGTTACCAGTTACGCTATTGTAGTTATCAGGAGTTGCATATCCGGAAGGATCAACTTCAAGTGCATCTGTAGATACCCCACCAAGATTGTAGGTTCCGTCTCCGTTTTCTGCTAAATTATCAAAATCCTGTGACCATACTTCTGTAAAGCCATCATCACGTTCAACTTCTTTTGCAATGACGATGTTATCAATCTTCTGTCCGCCATTTTCACCTACTAATTCAATGAAACTAATGTCAGTAAAGGTAGTCCACTGTGAACCGGTTTTGTTCAGTATCACAGTTCCGTCTGATTTGATCCACTTTACGGTAACATCCTTTGTGGCAGAATTATATGTGATTTCAGCCTGTACCCATTCACCGATAGGAGGCACTTCTGAGGTTTCACCCCAACCGTATGTTGTAAGATAAGGCTTTCCTTCAGATTTCGTCACCTGATAATGGTCTCTTGTTTCCTGATACAATCTTACTCTGCTCTTCTTACCACTTTCGTTCGGCGCATTGGTAAGCCAATCATATGTGATTTTATATGTGCTAGTTCCGTCAAAGACTACACCTACAGGAAGGCTCGCTGTTGATGATGCTGTATGTGTAAGAGTAAGTGCATAATCATTAGCTTCTCTTGTTGAAAGATATGCGTGTCTTGTATTAGGAT
>JAZNNT010000088.1:0-9251 GCA_045580405.1 Clostridia bacterium
GAATGCATACTTATATGCCAACGAACAAGAACCCATCGTGTTCCCGAAGGAAACGGCACTTGGTTCTTTATTATCCTATATTACCGATGAAACCATCGAGAATTTTCAACCTATGAATATGAATTTCGGCATTCTGCCGAAATTAAACGAACGAATTAAATCCAAGCAGGAACGCTACGAAAAAATTGCAGCGATTGCTTTGGAGAAAATGAAGGAATTTATCTCTCACAACAAAATCTTACGAGGAGAACCGTAAATGGCAACACAAAATTTACAGAGTCGTCTGGACGAAATCTTATGCGAGGTGGAAAAACCTGCCCGCTACGCAGGTGGCGAATACAACAGTGTGGTGAAGGACTGGGATCAAACCGATTTGCATTTCACCTTCTGTTTTCCCGATTTATATGAAATCGGAATGTCGCATCTTGGGATTAAAATATTATACGATATCTTAAACCGTCGGGACGATATCTGGGCAGAGCGCTGCTTTATGGTGGCACAGGATATGGAAGACAAGCTTAGAGAAAAGGAAATTCCACTGTATTCTCTGGAAAGCAAAATGCCCTTAAAAAGTCATGATATTATCGGGTTCACCTTGCAATATGAGCTTTCTTATTCTTCCATTTTATCTATGCTTTCTTTAGCCAAAATTCCGCTTTTGGCTAAAGACCGTGATGATACTTACCCGCTTGTATGTGCAGGCGGTCCCTGTGCTTTTAATCCCGAACCGTTAGCCGATTTTATCGATTTCTTTATGATTGGCGAAGGGGAAGATGTGATTGTCAAAGTGTCTGACATTGTGTTAGCGGGCAAAAAAAACGGTTCCTCCAAAGCAGATATTTTAAAAGAACTTGCAACCTTGCAGGGCGTGTATGTGCCTTCCTTGGTGGAAGTAACTTATCACGATGACGGCACCGTAGCATCCATTTCCAAAACCGTGGAAAAAACGGTGATTGAAAATCTGTCTGATGCAATTTTTCCCACCAAACTGGTAGTTCCCTTTGTGGAAGCGGTACACGATAGAATCACCTTGGAGGTGATGCGTGGATGCATGAGAGGTTGCCGATTCTGTCAGGCAGGCTATATTTACCGTCCCAAACGGGAAAAGGATGCAGACAAGCTGTCTGACATTGCCAAATTATCTTTTTGCAATACCGGCTACGAAGAAATTTCGTTGTCTTCGCTGTCTACCAGTGACTATTTGCAATTAAAAGATTTAAAATCAAAATTAAATGAATTTACCAAAGAAAAAATGATTAATTTAGCTTTGCCGTCTCTTCGTATTGACAATTTTCATGAAGAGGCACTGGAAAGCTTATCTGAAGTGCGAAAAAGCTCATTAACCTTCGCTCCCGAAGCAGGAACACAGCGGATGCGAGATATTATCAACAAAAACATTTCCGAAGAAACCATTTTAAACACCATGCAGTTTGCTTATGAAAACGGATGGTCCACCGTAAAGCTTTATTTTATGATTGGTCTTCCTTTTGAAACCGATGAGGATGTTTTGGGCATCTGCGAACTGGTGAAAAAAATTGAATCCATTTATTACAGTGTTCCCAAGGAAAAACGTGGAAAACGCTTTGGTATCACCGTTTCGGTGTCTACCTTTGTGCCGAAGCCTCATACACCGTTCCAGTGGGCACCTCAGGATTCTTTTGAAACCATCTTACACAAGCAGAATTTGTTAAAAGAAAATTTGCGTTCCAAAAATATTCGCTTAAACTGGCATGATGCAGAAACTTCTGTATTGGAAGCCGTGTTTGCCCGTGGCGACCGCAGACTGGGAGAGGTGCTTTTGGAAGCTCACAAATTAGGCTGTAAGCTGGATGGCTGGAACGAATACTTTTCCTTTGAAACCTGGCAGAAAGCTTTTGCAAATACCGGCATTGATATGAGATTCTACAGTGAAAGAGAACGCTCCTTAGACGAGGTTCTTCCGTGGGATATCACCTTCTGTGGTGTGACCAAAGACTTTTTTAAACGAGAACTGTTATTGGCAAAAGAAGCCGTTACCACGCCCAACTGTCAGGACAAATGTGCAGGCTGCGGTGCCAACCGTTACCAGTGTAACAGTGTTTGTCATAATAGGGGTTAGCAAAAAGATGAAAAAACTGATTATTGAAACCGAAAAATTAGCAGAAAATGTGAAAAATATCAAAGCATTCTGCAAGGAGTATACCATTTTTGCAGTAGTAAAGGGGGATGGCTACGGACTGTCCTTACTTCCCTATGCGAATTTTTTAAGAGAGCAGGGGATTACTCATTTTGCCGTTTCCGAATCCAAAGAAGCTATTGCTCTAAAAAGCGATGAGCGTTTTTCGGATGCTACCGTTTTACTCTTAACACCTGAAAATAATCCCGAATTGGTGAAGGAATTACTCCAAAAAGGTGTTACCTTAACGGTGGGAGCGATGTCCCATTTGGAACTTGTAGAAAAAGTTGCCAAAGAAAGTGAAATTGCACCTTCGGTACATGTAAAGGTGGACACGGGCTTTGGTCGTTTCGGTTTTTCTTATCGAAATGAAAAGGATATCATTTCTGCAGTGGACAAGCACCAAAAAACTGTTAAAATTACAGGAATTTTTACCCATTATTCCTGTTCTTTTGAAGCAAAATATAAAATCACCAAAACGCAGGATGAACGCTTTGACCGAATTTTAGCAAAGCTTCGCAAAGCTTATCCTGATTTCTTAGACAGCATTCTCATTCACAGTGCCAATTCCTGCGGTGCATTGCTCTATCCCAACAAAAACCGCAATGCAGTCCGGATCGGTTCCGCATTTTTGGGACGTTTGCCTATGAAGGCTCCCGTGAAGCTTCATCGAATTGCATATTTGGAAGTGCGGGTACTGGATGTAAATTCCTTGCAAAAAGGAGATAACGTTGCCTACGGTAACACCTACAAGGCAAAGGCAGACATCAACACCGCTGTTATCGGAATTGGTTATAAGGACGGCTTTTTTACCACCAAGCAAAATGATGCTTATCGGTTCATTGATGTGCTTCGCTACATGTATACCGACTTCCGCCGGATTGGTAAAAAACAGTATCTGTACCAAGGAAAATACGAAATTTTAGGACGTGTGGGGATGTATTGCGCCATTGTGAAAAACGATGGCAGCCTTCACGTGGGGGATCTTGTAAAAGCGGACTGCAATCCCTTGTTTATTGATTCCGCAATTTGTCGGGAATACCGCTAAACGCAGGAAAGGAGAGGGTAGAATGGAATATGTTCTCTTAGCGTTATCCATCGTGATTTTGGTACTTTTGATTGTGCTTTTAGCCGGCAAAAATAATCAGAACGATTTTAGCAATCTCCGTATGGAATTAACCAATCAGTTAAAAAATATGTCTGATTTGTTAAATGAGTCCCAAAAGCAAGGCTCCCAGCATCAGGATGCCAGAATCAAGGACCTAAACAATCGCTTTGAAGCTTTTCAAAAAGAGGTATCCGAACGGTTAAAATCTTCCGAAGAACGGCTGAATCAGTTTTCGTTAAGTAACGAAAAAAAGCTGGAGCAGATTCGGGAAACGGTGGAAAACAAACTGACTCGTATCCAGGAAGACAACAACAAAAAGCTGGAAAAAATGCGGGAAACCGTGGACGAAAAGCTGCAGAAAACATTGGAAGACAGAATCGGAAAATCCTTCCAATTAGTTTCCGAACGGTTGGAAGAAGTGTATAAAGGTTTGGGAGAAATGAAAACCTTGGCCTCCGGCGTCGGTGACTTAAAAAAAGTGCTTTCCAATGTGAAAACCCGCGGTATTTTAGGGGAAATCCAGCTTGGTGCTATTTTGGAGCAGATGTTTTCGCCTGACCAGTATGAGCAAAATGTGGCAGTGAAGCCGGGAAGTGCAAACGTGGTGGAATTTGCCATCCGTTTACCCGGTGACGGTGATGAACCCTTATATCTCCCCATTGATGCGAAATTTCCGGTGGATGCCTACACCCAGTTGACCGATGCTTATGATACCGGCGATGTTTCGCAAATCGAAGCAGCGAAAACAGCATTGGATCGCCGCATCAAGCAGTTTGCGAAAGATATCAGCGAAAAATACATATCACCTCCGGAAACTACCGATTTTGCCATTATGTTTTTACCCGTGGAAGGCCTTTACGCCGAGGTGGTACGTCACGGTATGGTGGAAGTGCTGCAACGTGATTATAAGGTAAATATTGCAGGACCTACCACTATTTGTGCGTTCTTGCAAAGCTTACAGATGGGCTTTAAAACCCTTGCCATTCAGAAGCGTTCCGGTGAAGTATGGAATGTGTTGGGTGCCGTAAAAAACGAATTTCAGAAGTTCTCTGACGTCATCAAATCTGCGCAGCAGCGTCTGGATCAGGCTCACGGAGAATTGGAAAAATTAGTAGGGGTACGGACCCGCGCCATCGTGCGTAAACTAAATAGTGTTTCCTCTTTATCTGAAGAAGAAACAAAAAAGATTTTACCTGACGTTTCCGATGTGATAGACTCAAGCGATCCTTTGGAATAAAGAGAAGGTGCTTTTATGAAATTTAACTCAAACCTCAATTTATCAATGCTCACCGACTTTTATGAATTTACCATGTCTAATGGTTACTTTAAACATGGTATGAAGGACACCGAGGTAGCCTTTGATTTGTTTTTCAGAAAAGTTCCCAATGATGGTGGTTATGCCATTATGGCAGGTCTTGAGCAGATGATTGAATACATCAACAATTTGCATTTCTCCGAAGAAGACGTGGAATATCTTCGCAGAAAAGGAATTTTTTCCGAAGAGTTTTTAGAATATCTTCTGAATTTCTCTTTCTCTTGCTCTGTGTGGGCAATTCCTGAAGGAACACCCATTTTTCCCATGGAGCCTGTGGTCAGTGTCCGTGGACCGGTGATTGAAGCACAGCTGATGGAAACCATGCTGTTACTCACTGTAAACCATCAGTCTTTGATTGCCACCAAGGCAAACCGCATTGTACAGGCATCCGAAGGTAGAGCGGTCATGGAATTTGGTTCCCGCCGTGCCCAGGGGTATGACGGTGCCATCTACGGTGCGAGAGCAGCCTATATCGGCGGCTGTGCAGGAACAGCCTGCACCGTTACTGATCAACTCTTTGATATTCCTGCCCTGGGTACCATGGCGCATAGCTGGGTGCAGATGTTTGATACTGAATTGGAAGCTTTTCAGGCTTATGCAAGCTGTTATCCTCATGATTGCACACTTTTGGTAGACACCTATAATGTGTTAAAATCAGGGATCCCTAATGCAATTAAAGCTTTTGATACGGAAGTGGTACCCAGAGGCTTTCGTCCCAAGGGAATCCGTATTGACAGTGGAGATATTACCTATTTATCCAAAAAAGCAAGAAAAATGCTGGACGATGCGGGATATCCCGATGTGAAAATTGTGGCTTCCAACTCGTTGGACGAATATATCATCCGTGATATGTTAAATCAGGGTGCCAAGGTGGATACCTTTGGCGTTGGGGAACGGCTCATCACCTCCAAATCCGAACCGGTATTCGGCGGTGTGTATAAACTGGTGGCAGTTTTCCGTGACGGGGAAGAAACCCCTAAAATCAAACTTTCGGAAAATGTGTCTAAGATCACCATTCCCGGTTTTAAAAGTCTTTACCGTTTGTATTCCAACGAAACGGGCAAAGCCATTGCCGATGTGATTACCAAACACGACGAAAATTTTGACGGTGTAACTGAGTATGAGCTGTTCGATCCTCAGTATACCTGGAAGCGGAAAAAGGTGACCAACTTTACTGCAAGAAAATTGCTGATCCCTATTTTTGAAAACGGGAAACAGGTGTATGCTTCTCCATGTTTAAAAGAATTAAAGGCTTATTGTGAACGGGAAGTTGCCACTTTGTGGGATGAGGTTACCCGTTTTGAAAATCCGCATAGCTACTATGTGGATTTATCCCCCGAATTGTGGCAGATTCGGGAAACTATGCTCCAGCAACACAACGCATAACTTTCATCAGTTGAGCATATCATTAGCATAAAATCGGAAAAATTTGCTGAACTTTCCCTGATTCTTTGGGACGTTTGACGAATAGTAACCATTTATGCTACAATAATCTACTGATGAGAGGAGGGAAAACATGGAACAGATTTTTTTAAGTCAAAACCTGATGTACCTTGTTCGATTGATTGTTGCTGGCTTATGCGGTGTAATCATTGGTTTTGAAAGAACGAACCGGGCGAAAGAAGCCGGTCTTCGTACCCACTGTATCGTTGCGATTGCATCCTGCCTTATGATGTTGGTTTCTATATACGGATTTATGAATATTCCAAATATTGTCAACCGTGATCCTGCCCGTATTGCAGCGCAGATTGTCAGCGGTATCGGTTTCTTGGGTGCCGGTATGGTATTTGTGAAGCATCAGATGATCAGCGGTCTGACCACGGCTGCCGGAATTTGGGCAACTGCAGGAATCGGTATGGCAATCGGTTGCGGTATGTATGTGGTTGGCGTTGCAGGAACTTTGCTGATTTTATTGGCACAAACGGTGCTGCATTTTCGTACCAAATTCACGGCAAAACGGAAAAGTAAAATTCTTACGGTAAAGAATATTGAAAATGCTGATGTGATTAAAGAACGGTTTTTAGAACATAAAATCACAGTGTTTGATACCAATATCGTGAAGAAAAACGGAATGTTTACCTATGTGTTCTACATAGAAATTCCTTACGATTTAAACGAAGAAGAGTTTCTTTGCTCCATCCCGCATGATTGCGGTTTAAAAAGCGAAATATAATCAATTGAAAAAAGGAACTGCTCCCGGGGGATGCAGTTCCTTTTTTCTTAAGAGAGGATTTAAAAAATTGAGATAGAAATGGCTTTTGTTAAAGAGTAATCAGGATTGTGTTACCAGTGCTTCCTTGGATTCCTTAATAGCAACATCCAACCGCTTTTTTGCCAAGTTTAAATTCATAATGGCGATGTCGATATATTCATCCCGGGTGACTTCATTAAATTTGCTCCAGGCAATGGCAACCTCCTGCTTTGCTTCCATTACCGCATCATAAGATGGATTTTCTTCCGGCTTCTGAAATAACGATGCAATTTTCTTTAATAAGTTTTCCATTCGGGGTCCGCCTTTCTCACAGTTTTTCTATCCAAAGTATATTCCAATAAAATGAAGAATATACCTTTTACACGTTTTTTTCATCAGATGTTATCAGATAACTTTCGTGTTCGCTAAGATGCTGTTCCCACAGCGCAGCAAGACTTGGATCTTTTTCTTCCAGTTCTTCAAATTCGGAAGTCATCAGATATTTGGTATGCTCTTCAATATGAATTTGGTGGTGGTCTCTTGCCTTGACGGGGCAGGAGATTTTCTCGCGCATTTTCAGATTTTCCCGGGCAGCCTTAGTGACGTGAAGGGCTTCTGATTCCATCTTGTTTTCCCAGTCTCCCATTTTCAGCATAGAAAGAATTTTAGATTTTGCACAAGGGGTAATTCTGCCGGTTTTAGGATCGGTAAAAAGCCCCATTGTATACAGTTCACGAATCAGTTCACGTTTTACCGCCAAAGAGTTTTCAATCTCATTCTGAGTGGTTAATTCCAACTGTTCGGGGAGTAAGTTGGTTTGACTCCAGCGTACGAGAGCATTGTCGGTATCGTCACCGCCTAAATGAAGCATTCTTTCAAACAAAGCAAACTGACGGTATAATCGTAACCACTGTTTTGCCACCTCTAACACGGCGTTTCGGATGTTTTCCGCACTGACAGCCAGCCGGTTATCATCCTGCTGTGATAAAATGCTCAGAGCCGTTCCTGAGGTTACATTGGAAGGCGCAGAGGAATAACGTGACAGTTCTGAAATACCGGAAATGGAAACAAAGGCTTCTTCCAGACGGTCCTGCTTGGATAAAAAGCTGTAGGGAAGGGCGGGTGTATCCATAAAACGGGGCGGTTCGCTGCCTCGTAAATACACAATGGGCATTCCCGGAGGCATTCCGTAGTATTCCAAGCTATCCACATCCACGCTGCCGTCTTCAATCACGGGGATTCCCAGTGCTGCACGGTTTAAGTACTCGTTGATACGGTTCTGAATGGCATTGTAGTCTCTTTGGATGGGGATTAAACGCTCAATGATACTGGTTCCGAAAAAACAACCGGGGCGAGATACCGATACCTGTTTCACAAAGGGATATCCCCTGGTGTGATATTTAGCGTTTAAGTAAGGAAGGGGCCCTTCGTACAGCAATGTTTCATTGTAGTATGCCACAATCAGCAGACGTCCGTCCGGGTGCTTTTTCGTGGGTTTTTCGTAGTATTCCAGCACAATGTCGTAGCCATCTTTGATTTCCTGACCAACACTTTCCAAACTGCCTGTCCAACCGAGACCTCCCGTGACGTTGGTCACGTTGGTCATAGAAAACAGATTCACAGAAAACCCTTTTAACTCTGGCCCCCATTTTTCCCTGATTTCATCCACATGATAGGGATGGGCATGAATGATGCTTCTTTGTTCTGCAACCTGCTCCGTGTAAAGACTTTCGGGATAGATTTCATAGGGACTTAGTACTACTGTGTCTACCTCGCCTGACTTGACGGGAGCACCATCGCTAAGATAAAGAAAATCTCCCTGGTCCTTTTGCCATACAGTTTTGTAAAAAGCGGTGCCTAACAATTCCGACACAGAAACTGCATTGGCAATTTTTTCGGAAAAGTTCAGTTGCTTGGAAACTGTGTTCAAAACAGCTGTGGAAATTTTAGCGTTAGCAATGTCATTTAAATCAGAGCTTTCTGTGGAGGCACCAATTTGAGGAACTACTCCGGAAAGCTTAGCCACTCTGGTTTCCATAATGGGCGCAATATTGTTGTAAACGGCACGTTCCTGATAATCATATAGTTTTTCAACAGAATAGATTTTTTTGCTGTTGTAGTCTACATCGCAGTACTGATTACCGTTTAAAAAATTGATATTCAGATTCCATTTTAATTCCAGCTGACTACGCTTTTCCTTGCGGTTGTTAAATTCGTTACAAACAAACAACGCAACTGATTCAGGCATTGGCTTTTTCCTCTGTCACTTTTGCATAATAAGGCTTCTGATTTAACATACCTCGTTTTGCGGCAGACTGCTTCAGCTTCTTTAAACGGCTTAAGAGCTGCTGTTCTTTTTTCTTTTTGTCTTCTTCCTCTTTTTTTCTTTTCGCCGCTGCTTTTGCGTCGTAATTGTTGTGATTGGGACTGTAAAGATTGTAGGCTCTGTTGTAGCTTTTGTATTTTTCCTGTTCTTCTTTGG
>JAZNNT010000089.1:0-23155 GCA_045580405.1 Clostridia bacterium
TTCCTTTGGCACCGTACTGACTCATGCCAACACCGTGGCCGTAGCCGGTACCGGTCATGATATATTCGGTGGGAATGCCAACCTCCACGGGAATCAGCCCGGTTGCGGTGAGAATCGGCTGAGAAATGCTTCGCTCTTCCAGTCCTTTTGAGGTGACAACGGATATCGGTTCCGGTTCTTCACCTTTTTTGGTGATGGTGTAAAGATTGCTGCGGAGATTGAAAAGACTTCTGGTTTTTTCTTTTTTTAAGTGGTAGGTGCCTTCGGTACCCACAATTTTTAAGTCGATGATTCTGCCGGAGGGAGAAGTTTCTATGACCTCCAAGTCAATGACGTCGCCAATATTAACGCCAATTCCTGCCAGCTTTTCTTCGATTTCGTCCGGCGTGTACGGAACACTCCATTCCCGGGAGGTATCGTACGGGTCTTCCACGCCCACCAGATAGGGGAGAGCTGCCGACCAAACATTTTCACTGTTTTCCGTGTGTCCACCGGAGGAAGAGTAGAAAAAGGTGCTTGCATAGGTATCGCCGTATTTTAAATAAATTCCTTCGGTTTCTTCCACTGCTCTGTTGGTTTCCGGTTTTTCCGCCTTTACGCCAAGATACACCTGAGATTGAATGGAATCGTCTAAATTGAAACCGTAATTTTGAAACTTATTCCAGTTGGTCATGGCATAGTTTCTGGCGCATACCGCCTGTGCTTTCAGAGCTTCGGTAGGCCAGGAGGACGGCATTTCCCCGGGGACAACGCCCTTTAGGTAATCCTCAATATCCACATAGTTGATCACAGTCAGACCTAAATCGTTTCTGATAAACCGTGCTGAACCTCGGTATTCGGTTCCGCCGATCAAAACTGTTCCGTTATCTGCAGGAGTTAAGGTAACGGGGGTGCTTGTGTCTTCGTGCGTGTAAAGAACGGTGTTGTCTGCGGGGGATATCAGCTGGATAGCTCCATCTTCCGTCCAACTGACTAAGATTTTTGTTTCAGTCAGCTGGGTAACGGGTTCATTTCCCACAGTTACCATAAATCCGCTTGCATTTTGCACAGTGGTTTCTTTGGGAGAAGTGGATGCAAATTTTAATCCGATGCTGATTTCTTTGGCAGAAACTGTCAGACCGGAGCAAAGCATTGTAACGATCAGAAAGAAAGTAATGAATCGAAATCGTTTCATCGTGCACCTCCATTTTTTGGTAAAATCTATAAAATACAACAAAATTCTATTCTTATTTTAACACAAAAAATATCGTTTGGCAAGTCTATTCGCGCACATTTTAAAAAATGGTAAATCAGGCCAAAAACAAACCTTTAAAAACAGGGCGGTATAGTCGCTAAAAAAAACGGCAAAATTATGATATTATCGTGAAATATGGTTGACAAATGTATGATTTCGTACTATAATTATAATGTATGAGAAAATGGCGATTTTTTATAGAAAAATGCTTGAAAATACAAGTTATCAGCAAGAATATAAACGGACTTTGTTTGATGATATGAAAGGATGGTGCCCGATGTTTGGATTTGGACAGGACGTGGGTGTGGATTTGGGAACAGCAACCGTTCTCATTTATGTGAAAGGAAAAGGAATTGTATTAAAGGAGCCTTCTGTTGCAGCAGTAGACAAGCTGACCGGAAGACTGTTTGCAGTGGGCTATGAAGCTCAGCGTATGATTGGGAAAACTCCCGGAAATATTGTGGCGGTTCGTCCTCTTCGTGACGGGGTAATTTCCGATTATGATGTGACCGAAAAAATGCTGAAGCATTTCTTAAGCAAAATTAATATTTCCCGTATCTTTAAACCAAACATTATGATTTGCGTTCCCTCCGGTGTTACGGACGTGGAAGAACGTGCGGTAAAGGATGCGGCGATTCAGGCAGGCGCCAAAAAGTCTTTCATTATTGAAGAACCCATTGCTGCCGCTATCGGTACCGGTATTGATATTTCTCAGCCCAACGGCACCATGATTGTGGATATCGGCGGCGGTACCACCGACATTGCAGTGATTTCCTTAGGAGGCGTGGTGGTTTCCACCTCCATTAAAGTGGCAGGGGACAAGTTTGACGATGCTATCATCAAATATATCCGAAAAGAACATAACGTGTTAATCGGAGAACGCACTGCAGAACAGATTAAGTATAATGTAGGTTGTGCGTATTTGCCGGATGAAGAGCTGGTAACCGAAGTGAAAGGCAGAAACCTTTTAACCGGTCTCCCCAAAATTTTCACTGTGACTTCCACCGAAATTTACGGTGCTTTGATTGACACCGCAATGCAGATTGTGGATGCTGTGCATCAGACCTTGGAAAAAACTCCGCCGGAACTGGTTGGCGATATCGCTTCCACCGGCATTATTATGACGGGCGGCGGTTCACTTTTGGGAGGCTTCCCCAAACTGATTACCGAGCATACCGGCATTAAGGCTACCATTGCGGATGATCCCACCACCTGCGTGGCATTGGGTACCGGTAAGGCATTGGAGCAGATGCATCTTTTAACCGACGATTCCAACTCGGTTGCAGGCAGAAAATACTACGATATGTAGGGACTCATTATGGCATTTATAGAAGATAAATTTGAAGTTGCCGTGATCGGAGCAGGTCATGCAGGCTGCGAAGCGGCATTTGCCTCGGCAAGACTGGGGCACAAAACGGTGCTGTTTTCCATCAATCTGGATGCGGTTGCCAATATGCCCTGTAACCCCAGTATCGGTGGGACAGGGAAAGGACATTTGGTTCGTGAGATTGATGCTTTAGGCGGCGAAATGGGAAAGCTGGCAGATGACACGTTTCTCCAGTCCCGTGTGTTAAACCGCGGGAAAGGACCTGCGGTGTATTCCTTGCGTGTGCAGGAGGACCGCCGTGCTTACCAGGAGGAAATGAAAAAACGGATTGAAAATCAGGAGAATCTTTCCCTAAAGCAGGCAGAAATCGTAAAAATTGATATCGAAGATAAAAGGGTAAAAGGCGTGGTGGATGCGTTAGGCAATTATTATCAAGTGGATGCCGCTATCATCGCCACCGGTACATACCTTCGTGGAAAAATCATTGTAGGCACATATTTTGAGCCGGGAGGGCCCGACGGCATGTTTGCTGCCAATAAGCTTTCCGAAAGTTTAGAGGAAAACGGCGTCCGTATGATGCGCTTTAAAACGGGGACTCCTGCCAGAGTTCACCGTGATTCTATTGATTTCTCCAAAATGGAGGTTCAGTACGGTGACGAAGAAATTACCCCCTTCTCTTTTACCACCAAGCGGGAGCTTACCAACCGTGTGGAATGTTACTTAACCTATTCCACCGAAAAAACCAAACAAATTGTGTTGGACAATATTCATCTTTCTCCGTTATACAGCGGAATGATTGAGGGAATCGGACCCCGGTACTGTCCTTCCTTTGAAGATAAAATTATGCGGTTCCCCGACAAAGAACGACATCAGCTGTTCATTGAGCCGATGGGGTTAAATACCAAAGAAATGTATGTGCAGGGGATGTCTTCATCTCTTCCCTATGAGGTGCAGGTGCAGATGTACCGTTCTGTTATCGGCTTGGAAAACGTGGAGCTGATGCGTCCCGCCTATGCCATTGAGTATGATTGCGTAGACCCCACGGAATTAACCTTAGGCCTTGCCTTTAAAAATATCAAGGGATTATACGGTGCAGGGCAGTTTAACGGAACCTCCGGTTACGAGGAGGCAGCAGCGCAAGGGCTTATTGCAGGAATCAATGCCGCAAGATACATAGATGGTAAAGAAGAATTTCATTTAAGCCGAGATAATTCCTATATTGGCGTTTTAATTGACGATATTGTGACCAAGGGAACCAATGAACCCTACCGGATTATGACCTCCCGCAGTGAATACCGCTTATTGCTCCGTCAGGATAATGCCGATCAGCGGTTGACGCCGTTAGGATACGAAATCGGTTTAATTTCCGAAGAACGATATCAGGAATATTTAGCAAAGCAAAAGTGGGTAGAAGAAGAAATTAAATATTTGGAATCTGTGGTAGTTCCACCGTCTCCCCATGTGGTTGCCACCCTGGAAAAATACGAAAGCACTCCTATTAAAACGGGAATCCACTTAAACGATTTGCTTCGCCGACCGGAAATTACCTATAAAATGCTTTTAGAAATTTCTGATAAGGTACACACGCTTCCCCGGGATATTGAGGAAGAGGTTACCGTTACAATCAAATATTCCGGTTATATCAAACGGCAGATGTCTCAGGTAAACCAGTTTAAAAAGCTGGAACAGAGAAAGCTGCCCCCAGATATCAACTATGACGATATTTACGGTCTTCGCATTGAAGCAAGACAGAAGCTATCCAAATTCCGCCCCGAATCCATCGGGCAGGCATCCCGCATTTCGGGTGTGTCTCCTGCAGATATTTCGGTGCTTCTTATTTATTTGGATACCAGACGGGAGAACCCGTCAAAAGAATAAAGCTCGTGAAAGGAGCGTGCCACCCATGGCAGAACGATTAATTCTCATCGTAGATGATGAAAAACCTATTGTAGACATTTTAAAATTCAACTTGCAGAAAGAAGGCTTTGACACCATCGAAGCATACGACGGTGCAACCGGCCTTCAGCTTGCGATGGAGAAAAATCCGGATTTGATTTTGTTGGATGTGATGCTTCCTGAAATGGACGGTTTTACCGTTTGTAAGGAAATTCGCATGAAATCTCAGGTGCCCATTATCTTGCTCACCGCCCGTGAGGAGGAAGTGGATAAGGTGTTGGGGCTGGAGCTTGGTGCTGATGACTATATCACCAAGCCCTACAGCGTGAGAGAGCTTTTAGCAAGAATCAAAGCCAACCTGCGCCGCACCAAAAAATCACAGCCCATTACTGCTACGGATAATGCAGATGTGTTAACTTATGGCAGACTGAGTATTGATACCGAGCGCTTTGAGGTGCAAAAGGACGGAAAACCTGTGGAAATCACCGTTCGTGAATTTGAACTTTTAAAATTCTTAGCATCTCAGCCGGACAAAATTTTCTCCCGTGAAAAGCTCTTGGAAAAGGTTTGGAAATATGAATACTACGGAGATTTACGAACCGTTGACGTAACGGTGCGCCGTCTTCGTGAAAAATTAGAAGACAATCCGGGCGAACCTGATTTTGTGGTAACCAAGCGAGGCATCGGTTATTATTTTAACAAAAACTGTAAGTAAAAAACAAATGAGTTTTATGTAAAACAGAGGAACAATATGTTTAAAAGCATTCAAACAAAACTGGTACTGTTATTTATCCTTGTTATTTTATCGGTAATGCTGACGGTTGGGACCTTCATCATTACCAATGTAACACGGTTTTATTATACTGACTTTATGTCTCAGATTGGTACTGCAGTTTTTACCGAAGAATTTGTTCCTCAGCTCACAGAAGCAGCCACCGCAGAAGACGGTGCTCAAAAGCTTTCTGAGCTTTTGGAAGCAGCATCAGGGCGAATCGGAGTCGACTCCTACCGCAACTACGCCATCTTAGATGCAAAGGACGGAAAGCTGATAGACAGCTCCGATGAGCTTCTCACTCAGGTAGAGATTTCCGATAACATCTTGGCGGCAATGTCCGGCAGAGTGGGAGATCAGGTATCAGAAAACGGCACTTATATGGAATATGCCTATCCCGTTATGGTAGACGATGCAACTGCTTTTGTTATTTATGTGTACGAAACGAAGGAAGAGCTTCAAAGCTTCTCCCAGAGTATGTTTATGGTAATTCTGCAGGCACTTTTAGCAGCGCTTCTGATTTCGGTGGTGCTGGGATATTTGTTATCCAAAACCATTACCACGCCTATTAAGAACCTGACCTTCCGTGCCGAAAAAATTGCCGATGGGGAATTTGAAGTGGGAGAGCTATCTCAATCCAAGGATGAGATCGGGGTGCTGACCAATACCTTCCGCACCATGGGTCAACGTCTTTCCGAAACGGTGCAGGAGGTTGCCTCCCAGAATACCAAGTTAGAAAAAATTATGGAGTATTCCACCGACGGAATCGTGGCATTTGACACCGAAGGAGAGTTGTTGCATATCAATCCTTCCGCCAAAAAGTATCTGGCGGTGGGAGAGGAAGAAACGCTCCGTTTTGATGAGTTTTTTACCGCATTGTTTCCCGATGTGTCTTTAGGAAACTTTCTGTACTTAAATCCCGATAAACAGCTCATCAAGGAAGGGGACTACAACAACTATTATCTGCGGTTTTATTTCGGTAGCTTCCGTTATTCCGATGACACCATTGGCGGTGTGATCGTGGATGTGCAGAATATGACCGAATCCAGAAAGCTGGAACTGTCCCGCAGAGAGTTTGTTGCCAATGTATCCCACGAGCTGCGTACCCCCTTAACCACTGTAAAGGCATATATCGAGACATTAGAAAGCGGTGAAGTGGATGGAGAAATGCAGGAAAAGTTCTTGGATACCATCCATCGGGAAACGGACCGTATGACCAGACTGGTTTCCGACCTTCTGATTTTGTCTCGTCTGGATAACGGTGTGAAACTGAATCTTACCCGTATGCACATTGAACCGATTTTAAGGGATGTGTCGGAAAAGATGCAGTTTGAGGCAAAGAAAAAGCATCAGAACCTTACCTATACCATGATTAACGAAATTCCCCCCATCGCATTGGATTATGACAGAATGCAGCAGGTAATTATCAATATTGTGTCCAATGCTATTAAATACACAGCCAACTACGGCGCCGTGAAAATCTATTCCAGCTATGTGTCCGACAATGCTATCATCCGCATTGTGGATAACGGTATGGGCATCCCCGAAAAAGATGTAAAACGGATTTTTGAGCGGTTTTACCGTGTGGATAAAGCACGTTCCCGTGAGCAGGGAGGTACCGGTCTCGGTCTTGCCATTGCCAAGGAAATTATCAATGCGCACGCCGGGGAAATTACATTAAATTCCAAATTGAACGAGGGAACTGAAATTATTATCACGCTGCCCGTGGAAAAAAGCTTCCAATCACCGCAGGAAGAGGAAGCTGAGGCAGAGCCTATCAGCGAAAACGAATAGAAAAAGCGAGGAACCGATATGGATGAAATTGTCAGAGCCATCACAAGTGACGGCTATCTGAAAGCATATGTAGTCAATTCCACCGAAACCATCCGTGAGGCACAAGGATTGCACCAAACAGGTAAGGTGGCATCAGCAGCTTTAGGCAGAGCCTTAACTGCAGCACTGATTTTAGCAAATGATATGAAAAATGAAACAGACCGTGTTTCGGTGCAGTTTCGCAGTGAAGGTCCTATCGGAAATGTGGTTGCCGAAGCCAACGGACAAAATCAAGTAAAGGGCTTTGTGTCTAACCCCGATGTGGTGCTTCCCCTAAGAGAAGACGGAAAACTGGATGTTGGCGGTGCGTTAGGACATAAAGGCACCTTAACCATCGTAAGAGATATTGGCTTGAAAGAACCGTATGTAGGCACCGTGGAACTGATTTCCGGAGAAATTGCCGAAGACATTTCTTACTACTATATGCAGTCGGAGCAGATTCCCACCGTGTTGGGCTTGGGCGTTTTGGTGGCACAGAATTTTGCCATTTTATCTGCCGGCGGATTTATGATTCAGCTGTTACCCGGTGCGCCCGACAGCATCGTGGATAAAGTGGAAGAAAATGTGAAAGCACTTCCCAAATCCATTTCATCCCTGATTGCAGACGGCAAGAATGCCACCGAGATTTTAGGAATGCTGTTAAAAGGATTTGATTATCAGATTTTATCCAAAAAAGAACCCACCTACCGTTGTGACTGCAGTCGTTACCGTGTGGAAACGGCGCTTTTAAGCTTAGGAAAAAACGAACTTGAAAAAATGATAGAAGAGGAAGACCAAACAGAGGTTTCCTGCCACTATTGCAATAAAAAATATCACTTTTCCAAAGAAGATATCAAGATGCTTTTGCGTCTTGCCACCAAATAAGAAAGGGTATTAGAATATGAGAAAATTATTTACCTCGGAATCCGTAACAGAAGGGCATCCCGACAAAATCTGTGACCAGATTTCCGATGCTATTTTAGATGAAATCTTAAAACAGGACCCCGCTGCCCGTGTGGCTTGTGAAATCACCTGCACCACCGGTATGGTGTCTGTCATGGGGGAAATCACTACCTCAGGCTATGTGGATATCCCGAAAATTGCCAGAGAAACCGTGTTGGAAATCGGTTATGACCGTGCCAAATACGGGTTTGACGGTACCACCTGTGCAGTCATCACCTCCATTGATGAGCAGTCTCCCGACATTGCCCAAGGGGTTAACGTGTCCGGTGACGATAAATCCACCGGCGCCGGTGACCAGGGAATGATGTTTGGCTACGCTTGTGACGAAACTCCTGAGCTGATGCCGCTTCCCATTTCTTTGGCACATAAATTAGCAAAACGTTTGACCGATGTGAGAAAAGATGGTACCCTTTCTTACCTTCGTCCCGACGGCAAAACTCAGGTGAGCGTGGAATATGAAAATGATATTCCCAAACGGATTGATACCGTGGTAATTTCCACACAACATTCTAACGAAGTGGAACTTGCTACCATCCGTGAAGATATGAAAAAACACGTCATTGCCCCCATTATTGATGCTTCTATGATGGATGAAAACACCAAAATTTATGTGAACCCCACCGGCCGTTTCGTAGTAGGCGGACCTCAAGGTGACTCCGGTTTAACCGGAAGAAAAATCATCGTGGATACATACGGTGGCTATGCCCGTCACGGTGGCGGTGCATTCTCCGGCAAAGACCCCACAAAAGTGGACAGAAGTGCCGCTTATGCATCCCGTTGGGTTGCCAAAAATATTGTGGCAGCAGGCCTGGCAAGACGTTGTGAAATTCAGCTTGCTTATGCCATTGGCGTGGCAAAACCCGTATCCGTTATGGTAGATACCTTCGGTACCGGCGTGGTTTCCGACGATGTGATTGCAGATGTGGTAAACGAAGTGTTTGACCTTCGTCCGGCAGCAATTATTGCCGATTTGGATTTAAGAAAGCCCATTTACAGAAAATTGGCTGCATACGGACATATGGGCAGAGAAGATTTAGGCGTATTATGGGAAAAAACCGATAAGGTGGATGCCTTAAAAACCGCTTTGGCAAAGAGATCCAACTAATCAAACAAAAGTAAAAAATTCAGCCATGGGGGTATCCCCCGTGGCTGTTGTAACATAGGTAAAGTATGATTGTAGCACTGAATCAGGTGTCTAAATTCTTCGGAGCAGAAGAAATTCTCACCGATATTACCCTAAAAATTGAAGACAGTGACCGAATCGGATTAATCGGTGCCAACGGAGCAGGAAAAACCACATTGTTGAACTTGCTTTCGGGAGAAAGTGAACCCACCGAAGGGGAAATCATTTTCCAGAGAAAGCGGATTGGATACCTTCATCAGAATGCAGGACTTTCCGGCGGCAATTCCATTTTGGAAGAAATGAGAAGTGTATTTTCCGATGTGCTTCGCATGGGCGAAAAACTGGAAAAGCTTTATGAAGCACTTTCCACACCTTCTGGAAACACCGAAGAAAACCACCGAGAATATGCCCGTTTGCAAACCTTATATGAGCAAAAAGACGGCTACCATATTGATGTAAAAATCAACACCGTGTTAAACGGTATGGGATTTTTGGGAAGGGATTTATCTACCATTGTAGACAGACTGTCCGGTGGCGAAAAAACCAGACTGGCGTTGGCAAAGCTTTTGTTGTCTGAGCCTGACCTTCTTATCTTAGACGAACCCACCAACCATTTGGATTTTAAAACCTTGGAATGGCTGGAGGATTATTTAACCACCTACCGTGGCGCTATTGTTTTAGTATCCCATGACCGTTACTTTTTAGACCGCTGTGTCACCGATATCTGCGAAATTTATAAAGGAAAGCTAAAGCGTTACCGTGGAAACTATTCCAAATTTGTGGGGCAAAAGGCACAGGAAATGGAATATCTGCAGAAAGAATATGACAAGCAGCAGGAAGAAATTGCGGCATTAAAGGACTATGTGGCACGAAATCAGGTTCGTGCATCCACTGCTAAAAGTGCAAAGAGCCGCCAGCATATTTTAGATAATATGGAGGTCTTAGAAAAACCTTCCGATTATTTAAAATCCATTCATTTAAAATTCACCTTTAAAACCGAACCTGTGAAGGATGTGCTTCGGGTATCGGATTTGGAGTTAAAAGTAAAAGATAAAGTCCTAAACCCCGGCGTGAATCTGCATGTGCGCAAAAACGATAAAATTGCCATTGTGGGTGCCAACGGGGTTGGCAAAACCAGTCTGTTAAAAGCCATTCTGGGAGAGTTTGCTTATTCTAAAGGAGAAATCCTTTGGGGTGGCGGTGTGAAAAAATCCTATTTTGAGCAGGAAACCAATAAACTTCATCCCGAAAAAACGGCACTGAACGAACTTTGGGACCGTTTTCCGCAAAAATATGAGCAGGAGCTAAGAAAACTTCTTGGCGGAATGCTTCTTTCGGGAGAAGATGTGTATAAACCGGTTGGCGTGTTATCCGGCGGCGAAAAGGCAAAGGTGAAATTTGCCATTATGATGTTGGAGGAGGGCAATGTTCTCATTTTAGACGAACCTACCAACCATTTGGATTTATCCTCCAAGGAAGTGCTGGATAAAGCATTGGCAGACTATGAAGGCACCGTGATTATGGTGTCTCACGACCGTTATCTCTTAAACAAGGTACCCACAAAAATTGTGGAAATGAAACCGGGAGAAATGGTCATTTACGACGGAAAATATGACTATTATTTAGAAAAGCATAAAGAGGATGCACCCCAGCCCACCGAAAAGAAAAGCGAAAAAGCCAACGAGTTTTACCGCTCCAAAAAAGACAGGGCAGAGGAAACCAAACGGAAAAATGACCTTAGAAAAACTGAGGCAGAAATTGAACAAATTGAAGGAGAAATTGCAAATCTTCAGGAAGAAATGGCATCTCCCGACATGGCATCGGATTTTGCCAAATTAAAAGAAGTCTGTGACCGTTTGGAAGAAAAAGAAGCCATCCTCAACCGTTTATATGAAAAGTGGGAGGAATTATCAGCCCAATGACTGAACTCTTAACAAAACTGTTTATTAAAAACCACAATGATATAAAGCACCCCCATGTTCGCCAAAGCTACGGAAAATTGGTGGGAATTGTGGGGATTGTTGCCAATTTGATATTATCTTTGGCAAAGCTTATTTTAGGATTTTTGTTTCATTCCGTGTCTCTGACGGCAGACGGTGCCAACAACTTATCCGATATGGGAAATTCCATAGTAACCTTTATCGGGTTTCACTTAGCAGGAAAGCCTGCGGATCGGGATCATCCCTATGGTCACGCCAGATATGAGTATATCACAGGGCTTTTGGTCTCTTTCCTCATTATCATGTTGGGGTTCTCTCTTTTTAAAACTGCAGTGGAAGACATCTTTTTTCCAAAAGCAGTTGTATTCCATTCGGTAGCCATCTGGGTGATGGTGGCAGCGGTACTCATCAAACTGTGGATGTACTGTTTTTATAAAAAAATCGGCAAGAAACTAAATTCCGTTGCCATTTTAGCCACCGCTAAGGACAGCTTAAACGATTCTTTTTCCACCGGCGGTGTTTTGGTATCCTTTATTTTGGGAAAAATTTTTCATCTTCCCTTAGACGGCTATGTAGGTGCCATTGTGTCTCTTTTGATTCTCTATAGCGGATGGGAACTGATTAAAGATACCTTGAGTCCGCTATTGGGGGAAGCGCCCAAAGAAGAATTAGTCAACGAGATTAAAGCGGAAGTGTTATCCTTTCACGAATCCATTATCGGGATTCACGATTTAATGGTGCATGAATACGGAGCAGGGCAGCTCTTTGCATCGGTGCACGTGGAAGTGCCTGCTTCTCAAAGCATTATGGCAAGTCACGATATTGTGGACCAATTGGAGGTCCACTTCATGAAGGAACACGGAATTGCTATGGTCATCCATATGGACCCCGTGGAAACCGATAATCCCAAAGTAACAGCATTAAAGGAAAAAATGGCTGCCATTGTGGCAGATATTTCGCCTCATCTTCATATACACGATTTTCGGGTGGTGTTTTTAGCCTCCCATAATAATTTGATTTTTGATGTGGAAGTTCCTTTCGATTTCCCTTATTCCGAGAAAAAGCTGGAAGAAATGATTGCATCGGAAGCAGGAAAAGAGAATAACTGCATTATCCAGTTTGATAAAACCTACTAAAAGGAGTATGTGCTATGCCGTTTGAAAAAATTTTGCAGGATGACTTCATTTTGCGGCTGATTATTTTATATGTTTGTCGGGAATACGGTGATTCTATCACCAACCCCCAACTCACCAAGTTCATTATGGACGGTCAGGAAGTGGATTATTTTAATCTGCAATACAATATTTATGAGCTGGTGAAAATGGAAAATCTTCGCGTGTTTACCGACGGCGGAAAGCACTATTACGAGCTTACCGACGAAGGCAAGGAAACCGCAGGCTATTTTCAGTCCAAAATTCCTATGCTGATTCGTAAAAAACTGGATGAAGCCATTTTAGAAAAGAAGAAAAACGATGCTCCCAAAACTGCCGTGATAGCAGATTTTAATCCCGAGGGCGGCGAATTTTTGGCGGGTATTAAAATTCTGGAAAACGACCAGGAGCAGTTCTCTTTAAATGTGCTGGTTCCAACAAGGGAACATGCCATTCGGGTGTGCCAATTCTTGCAGGAACATATCGAAGAAATTTATCAGCAGACAAACCAAGAAATTATGAAATTATTTTCAGGAGAGTCCAGTGATGACAAATTGGAGTGATATTCATACCGAAGCGGATTTAAACAAATTTTTGGAAACTTATGGAGGTTTTCATGATTGCTGTTTAAAAGAATTGCGATATCTTAGTGGAGCGTATGTGCAGGAAAATCTTTGGATGCATCCTGTAAATGACCAAAGAAAGCTTTATCTTTTGTTGCAAAGACAAAGCGAAAGCAATTCTGTTCTGGAATTGGAATTTTCAGGATTGATGAAAATGAATTTGCAACCTAACGACGAAAATTACACCTGTGAAATTTTGGATGTTTCTATGTTTTGGGAAGACGGAAAAATCTGGTGGGGTGATTCCTCTTGGTTTCAAACAGAACGTGAAAAGTATGACGGAACCTGGCTATGCGCCAAACAGGTCAGATGGCGTATTTTAGAAAATGGATTGGGCAGTCGGGAACTCTATGAATCAATAAAAAAGGAATAATCTATGAATCAGTTTTTACCCATCACAATGGAAGAAGTGAATGAGCGATATGGGGGCGAAGTGGATTTCGTCCTGGTAACAGGGGATGCCTATGTGGACCATCCCTCTTTTGGCACTGCCATCATTTCCCGGGTGCTGGAAGCAGAAGGATATCGGGTGGCAATTTTAGCTCAGCCCGATTATAAATCCAAAACCGATTTTATGCGGTTTGGAAAACCCAGACTTGGTTTTTTGGTAAACAGCGGAAACTTGGATTCTATGGTGAATCACTATACCGTAAACAAAAAGCCGAGAAGCACCGATGCCTTTTCTCCCGGCGGTAAGATGGGCAACCGCCCCGACCGTGCGGTGATTGTATATACCAATCGTATCCGTGAGGCATACGGTCAGATTCCCGTTATCATCGGCGGACTGGAAGCATCCTTACGCCGTTTGGCCCATTATGATTACTGGAGCGACAAGGTGCGTCGCAGTATTTTGGTAGATGCCAAGGCAGACTTTTTAATCTTCGGAATGGGAGAAATCACCATTCGTAAGGTGGCAGAATATTTGAAAAACGGCACCCCCGAAGAAATTAAAAAACTGCCGGGCATTGTGTATCAGACCAAAACAGTAGATGCTTTGAAAAATGCCATCACCTTACCGTCCTTTGAAGAAGTCCGTGAGGACAAAAAGCAATATGCCAAATTCACCAAAGAAAGCTTTGGGGAACAAAATCCCTATATTGGAAAGACTTTAATTCAACATCATATCGACCGCTATGTGGTGCAGAATCCTCCCTGCCGTCCCTTATTGCAGGAGGAACTGGACGAAGTGTACAAGCTTCCCTTTGCCCGTACCTATCATCCTATCTATGAAAAGGAGGGCGGAGTGCCTGCTATCAGCGAGGTGAAATTTTCTATTATTTCCCAGCGAGGCTGTTTTGGCGGATGTAACTTCTGTTCTCTTGCCTTTCATCAAGGCAGAATAGTAACCGCAAGAAGCCATAAATCTATTATTGAGGAAGCCAAAAAGATTACGGCGGACCCTGATTTTAAAGGATATATTCACGACGTGGGCGGGCCTACCGCAAACTTTCGGTTCCCTGCCTGCGATAATCAGTTAAAGGTGGGTGCTTGCAAGAATAAACAATGCCTGTTTCCCACACCTTGCAAAAATCTGAAGGCGGACCACCGTGACTATCTGGATCTTTTGAGAAAGTTGAGAAGCTTGCCGAAAGTAAAGAAAGTTTTTGTCCGTTCCGGTATTCGGTTTGACTATCTGATGGCAGACAAAAACGATACCTTCTTCCGTGAATTGGTGGAGCATCACGTTTCGGGGCAGTTAAAGGTGGCGCCCGAGCATTCCTCCAACAATGTGCTTCGCTATATGGGAAAACCCAATATTGAAGTGTTTGAAGGGTTTATGAAAAAGTTCTATCAGCTCACCAAAAAGGTGGGGAAGGAGCAGTATTTGGTTCCGTATCTCATGTCTTCCCATCCGGGCAGTCGGGTGCAGGATGCAGTGGAGCTTGCCCTCTTTTTAAAAAAACATAAAATGGTACCCGAGCAAGTCCAGGATTTTTATCCCACTCCGGGCACTTTATCTACCGCCATGTACTACACTGAGCTGGACCCCAGAACGGGAAAAAGCGTATATGTGGCAAAATCTTATCAGGAAAAAACCATGCAACGAGCCATGCTTCAGACCTACAAACCCGAGAATCGGGAAACGGTGAAAAAAGCACTCAAAGAAGCAGGCATGGAGCATCTTATCCCACAGCTATTACCATACCATAAACATACAGAGAAGGAGACTAAGCAACATGATTTTAGACGGAAAAATGGTAGCACAACGAATCAAGGACGAAATGAAAGAAAAGGTGGCAGACCTGAACAAAAAAGGAATCAGCGTGGGGCTCACCGTAATCATCGTGGGCGATGATCCCGCATCCCGTGTGTATGTAAATTCCAAAAAGAAGGCTTGTGAAGCACTTGGTATCAACTCTCAGGAGTTTGCATTGCCTGCTGACACCACCGAAGAAGAACTGCTGGCTTTGGTTAAAAAATTAAACGACGACGCATCGGTCAACGGCATTTTGGTGCAGTTGCCCCTGCCCAAGCATATTAACGAAGAAACCGTTATCAATACCATTTCTCCCGAAAAAGACGTGGATGCATTCCATCCTCAGAATGTGGGAAAAATTATGATTGGCAACTACGATTTTCTGCCCTGTACTCCTGCGGGCGTGATGGAGCTGATTAAAGAAAGCGGCATTGATGTGACCGGCAAAGAATGTGTGGTATTGGGAAGAAGTAACATTGTGGGAAAACCTCAGGCAATGTTACTCCTGCATCAGAACGGCACCGTTACCATTTGTCATTCCCGCACTCAAAATTTAAAAGAAGTGACCAAACGGGCAGACATTTTGGTTGCCGCTATCGGAAAACCCAATTTTGTGACAGCCGATATGGTCAAAGAAGGTGCCGTTGTGATTGACGTTGGCATCAACCGTATGCCCGATAAAACCTTGTGCGGTGACGTGGATTTTAAGGAAGTATCCAAAATTGCATCTGCCATTACCCCCGTACCCGGCGGCGTTGGTCCCATGACCATTGCCATGCTGATGAAGAACACCGTCACTGCGGCAATCTGTCAAAATGGTCTGAAAAACTAAGACAAGCAAAGGATCAAAAAAATGAGAATTGATAAGTATTTAAAAGTATCCCGAATTATCAAGCGCCGTACCGTTGCTCAAGAAGCCTGCGAAGGCGGAAAGGTTACCATCAACGGCAAGGTGGCAAAGCCTTCCTCCGAAGTGAAAGTAGGGGATATATTGTCTCTGCAGTTTGGCGCAAGATGCGTAACTGTGGAAGTGCTTGAGGTCAAAGAAACGGTAAAAAAAGACGATGCATCTTTGATGTACCGTCAGTTAGAGAGTTAATTTTAAAATAAAAAAGGAACAGATTCTTATCTGTTCCTTTTTTATTGCGTGCAAAACTGGTTGCCGTGCAAAATATCGTAGATGATTAGCTCAACGTTTTCTAAAAGGTTCTCGTCTTCGGGTAGAATCGCATCGGTTTTTTGCATATCTGCATTATAGATTGCAGTGTTAACGGTAGCAGGATAATGGTTGGAAAAATCGTTTAATACCGTCAGATACCAAGGCGTCTCGTTACCGCTTTCCAAGAACAGTTTCAACCCCAGGGTATTGCCGCTGATTTTTTCGGAGAGCTTAAAATCGGGCATCCGGTAGTTTGTCCAGATGACATAAGGTGTTTCGTAAAGCTGGGGATAGTTTCCTGAAGAGAAGGTATTGGTCTGCTCCACAAAACCGGACTCCATGTAGGTGCTTCCGTTGGTGCCAAGCAGCGGTAAATGGTCGCCGTACATCACTATAATTACCGGTTCCTCTACCTTGGAAAAATAGTCTACCAATGCCATATAGGCTTTGTCTGCATTGTAGACACCTTGGGAATAACGAAGCAAGTCGTCGTAGTCCTCGGGGGAAAGCGTGGGAGCCTCCATGGTAATATCAAAGGAGTCGTAACGGGGCATTTTATATGCACCGTGATTTTCCATAGTGACCACAAATTCAAAGATGTACTCGGCGGTTTTTTCTTCAAATTCTTCGATAATTTGTTTTACGCAGGCCATATCGTCCACATATGCACCTGATTTATCCTGATAGGTAAATTCATCGATTCCCTTAAACTCGTCAAATCCCAGTAATGGGTAAGCAGTGGAACGGTTATAAAAATTCTTTTTGTAAGGATGCAGCGCTACCGTCTGATAGCCTTCTTCCTGATAGGCTGAAACGATGGAGGGCGTATACTCCATAATATATTGAGAGTAAGGATATGCTGCTGAGGGCAACAGATAGGTGGGAATGCCTGTGATGACTTCAAATTCAGGCATACAGGTTCCACCTGCATAAACAGGGGAAAGAAAAGTGCCTTTTACCGTGTTTTCTGAAAGAGAATGGATTCCGCTGAGTAAGTTCGGCGTATAGGAAACCTCCGGCATCAGAGAAGGGTCCCACCAAGCTTCGTTCTGAATGATAATTACATTTGCTTTGGTTGGATTTAAAGGCGGTTTTTTTGCTTCGTAACGGAGGCGGATGTTTTCAATGGATTGGTGGGAATAGTTTTCAGGACGCGGCACGATTAAATCTCCGATTCTGGGGAAGAAGGTCAGCACAGCGCCGTTTGCCTGATAGTCTTCAATAGGATTGAAGGCGGAAACACGGATATCCAGTTTTCCCAATGTCTGATGACGGAATGTTTTATCATAGCAAAGAGTGTTGTTGGCAAACATGAAAGCCGCCGTTAAGAGCACACCGAAGATGACCCGATGGTGCCATCGTCTTTTAACCGGGAAAAACCGGAGCACAAACAAATGCATTCCTAAGGAGCAGAGGTTTATAATGACTGCCACGATTACCGAGGGAATAAACGGAATCTCAACAAAGGAAGTGATATCACCCACATTGGACATCAGCAGCAGATTGCAAGGAAGCAAGGGATTTCCGTTAACACGTCCCATGACTTCGCTGGCGTATGCAATCATAAACATGAGAACGGTGTTACAAAGATTCGCCACAAAAGCATTTTGTGTGAGAACATAAAAAAATCCTTGCCAACAAAACAAAAACAGATAGGTAATCATCATTTTGACAGCATGAAAATCAGACTTATAAAATACCTCTGCGGCATAAGGATAGGATAAATGCATCACTTCCAGCGAGCACAGTAAAAATAACGGTGCAAGCAGAAAGAAAACAAATCGGAATCCGTTATTGCGGATTGCATAGCCGCTATTACCGGATATTTGTTTTTGCATCACAATCCCTCGTTTTTTGACAAATATTTCGGAATATTCAGAATATTGATATTATAGCACCTTTCTTCTAAAAATGCAAGTTTTTTCTAACGGGGCAAATTTTTGTTCAAGGTTTATTCTAAAAAAAGAATCGACTGATCAGTCGATTCTTTTTGGTTAATTCTTCGCTTGTTCGATGGCTCTTGCATATTCCAGGAGTTGCTTTCGGGAGGAAACACCAAGCTTTCCATATAGATTTTTGTTGTGAAATTTCAAGGTGTTTTCTGCAATATGCAATTTTTCCAGCACTTCCTTGGTGGAAAGTCCTGCTAAATAGCAGTTATAAATCGTACGTTCCGATGCTGTCAGGGTGGGGAATTGTCGGATAATATATTCGCAGTGTTCTAAAAATTCGGGAGCATCTTTTTTGGGAATATCACTTAACTTTTCGGGAGCTTTTGAAAATTTCTCCTGCAGATTTGTAATCATGGCTTCCTGTTGCTGAATCATCAGATAAACACCGATTAAGAACAGCTCGCTGATGATATAGGAAACAGACAGGATTTCAAAATCAATCTTCACCAATTGTTCCAACAGCCATACGCATAAATTTACAAACACCGCCACAATTAAAATGATCGCATGGGAAGTGGATTCAATTTTCTTTTTGATTATTGCATGTAAAGTGATTGCCCCCATTAAGAAAAAGTATCCCAGCAGGTAAAACAGATACACACAGTGCCAACTGCCGTAATCTTTTACTAACACAGAAACACCGTTTATGGTTTCTAAGGCAACAGATTCATAGTAAATGGTAAGAATACCGGGACTTGCGGCAATCAGATACACGATTACGGAAATTGCAAATAACACATACGGAATCCATTTTTTATAGTGCAGTTTGGAGACCTTCATTACGGTCATAATCATAGATAACGGCAAAAATACGGATCCAAGGTAAGATACACGGTTTGCCCAGAGAGCTTCCTGGAGCGAGTTAGACACGGAAAGCCATAAATATCCGGAATTGACAACGAATACCGAAATAAACAATACAATAAACCAAAAATTTTTCTTTTTAATACTGAAGAAGTAGCCTATTAGCAACAACAAAGAAAAAACGGTAGTAACACCGTATATAGAAGAAATGGTTGCCCCTTTTTCACCAATTGCCTGACATCCCGTTAAGAGAAACAAGCTGACCAGACAAGTCCCGAAAAGGCACAAGAACTTTTGCTTCATAAAATTCTCCTTTAATAGGATAATATTTTCATCATCCTACACTTTATCCCACACTTTTTCTGAAAAAAGCAAGCTTCCCACACTAAAATTTCCCAAAAGTGTGGGGACAATTTCAGAAAAACGTACTATAATATATATAGTTCACACGGTTTCATTTTACCACAAAGATTAAATTTCGTCAATGGGCAAGTCGATTTTTATCGAAGAAAGCAGAAAATCAAATTGATCATAAAAAACAGGAAGGGAGAATTGTGATGGGATTTGGACAGTTTTTTAAAAACATTTTCGGAAAAAAGACCTGTGCATTCTGCGGAGGCGAATGCGGTATGATGAGCCGCACGAAAATTAAGGGAGATGAGTACATATGCTCAAAATGTGACGATATGTGCTCCGCTTTTATCCGCAAAAGCAGATACACGAAGGCAGAACTGATGGGGCATATGGAGTATATGAAACGCTCCGATCGTATTTATCGGGAGATTATCGAACCGAATCTGAAGCAGCGCCTCCGTTATCCTTCTGCTACCAGCCGCCAGGGTATCGAATTTTTCGATGATTACGGAATGTTTCGGGTGATTGATGATGCTAAAGACAGGGACCGGCGTTATCCTGTTGAATTAATCCGATACGATCAGGTTTCCTCTTATGAACCCTATGTGGAAGAAGGGGAACCGTCGGAACCCGGTAAACCTAAGGTGTTTAAGGAAGGCGGAATTAAGCTGACATTAGTGGGTGCCAGAGATGATGTTACCACTATGAGAAACGGTTTGCGTGCTCATCCGTATATCATGGAACCCATCAAGATTCGCTTTGCCGCCAATGAACGGGAAAAAGAAGACTATTTGAAGTATGCGGAAAATGCAATTGCCCACTTTCATTACATATTTGGTGTCAACGATGATGTGAAAGGATTATTCAGCTTCGGTATGAGCACGAAAGAAAAACGTGATTTAATGGGGGCAGTCGGATTCGCAAAAACTGCAATGGCAGCAGTAAAGGCTGCAAAATCCGAAGGGGAAGTATCGGAAGCAGAAAAAGAAGAAATTCAGAAGAACATGAATGCGATGAATGATGCTCAGACCGGCGGTCTGGCTCAGTATACAAGAGCTGCTGATGCAGTAGAAGAAAAAATAAAATAAACTCAGGAGGAAATAAAGATGAAAAAAATGTTATCGATTATTTTGGCAGGTATGATGCTGTTATCCTTAGCGGCTTGTAATTCTCAGCAGGGTGCTGCGGGCGGAACAAACTTGGGTGCGACAACCGAGCTTGTGGAATACGACTGTTACGAAGGTGAAGGCTACTATATCTCTGCTGAGTTCAGTTATCCCGACAGTGATCAATTTATATTAAAAGATGGTGATTATACTAATAGCAAAATTGTAGTGAATGAAGAAGAAAACTACGAGGTTCAAGTAGGTCTTTATGAAGATTCAACTTATTGGGAAAATAAGGAATACAATCAAGAAGAGGATTCCTATAAGGAATTTAAAGTCTGCAAATACGATGCATACGGCTATGAGGGATTTGGCGGATATTATATTTGCATTCATTTAGAAAACTTGGAAGAAGGCTGGGACAGATATATTGAAGTTGGCATGAACCGTCCTGATTACAGCAGGGACTCTATGGAAGGGGAAGAATTCTACAAAAACGAAACCATTCGTGCAATTGTGGATTCTATTGTGTTTAACGGTGCTTTAGAAGTTTCCGAAGACGCAGAATAGTCCTTGCGTTTGTCAGGGGAGGGGGAACCCTCCCCTGTAATTATTATGTAGATATTTTTATGAAAAACTTGCATTTTATCAAAAAAGGGGCTACAATAGAATTAGATAGGAAACAATCTCATCCAAGAGAAAAGGAGGAGAACTTTATGAAAAAAACAGTCTGCATGTTTTTGGCGCTTTGCATGGTTTTAGCACTTTGTTCCTGCAATCAGAAGCCTGCTGTCAAACAACCGGGAACTTCCACGACCGAGTCAGAAGTGCCGTTTCTTCATATGATGATCGGCGAAACATTTTTAGAGGACTGGTCAGAAGACGGTACGAATGTTTGTGTAAAATGGGAGCAACTGATGCTTTCTGAAGAATCTGCAAAGGAATATCCCAACCTGAAAACTGCATTTGATGCTTTCAACGACGAAGAAATCAGCCTTGCTGAATCCACTTTTGAGGACCTTCAGGGAATGGTGGCAGAGCTTAGGGAATACAGAGACGAATCTGTTTCTTTGGAAAGTGACAGTAAGCTGTATATCCAAAGAGCGGATGCTAATTTGGTGAGCTTTTTGGAATACGGATATGTATATTCCGGAGGAGCACATCCCAATCATTATTACCTGGGATACCATTATGATCCTGCCACGGGGGCACAGTTGGAGCTTACCGATGTGCTGACCGATGTGGATTGTTTAGCTGAAATTTTGTGTGAAAAACTGAGTAAAAAATATCCTGACGGTATTTTCTGGGCAGATTCCTTACAAACCGTTTTGGAGGAATATAGCACAGAGTCCTTTCAATGGACAATGGACTATCAGGGAATTACCTTTTGGTTTAGTCCCTATGATATTGCTGCCTATGCAGCAGGACCGCTATCTGCAAAGATTTATTTTGCCGAAGAGCCTAAACTGTTCTGCGAACCCTACACTGATGCCCCCGAAAATCATGCAGTTATGTTACCCAAATGGCTGAAACTGGATTTTGACCTGACAGAAGACGATGGCAAAACCGACTATGTGGAAATTTATAATGAACTGGATTACTACGGCTCGTACAATATGTTTGCAGTGGCGGTGAATGATGAACGCTATACCGACGAAATCAATTATGCTTACGAATTTGAGCCATATCTGGTACATATCAGCGGCCAGAATTATATATACTATATTTCTCATACAGACGGCGATTACCATATGATGAGCGGTGTTGATATCAACGGCACTCCCGAACAGATTGTGCAGCTGTCTGACACCCAGCCTGACTATCAGTACGTTGAAACAGCCTACAACGACGGAATGGTTTATACCGAAGTCATCAACAATCCCGACCACTTTTCGTTGGCGACCAATTTCCAACTGTTAGGAACCAGGGGTGCTGTTGCTGATTATCAGATTGACGAAAACGGTTTCCTGCAGAAGAAGGATGATCACTACACCTTTACCTACGGAATGGATTTGACCTCCGCAATTCCTCTGGAAATGACGGATTGCACCAACGGTCAGACAACAGAGTTGCCGGCAGGCACTGTGTTTACTCCTTTGATTACCGATGGTGAAACTTGGGTGGAATTACTCACAAAAGACGGCAACGTATACAGAGTGACTGTGGATGTGTCCGATTGGCCATATACGATGAATGGTATTCCCGAAGAAGAATGCTTTACGGATATTATGTATGCGGGGTAATACTATGAAGTATTTGTTTCTTTCCTATGTTTTGATGAGGTGTTTGTGCGCTTAGGCCTCAAATAGATGGCAACGGGCGTCTGGTTGTTACAGAGTCTGTTCACGATATTACCGATTACACTGTCATGGAATAAGAAAAGCACATTGATACAATTTCTGTGTCAATGTGTTTTTTTGATCTCATTCACAGCAAGCAATCACCTAAAAAACAAGGCATGAGCAATGAAAAAGAAGCTATCCAAAAGGATAACTTCTTTTTTGGTGCGGATAAGAGGACTTGAACCTCCACCGAGTTGCCCCGACTAGAACCTGAATCTAGCGCGTCTGCCAATTCCGCCATATCCGCATATTCTTTTTGATGACCGAATCGGTCAACGCTCATTATTATATCGTTATCATTTCAAAAAGTCAATACTTTTCTTAAAAAAACTAAAAAATTTCGGTGGCAAAAATCAAAAGGCGATTTCTGCCACCGATCTTTTATTCCTTCGGTTGTTTC
>JAZNNT010000090.1:0-5841 GCA_045580405.1 Clostridia bacterium
TAGACATCTGTTCAAGGCAAAAGAAATGCTGGCAATGCGACTGTGCGTGATGCATAATTTATATTTCTATAATGAACTGATGGCAGATATCCGTCATCACATTGAACAAGGCACTTTCACCAAATTCTACTTGGAAAAAGCGCCCCTCTATGATAATCATATTCAAGAATAGCCAAATCCGTCATTCCAAGGGTTGTCCTCGAGGAATCTCCCCTACTCCATCGAGATTCTTCGTCGCAAAGCTCCTCAGAATGACAGTGCCGGAAATAGAACTACCGCTATGACAGCGCAGTAAATGAATGAAAAAGAGGAACCCAATATGGCAGAAACAAACAAAGGTTATAACGAGAAAATCAAAAAAAATGAAAATGAAAAAATTGAAGATAAAATCGAGGGCAGAAACCCTGTTTTAGAAGCTTTAAAGGCAGATACCGAAATTGATAAAATCTATGTGATGAATCACTTCAAAGACCCGATTTTATATCAGATTGTGAAACTTGCCAATCAGAAAAAAATTCCCGTTTCCCGTGTGGAAAAAGGTAAGTTGGACCGTCTAAGCGAAGTAAAGAATCATCAGGGTGTTATCGCAGCAGTTTCTCAGGCAAAGTATGTCAGTGTGGATGAAATTTTGCAATCTGCCTACGAAAAAGGAAAGAATCCTTTTTTAGTAATCTTAGACGGTATTGAAGATACCCATAACTTAGGTGCCATTGTCCGTTCTGCCGAATGTGCCGGCTGTGACGGTGTGATTATTCCCAAGCGCCGTGCTGCAGGGGTAAACAGCGGTGCTTACAAAGCATCTGCCGGTGCAGTAAACTATATGAAAATTGCACGGGTAACCAATTTAAACTCCACCATTTTAGAATTAAAAGAACAAGGCGTTTTAATTGTGGGAACCGATGCTTCCGCCAATATGTCCTACAAAGACCCTGACCTAACCGTTCCCTTAGCCATCGTGATTGGCTCCGAAGGTTATGGCATGAGTGAACACGTGAAACAAAAATGTGATACCCTGGTCAGTCTCCCTATTTTAGGTCATGTGAACTCTCTGAATGCGTCGGTTTGCGCCGGCATTATGATTTATGAAGCATTAGATCAGCGAATGAAATAATTTTTGATTACGAATACAAAAGGGAAACTCCCTCCCGGATGCAACTATTTTTTAGAAAAGCAAAACAAAAACCCGAAGAAAACTTCGGGTTTTTGCTTTTTGGAAAATTAAAATTATCTAACGATAACGATTTCCTGAACCTGGTCTTTATATTCACGAATCAGCACCAATCTGGGACTCTTTGCATCATATTTCTGAATGTCGCCTGCATCGGCTAACTTCACCTGAGTGGAAGATTTGGTAGTATCCACAGACACAACCTTCACGCCGTCTAAGGAGAAGTTTTCCACGCTGCCGCCGTTTACGGTAACGTTGATAGAGGATGCAAACTTACGGTCTACCTTACCGTAGATTAAGCGCATGTCACCGTCGGTTTTCGTAAACTCGGTGGCTTTGTCGTCCACTTCAAAGAGAATGGTGATTTTGTCAATCGCACCCTGAAAATTGGTTCTGAACTGAATCACATCCCCTGCTTTTAACTGTTTGCCTTCGTCATTTACCAGGATACCTTTTTCGGAGGTTTCCAACGCAATCATCTGACCGTTATGCGCTGCATATAATTTATCCACAATTTCGCCTTTATCGTTTCTGGACTGAGAAATCTTGTTGACAACTGCAATGGGACTTTCATTGCTGGTCAGACCGGTGGAGTTTTTCACGATAACCACTTTTGCAGTTAAGTCTTCGCCCGCGTCGTAGATTTCCACATCATATAAACCGCCGTCTTCAAACATGGATTTGTTTTTGATTGCATAATCATCAGAATTGGTTGCGGTTGCAGGAATATCGAACACTAAGGTGGAATCGGTGATCACATAAGAGCCTAATTTAGAAGAGGTTTTCTTATAAGCGGTGTTATCGCCTTTGTAGTTCATCACAAACTTGTCTTTGTTAATGGTAACGCCGCTGCCGGAAACATCTTCTGCTGTGTTTAACTTGGTGAGTTTTCCGTCAGAATTTACCTCGTAAGTGATTAACTGTTTGGTTACTTTACCTTCGGATTTCAGTTTCTCCAGTACGGTTTTTGCTGCTTCACGGGTTGCACCGTTTAAGGAGATTTTATCGTGGGAAGAAAGAATCACCACTTCCCCGCTCATATTATAAAGCTTCAGGTCAATATGATCGTCCATACCGTCTGCTTCTGCCGCATCCAAGAGATATGCGTACTTGTCGGATAAAGTAGAATTAGCGTTTACTGCAGCAATTCTGCCTCTGATATCCAAGAAGAAAGTGCCTTCGTCGTCTAATTTAATGTCGCCGGTGTAATTATCTGCTTTCTGATAGAACTTATCTCCGATTTTAAACTTGTCGCCTTCCATTTCTACCACAGCACCTTCTGCTTTATCAGTAATTACGGTTGCTTTTAACACGTCCTGGGCATCATTTTCCAGATAAGAAATAACCATCCATTCTTTTAAGTCTTCAAATTTAAAAGGATTTCCGTTTTTGTCGGTTAACGAAAATTTCACTCCGGTTTCTTCCGGATCAAAGGATAAAGAAGGATTGCCGTATTTGTCGGTTACAGTGTAAGAAAGGTTGCTGATACCGTCTACTACTAAGTTTTTGTATTCATTCACAAATACCACATCATAACTGTCATCGGAATCTGCATCCAACAGCTGCACGTTACCTGCTAAGGTGCCGTTTTCTTTGATTTTCGCTTCGTCATAGGTTACGAATGTTCCGTTGTAAATCATTTTGGCAGATGCAGAAATTTTCGCATATTTGGTCGCCTTATCGGTATCTTTATTCTGCCAGTAATTAATTCTGCCTGCCTCCACGGTTTCAATGTTGGCACCGTCGATTTCTAAGGTTTTATTTCTGCCGCTTTCAGGTCTAACTAAAATCACGGTTTTGTCGCCGTTATCATCAGTTCTCACATAGTAGCTGACACGGTATCCCAGATAATTTGCTGCATTCTCATCAGTAGTTTCATAAACTACGGAATCAATTTCAATCTGGTTTTTCTCCAGACCGCTTGCAGCAGTCAGCTTGGTGTAGTAGTTCCCGGTTACTTGTCCCTGGAAACGTTCGGTGGACAGGTATTCCTTTAACACGGTTTTATCGGTAATTTCAAAGTTGGAGTTAGAACCGAAACCGGTCTGCTCCATCATCCCGATAGTTAATGCGTTGTAGGTTAACAGTGCCGCAGTACCACGTTTGGTTACCTCGCTGCCGCTACCTGCAGCATTTTTGGTGAAACCATACTGGTTTGCCACCTGCAGATAACCGTGAGGATATCCGCCTTTAGCTTCTGCCGCCAGCTCATAACCTAACATACGAATTAAAATGGTAACCGCTTCCTGGTAGGAAATTCTGTCTTCAGGACGGAAGTTACCATCCGGGTCACCCACAATCAGATTCTGGTTGGCAGCGACATTAATATAGCCGTTTGCCCAATAATCTGAGTTCACATCCAAAAATCTACTGTCTCCCTGAGATGCCTCTGCAGAATCCTCAAGACCCATAGTGTGAATCGCTATTTTTGCAAACTCGGAACGCTTGATGCCGTCATCAGGACGGAAGTTGCCGTCCGGGTCACCAACCATGATGCCAAGTGCTCCCAGCACCGCACCTGCATCTTCGTATTTGGTTCCAGCCAAGTCCGAAGAAACATTGTACGCAAAGCCGGTAAAGCTCATGCCGATGAGCATAATAAAGCCAAGCACCATTGCCAGAGTCCGCTTCATCATTTGTGACTGTTTCGTCATACTTTTCTCCTCCGTTTTTATTAAAATAAAAAATGCTTACATACCAAGAGTCACGGCAAATGAGCCGATTCTCTTAATATGTAAGCAACAGGAGGAGAAAGAAACGGTATGTAAGCTATTGGGGAGCGGTTTCGTTTGCTACAAGACAATCTTAGCACAGAATATACCCGAAATCAAGGCAAAAAATTTTCCATTTTTCATTTTTTCAAAGGAAATTTCTTCCGCACAGACTAATTTGGGAAAAAGATGATTTTTTCCTAAAAAATACAGTTTGTCTGCTTGACTATTATTCTTTTTTATGATATAGTAAAATAGATATATAATAGAATATGGAAAAGTGCCGCAACACAGTTTTTTGCAAACTGCGGACTTTCCCCAAAAAGCTGAGGGCAGTATGAAACAGCAAAAACACTTTTTTGGCAACTTTAAAAAGGGAGACTATTTGATATTTGGTCTGATTGCAGCCATTGTTATCACATCATCAATCGTCTTTTACAAAGCTCCCCTTTCTGCCCATACCGTAAAAATATATGTAGACTCCAAAGAATATGGTACCTATGCCATTTCGGAAGGCTACGAAAAAAATGTTACAATAGAAACAGATTACGGCTATAATCTGGTGTCGATACAATCTGATCGGGTTCAGATTACAGAAAGCGATTGCCCCGGTCATGATTGCGTTCATATGGGTAGTATTTCTCAAGCCGGAGATATGCTCATCTGCTTACCGCATAAACTGCTGGTCACACTGGAAGGAGGCGATTCGATTGATGCTGTCTCCTATTAAAAATAAGACGGTACGTCTCAGTTTACGAGCGTTATGTCTGGCAGCACTGTTTGTGCTCTCCTGGTTAGAGGCAATGGTTCCCTTAGGGATACCCGGCGTCAGATTCGGGTTCTCTAATTTGGTGATTTTGGTATTCTTATCTGTGTTTGGCTTTTGGGAAGCCCTTTTGATGACAGGTCTTAAGATTCTGATTTCCGCTTTTGTGTTTCAGGGGTTTTCCTCCCTCTTATTCACAGCGGCAGGAAGTCTTGCCTCATGCTGCAGCATGGCATTGGTGTTTCCACTGTATCAAAAGGGAAAAATCTCAATGTCAGGAGTTAGTGCAATAGGCGGATTTTTTCACATCACACTGCAATATCTGATCTCTTCTCTGGTATTGCACTCTGCTGTAGTCTATGGTATCTATCCTTTTGCAGCAGCAGTCACTCTGTTCACTTCGATAGTTATTGGAATATTAGCAGAGCTTCTTACAAAACAACTTTCTCGCATTTGATTGATTCACATATTTATTAAGGAGGAATGTCCTATGGCAAAAGGTACCAAACATCATTTTTCAGCAATCGCAATTCTAATAATTTTAGCTGTTGGTGTGATATTTGGCGAAATCATTACTTACTTAACCAAAGATATCGCTGCCCTAAGCTGGCTGAACATCGGATATACCTTTGGGCTGCAATCCCCCCTGGTATTGGATTTATCAGTCATTTCCCTGACGCTTGGCTTTGCCCTGCACATTAATGTTGCTGTTCTTTTAGGAATCCTGATTGCATCACTGTTTTATCGGTTCGTATTTTAATTCATCTCATATATAAGATTGGAGTAATGTAACAATGTCTATGTTTGCAAGAGATATCGGTATTGACTTAGGTACCGCTAACACGTTAATTTATGTGAAAGGAAAAGGTATCGTATTAAGAGAACCCTCGGTGGTTGCCATTAACCGCTATACCAAAGAGGTTCTTGCTGTTGGGAATGAAGCTAAGGAAATGGTCGGCAGAACTCCTGACAGTATCATTGCGGTGCGTCCGTTAAGCGAAGGGGTTATTTCCGACTTTTCCATGACCTATAAAATGATTAAATTCTTCCTAAAAAAGGTCTTAAAAGGCGGTATCTTTGCGAAACCTCGCGTAGTGGCCTGCGTACCTGCCGGCGTTACTGAAGTGGAAAAACGTGCAGTGGAGGATGCTGTAATCCAATCCGGTGCTAAAGAAGTGTATATTGTGGAAGAATCT
>JAZNNT010000091.1:0-2238 GCA_045580405.1 Clostridia bacterium
AAGTAATGAGTCTAAACAAGGAATTGGTGAAAGGGAGTACTTCAATTTTAGTACTATCTTTATTATCCCGAGAAGATATGTATGGATATCAGATTACACAAGTATTAAAACAAGAAACTGAAGGCGTTTTTGAAATGAAAGAGGGAACTTTGTATCCCTTATTGCATGGCTTGGAAAATGAAAACGCTATAGAATCCTATTGGAAGGATGCGGAAAACGGTAAAAGGCGGAAGTATTATCATCTTACAAAATACGGGAATCAACTCCTAAAAGAAAAGCATTCTGAATGGAAAAAGTATTCCGGTGCGGTGAATGCGGTCATCGGAGGTGTATGTTATGAATAATATGGTAAACGAGTTTTTGACGGCTGTATGTGGAGAAATTCGTTATCGAAAAATACACGGTGCAATCCGGGAGGAGCTGAAACTGCATATTGAAGATTTAGCGGAGGATTATTGTTGTCGTGGTTACTCAGAAGAGGAGGCAATCTCCGAAGCGGTACGCTCCATGGGTGATGCTCGGGCACTGGGGAAGAGTTTAAACAAACAGCATAAGCCGCAAATGGGGTGGGGTGTTTTGCTTCTGACGGTTGCTGCTTCAGTATTTGGAATACTGCTTATGTGTATTCCTCAGTATCCTGGACGGCAGGGAGGAACAATAGAGCAAATGTTGTTCTTTATGGTACTAAGCATTCCGTTGTTATTTGCTACTTATTTTTTTGATTATACCAAATTTAAAAAATGTTCATGGTTATTTTACCTCATCGGAATTTTTCTGACGATTGTATGCAGTCTGATTGGGAAATCGGTAAACGGCATCCGAGGTTATCTGATATTCGGAAGAATCAGCATTTATGTGCCGGGCATTTTAATTGTACTCTTTATGATTTCTTTTTGTGGTTTTACAGACCGTTTTCAAAATCAAGGCGTTTGGGGAATTTGCAAATTGTTGCTGTTTTCCGGCATTTCATTACTTGGATTTGTAAATTTTCCATGCCTTAGTTACGCGTTTTTTTTAGGAATTTCCTACATAGTGATATTATTAAAAACAGTTTACAATGGCTATTATACGACCCGTGGAAAACGTGACTGCTTTCTCTTACTGACTTTTTTTGTAATAGTCGGTATGGTGGTTACCATGTTTGTTTTTGCAAAATTTCCGCACCGTTTTGAAGAGCTGTTTTTATTCCTTGGAAAAGGAGCATCTGACCCATTGAATAGTGGCTGGATTTATGCTATCTCTAACAAAGTTCTTTTAGCGTCCCGTTGGGTTGGACCTGCAATGCTCATCCCGGAGGGGAAAATCGGTTGGATTATGCCGGATTTAACGGAAGATTTTGCATTGTTAAACATTATTGGAAATTACGGCTGGGCTTACGGTGTGATGGCAATTTTAGTTGTAATTACCCTGATTTTTTCTATGTTTGTGATGAGTCATCGGGTAAAATATTCTTTTGGAAGAACACTTTCATTGGGATGTTGTATGCTGCTTAGTATACAGTTTCTCTGTAGTATTTTAATGAATTTAGGTTGTTTCCCAATTATCCGTGTTTCTTTACCTTTCATTTCCTATGGGGGAAGCTCCTATCTGATCAATGTTTTTTTAGTCGGGATAGTTCTTTCCGTTTGGCGTCGGAATAAAATTTTATCTTCGGATGCCCCGGAGAAATCCAAAACTCCGGAACAGCGAAAGCGAATTACTTTTGAAAATCGAAAGTTAGTGATTGATTTTGGAACAACTCCTGAACAATAACAAAAAAAGATGTGTTATTTTAAAAATAACACATCTTTTTTTTAATTTATGAGATTTCTTTAAAAATTAGCCTAAAAGCGCTTCTTTTCTGGAAAGGTTTACACGACCCTGTCTGTCGATTTCGATGATTTTAACCATGATTTCATCGCCTTCTGACACAACGTCTTCCACCTTTTCAACTCTCTTTACATCCAACTGAGAAATGTGAACCAGACCTTCTTTGCCGGGCAGATATTCCACGAATGCACCGAATGCCATCAGTTTGGTAACTTTCCCTTGATATACAGCGCCAACTTCGGGTTCAGCCACAATGCCTTCCACAATTGCCAAAGCTTTTTTCGCTGCATCTGCATCTACTGCACAGATGAATACGGAACCGTCATCTTCAATGTCGATTTTTGCACCGGTATCTGCAACAATTTTCTGGATTACTTTACCGCCTGCACCGATAACTTCACGGATTTTATCCACAGGAACTTTTGTGGA
>JAZNNT010000092.1:0-14966 GCA_045580405.1 Clostridia bacterium
ACTTCTAAATTTTCATCTAAAATGGTAATATCATGAAATAACATAGCGATTTCCTCTTTTTTAAAGACGGTAAAAATTACGGTTGATTTCTTTGGCAGAAACAGTGGCATTGGTGGTTTCTGTTAAATCTGCCAGAAATGCTTGATAGCTGTTTTCTTCCATGTAGTATTGCATGGTAATCTGGTCAGCGTATTCCACATTGGTTTTTCGGCAATCGTGTTTTCGTAAGATATGCTCCACGGTACCAAACAGATGGTAAGGGCAATTTATCACAAATTCCACACATTCTGCCATGGTGATTACTTCTGATGCCGTGACTCCTTCATGAGCAGACTTGGAATAGGCACGGATTAGCCCTCCTGCACCAAGTAAGGTGCCTCCGAAATACCGCACCACAATGGATAAGGTGTCTGTAATATCTCCTTTGGTCAACACCTCCAACACGGGAACGCCTGCCGTTCCCTGGGGCTCGCCGTCATCGGAAAACCGTTGAATCTGATTATTTCGGATGCGGTAAGCAAACACCACATGGGTGGCATCATAATATTTTTTTCTTGCTGTCTCTAAATGGGAGAGAGCTTCTTCTTCTGTAGTAACAGGATAGGTCAGCGAAATAAAACGGGATTTTTTTTCGATGATTTCACATTCGCTGGGATGGGAAACGGTTTTATAACTGCTCATATTGGGCAATCAGCTCCTCTTTTCCGTAAACGGTGAGTTCTTGACAGTCGTTTTCGTATTTAGTGTCCAAAACCTGGAGTTGATCATGGATTCTGGAAACTAAATAGGATTTATCGTAGGGAATCCGAAGCACTTTTGTGATTTCGGTGGTTCGGGTTAGTTCGGTAATTTTTTGCAGAAGCTCATCAATATGGTAGCCAGATTTTGCGGACACTAAAATACTGTCTTTTTCGGAAATAAATTCTTCGGTTAAGCTGTCTGCTTTGTTATAAACCGAGAGGATTGGCTTTGCTTCTGCTCCAAGCACTTTTAACAGCTTTTCCACGGTTTCTTTATGGATGGGTAGGTTTTCATCGGTGGCATCCATTATGTGAAGCAGTAAATCTGCTTCGGTACACACTTCCAAAGTGGATTTAAAAGCCTCCACCAAATGATGGGGAAGCTTTCTGATAAAACCGACGGTATCGGTTAATACGGCTTTTCTGTCATCCGCTAAGGTCAGCTTTTTGGATAAAGGGTCTAAGGTTGCAAACACCATATCCTCCACATATTGCTCCGAGCCTGTTAAAGCGTTTAACAGAGAGGATTTTCCTGCATTGGTGTAACCAACCAGTGCAATGTTTACCACTTCGTTTTTTGCACGTTGTTTCCGTTGAGTTTCACGGTTTTTTTCAATTTCTTTTAATTCTCTTCTAAGATTTGCAATTCGCTCACGGATGTGGCGTTTGTCGGTTTCTAATTGGGTTTCCCCGGGACCACGGGTACCGATTCCACCGCCTAAACGTGAGAGGGAAGTGCCAATCCCGGAAAGACGGGGCAGATGGTATAAAAGCTGCGCCAATTCCACCTGACATTTACCTTCACGGGTGGTGGCTCTGAGTGCAAAAATATCTAAGATCAAACGGGAACGGTCAATGACACGGACATTTAATTCCTGCTCAATATTTCTGGTATGGGAGCCGGATAGCTCACAGTCAAACACCACTAAATTGGCATCTAACTCTTCAATGGCATTTTTTAATTCTTCAATTTTTCCTTTTCCCAACACTGTGCGACTGTCGGGCGCTTCACGGTTTTGGGTGATTTCCCCCACCACTTCGGCACCGGATGCTTCGCAAAGTGCTTTTAGTTCTTCTAAAGATTGGGCATCGGAATCCTCTAATTTTCCGGTTCCTAAAAAGACACCGCATACCACACATTTTTCTGCTTTTTCAATTTGGTCAACAGTTTTTTCCATTTAAATCGTTCCTTTGTCCAACAGTTCAATCACAGCTCGAATAGCATGTTCTTCGCAGGAGATGGGAAGCACCACATCTGCAATGCTCTTTAGTCCCTCACTGGCATTGCCGACAGCAATTCCAACGCCTGCTGTTTGCAACAGCTCTTTATCATTCATATTATCGCCGATTGCATAGCATTTTTCGGCGGGGATATTCGTGAGCCTTAAAAGTTCAGATAAGGCAGAGCCCTTGTGTACCCCATGGGGCAGCAACTCAAAGTAGTGTGCTTCGCTTCTTACAAAGCTGTATTCGGGGTAGAGGAGCGGGATTTCCTGCTCTAACATATCTAATTCATGGGATTCTGCTGCCATTAAAATTTTGCACCATTCAGGTGTTTCTTCTTCTAAAGAGTGCCATTCTATCTTGTTATCGGGGAAGATTTTTTCGTCGTTAATATGTTTTCTTACATATGGATTATCCACAAAAAATAAAATTTCATCAGCAGTGAAGCCCTCGATTCCCAACCAAGGATATTTTTTATGGATTTCCTTTGCGACTTCCTTATAATTTCCAAAAAGACATTTTGCATACAACAGCTCGTTGGTAACAGGGTTTTTAATAATGCCGCCATTATGGGAAATTGTGGGAAGATCAGGCTTAATTTCATCAAAATAGCTTTCCAAAGACTGATATACCCTTCCGGATGCCACTGTAAATTTTCCGCCGTTTTCACGAAAATAACGAATAGCTTCCAAGTTTTCTTTGGAAATGGTTTTTGCTTCTGTTAAAAGAGTTCCATCCATATCGGAAATCAGAACGATTCCATCAAATTTCATAGGGCTTTTCCTTTCAGAACCGTAAGGTACGCATATACATCTTTATTATACACTAATTTTCTTACAAATTCAAGTTTTTTCTAAAATTACAGGGCGTTGGGTTCTTTTTTCTGTCACAAAAGAATGAAAATGTATCTTTTTTCTTGGATTTTCTTGGTTTCTGTATCAAAATGGGGGAATTTATGAGTTGATATCCGAACCGGAACCGTGCTATAATGAAACAGAGCCTTTTCCCCAAATCATCAGGAAGGAAACTGAAATTATGATGAAAACTACGGTTATCAAAAAGACTGTTTGTTATGGCAACAAACGGTTTCAACTTACTTACCGTCTTCTTGTAAAAGACGGATTGCACTATGGAATCCAAGTGGATTGTTGTTGCAAAAATACCATGGAATCGGAGAGAATTTGGACGGGAAGAAACAGAATAAACACACTCCGTTTGCTTTATCTGTTTGCAAAAGAAACTGTTTTTCCGGTAGCTCTTAGGGAAACATTTGAGAATTTATAGAAACAACATAAAAAAACAGCCCTCAGTACTGAGGGCTGTTTTATCGTTTAGTTTAAGCCGGTAATCCAATCCGGAACGTCCAGAACTTCTTCTTTCTTTTTGGGAGCTTCTGTTGAGGAATTCTGCATAAAGGAAGGAGTGTCCAGCGTTTCAGTTGCCGGTTTTTCCATTTCTTTTTTGGGAACATTGAAGTGGGGGATGTTGAAATGATCACGGAATACTTCGTTGGAAGCAAAGCCGGTTGCAATTACAGTAACTTTAATTTCGTCTTTCATGCTTTCGTCAACCACAGCACCAAAGATTAAGTTTGCATCCGGGTCCACATGTTCCTGAACTAAAGAAGCTGCCTGGCTTGCTTCGATTAAGGACATATTCGGACCTCCGGTGATGTTTACCAGAACACCCTTTGCACCGTCGATGGAGGTTTCCAAAAGCGGACTGGAGATTGCGGCTCTTGCTGCTTCTTCTGCTTTGTTTTCACCACTTGCCATACCGGAACCCATATGTGCATAACCGGTATTTTTCATGATGGTTTTAACGTCTGCAAAGTCACAGTTGATTAAGCCGGGAACCACGATAACGTCGGAAATACCCTGAACGCCCTGACGCAGCACGTCATCCGCGATGCGGAAGGAGTCTTTTAAGGTGGTACTCTTGTCCACCAGGCTTAAGAGCTTATCGTTAGGGATAACAATTAAAGCATCCACAAATTCTTTTAAATTTTCAACACCTTTTTTAGCGGCGTTGCTTCTTTTCATACCTTCAAAGGCAAAAGGCTTGGTTACCACACCAACGGTTAAGATTCCCATTTCTTTTGCAACGGAGGCAACCACAGGAGCTGCACCGGTACCGGTTCCGCCACCCATACCTGCAGCAACAAATACCATATCTGCACCTTTGATTACCTGAGCAATTTCTTCTCTGTTTTCTTCAGCGGCTTTTTCACCGATTTCAGGATTTGCACCTGCGCCTAAGCCTTTGGTGATTTTTTCGCCGATTCTTAATTTGGTCTGTGCTTTGGAGTTATGTAGCGCCTGATTATCTGTGTTGATGGCTACAAATTCCACCTTATCCATATTATGGTCAACCATGGTGTTTACGGCGTTATTACCAGCACCGCCAACCCCAATGACCTTAATTTTTGCAAAGGTGTCTAAGTCGTTTTGGTATGCCATATTCAAAAAACCTCCCTGAAAATTCTATCTGAAGTTTACATTTTTCGTGAAAATACGCACAATTTTACATGCTATTCTCATATTATAGCATCTTTTTTTTCAAATTGCAAGGTATATTTTGAAAAAATGTAAAAAAACTGTAATTTTTCACGAGGGATTTGTTTGATCCAATTCTTCCATGGTGAGTTGTTTTCCCTGGTTGGAATACTTTTCCACGTAGAAACGGCGGATAATTCCAAAATTCTGGAACATTCTGGTACCAAATACCACAACAATGGCAACATATAAATCCAGACCAAGCTTTTCTCCAAGATAAATAATGAAGGCAGCCAGTGCAGCGTTACCAAATAAGCCGGACAGGAAGATAATCATAGAGAATCGTTTTTTCAGGTTGGCAGAAACTCCGCCTAATACGGAGTCTAAAGCAGCCAGAATGGCAATTGCCACATAGACGGAATAGGAAGGATTGATGCTCCAGGGAACGTAGATTCCAACAAGACATCCGACAATTAGTGCGATAATGGGAAATAACATATCAAAGTCCGCCTTTCGTTATTTTTTTGCTGCAGTGGGAACGGCATACTTGAAATTAATAGCACCTTTGTATGCAGGAACCACAATTTTATCCGCAGTTTTTACATCCACTTCACAGTACGCGGCAATATCTGCCACAACTCCGCCTTTAAAGAGCAGAGCCGATTCCAGCGTTTTGGGATCGCCAATGGCATTGATAATAAAGGGAGCACCTGTACGCACATTGTTAATGCTTAACACAGAGCCTACGCAGCGCACCTCAGACACAGAGGTTAAGCGTTCACCGTTAATAGAAATGGCTTCTGCGCCGGCATCTTTTAATTCGTTAATGACTAACAGAATGTCGGAATCGTGAAGCCAGTAGAGGCTTTCCGGTTCGCCGGGCAGAGGAGTTTTGGTACCGTCGTTCATTTTGACCACAACGCCGGGGCCTTCCACCTCTTTCATTCCTGCCAGAATTTCTGCATTGTCCAGCTGTTCTTTTAACAAGCTGGTGGTAGCATTAGTATCTGCAATAGCTTCTTTATACTGATCCAAATCATTTTTAATGCGTTCATAATCCAGATAAAGGGCTTCGTTTTTCTCTTTTTCTTTCATATACATATTCTGGATTTCAGCACCCCGAAGACTGCTGATAGTTCCGGCACCGTTGTTCTTTTGCACGCTGCGAAGCTGAATGGTGATGGCAAATCCCAATACCACGCAGACTAAACCCAACGCCAATTGCGCTTTCCATTTATTGCTCATATTCTTTAAACACCGCCTTATATTCATCTATAAATTCTATTGTTCCTGTTTTGCCTGCCGGAATTTCTTCCAGCACTTCTTTTAAAAATTTGATTTTATACGTATAGTTGGAGCCGTTTCCGATATCTGCTGTGATTTCGTTATGAAATTTTAGGAAAATATCTCCCTGTGACAGGAAAAGCTTGTCCGCTTGAGTTTCCATCATGTTGGAAAAGAGTTCCTCGGAAATGGTGAGCAGAAGCTCCACATCCTCCGGCTGGGTGGTTTTCACAATATCACCTACGTGAAATTCTTCTACTTGAATCCCCTCAATGGCAGGTATTTGATATTTGCTTCGTTCGCTGGTAGTATCTAAAATTTTACCGGTTTCGTCCACAATAATGTAGAGAGATTCCCCGCAAAGAATTTGCGCCGTAGGCTTACACTCGGAAATCACAATGGAAACTCTGTTGGGGAAAATTCGGGTCACAGTTGCCTCTTTTACAAAGGACAAAGCTGATATTTGCTCCGTTACAGTATCGGAACGGAAGGTAAAAATATTGGTTCCTACCGAAAGACCGGAGGCATCCAGCACCTTTTCGGGGGTCAGCAAAGAGGTACCTGTTACAGTAATTTCACGGATATCAAAAGCAGGCGTTAAAAAACCGATGGCAACCGTCAGCGCAATTAATAACAGCGTGACCAGAAGCGTGTTTTTAAACACCTTGTTCTTTCGATTCTTTTTTTTCGTGAAACGCGGTTGGGCAGAGTTGCCCAACCCCATTGCATCCTTCATAAGTATCCCCGTTTTCATGTATTTTACTCTGCTTACAATACAGAGTGAGTTTACAAATGTTATGTGTTTTGCTATCTTGGACGGCAACTTAACGGAATTGTTCCGTTTTTGCCATAATTTCTGCCTTGGCACCCAACATACGAAGCTTCATAATAATATTTTCATAACCTCGCTCAATGTGATGCACATCGTCAATCACGGTTTTGCCTTCGGCAGATAATGCGGCAACCATTAACGCAGCGCCGGCTCTTAAATCCTTGGCACAAACATGAGCACCATGCAGCCTTTTTACCCCATAAATTTTTGCAGTGTTTCCCAAAACAGTGATATTTGCTCCCATTTTACAAAGCTCTGCTACGTGGTTATAGCGGTTTTCAAAAATATTTTCCACAATCATGCTGGTTCCCTTTGCCCGAAGCAGAGCTGCCATTAAAATGGCTTGTGCATCTGTGGGAAATCCGGGATGAGGCATGGTGGCAAGCATATCAACCGGTTTTAACTGACACGGTGCAGTCACGGTCAGTTCGGTTTTGGAATGGGGCAGCACATAAACCCCCATTTCTTCTAAGGTGGTAATCGTTTTTTGAAGGTCTTCCACAGGTGCATTACTAAGCTGTATGGTGCTGCCTGTTGCTGCCGCCATGGAAAGATAAGTTGCAGCTTCAATGCGGTCGGAAGACACCCGGTATTCGCAATCGTGAAATTCGGTTGCAGGCAGGATATAAAGTGTGTCGGTTCCTGCGCCAGAAATACGGGCTCCGGCACAGTTTAAAAAGTTTTGCAGATCTACAATTTCGGGTTCTCTGGCAGGGTTTTTAATGGTGACGGGACCATCTGCAATCAGTGCGGCAATCATCACATTTTCAGTGGCACCCACACTGGGAAAACTAAGACGGTATTCGCCGCTCTTCACATAGGGTGCCTTACAGGAAATTCCCTCAAAATCCTCCTGAATCTGCACGCCCATTTGAGACAACACGGATAAATGAATATCGATGGGGCGTTTTCCCAATTCACAGCCACCGGGATAAGAAATTTTTGCATAGCCGAACCGATTAATAAATGCACCCAGAAAAATAATAGAGGAGCGCAGTTTCCCCATCAGCTCCGAGGGGACTTGCGGTTTGGCGTCAAATCCGGAATCCACGGTGATGGTATCATTTTCCATCATCACATGATACCCCAGATACTTTAAAATGTCAACGGTGCATTGAACATCCGAGATATTGGGGCAATTATGTAACACGGTTTTCTTTCCTGTAATAATTGTTGCCGCCAGAATGGGCAACACGGCATTTTTAGAACCGGAAATAGGGACGGTGCCCGTAAGCTTTCGTCCGCCTTCAATCAGGTATCTCATAGTTTCACACCTTTCTTACAATTTCATTATATGAAAGGTGAATCCGATTGTTACGTGGAAGAAGTGATTTTATAAACGAGTTCGCCGATTCTTTTATCTGCGTCTGTGATGGACAGAGGGGTCAGTGCTTGAGACATGTTATGCAACCGCTCTGAATCGGTTGCCAAAGAATAAACCGCTTCGTATAGTGATTCTCCCGACAGAGCGGTTTCCGGGATTTTTACAGCTCCGCCAAGAGTGACCAGGGCGTGAGCGTTTTTGTCCTGATGGTTTGCCGTTACGTTGGGGGAGGGAATCAGAATGGAGGGCTTCTTCATTGCACAAAGTTCTGACACCGTCATAGCACCGGCTCTGGTAATGGCAATATCACAAGCTGAAAGAACCGTGGGCATATCATCTATATACTGGGTAATTCTGATTTGATTTTTGTCAAACGAGAAATCCTTTGTTTGCTCCAGAAATTCCTTGTGGTAACGGCTACCTGTTCCGATAAACAGGGTGATGCCATCTTTTTGTGCTTTCGGAATCATCTGTGCAAAGGCTTCATTCAGTTTTAAAGCTCCTAAGCTTCCGCCGAAGCAGAGCACCACGGGGGCATCGCTTTTAAGCCTTAGCTTTTCTCTTGCTAAGTGTTTTTCCTGAGATAAAAATTCCTGACGAATTGGATTTCCTGTCAGCACAGAGCGTTCAGGATGCTTTAAAAACGGTTTTGCTTCTGAAAAAGCAAGGGCATAGTACTTTGCCCATTTGGAGAGCAGCTTGGTGGTCAGACCCGGGTACGCATTCTGCTCATGTACCAAAAAAGGAATGTTTTTTTGTTTTAAGGCATACATCGCCAGGGCACTGATATAGCCGCCGGTAGAAACTCCCACCTCCGGCTGGAATTCTTCCACCACTTTTTTAATGTTTTGATATGCCTTAAAATCAGTAGCTAAAATTTTAAAGTTGCGTAGGAGATGCTTTCTGTCCAGCCCTTTGGAGGGGAACCGGAAAAATTTGCAGCCGGTTTGGGAATACAGCTTTTCCTCCAAAGCTCCGTCAGAGCCAATATATAATACTTCGGCACCTTGATTTTTAAGATAGGTGCCGATTGCGATTGCAGGATTAATGTGTCCGGCAGTTCCGCCACCGGAAATGAGTACTTTCACAAAAACGCCTCCTGTTTTTAAGAATCAGGATTGTCAGATATGAGGATTCTCTTCTTTTCTTGATTGGGTGGAGATGTTTAAAATCATCCCCATTGAAATCATCTGGAATACAAAGGAGGTTCCGCCTGCCGAGAAAAAGGGGAGCGGAATCCCGGTGGGAGGAACGGAAGAGGTTGCAACGCCGATATTTAAAAGCACTTGCACAATGGTTAAGGAGATCAGTCCGAATACCAACAGCATAGCGTAGCGGTCAGGTGCTTTTAAAGCGATTCTGATGGCACGGTACAGCAAAAGTGCAAACAGTGCCAATACTGCGATTGCACCTAAGAATCCAAGCTCTTCGCAGATGATGGAGAAAATAAAGTCGTTCTGAGGTTCGGGGATATACAAGAATTTCTGACGGCTTCTGCCAAGTCCGAGCCCGGAAAAACCGCCGCTTCCGATGGCGTATAAGGATTGCACAACCTGCCAGCCGTCACCTGCTTTGTCTTTAAAGGGGTCTGTAAAGGAAATCAGTCGTTGCATACGGTATGGCTCAATAATGGCAAACACGGTGCCAAGTACCGCTACGGCACCTGCCAGAACAGAAAAGATTCGCATGGGGATTCCGGCGGCAATCATCATAATGCCAAGTGCTAAGAGAATAATCAGAATTGCGGAAAAATGCGGCTGTAACAACAGCAGGATACCTGCAAACCCCACAATCAGACCGCAAAGGATCAGATGGGGGAGAGATTCCTTAACATCAATGGTTTTTATTTTGGATAACACCCAGGCACAAGCCATAATAATTGCAATCTTAGCAAATTCTGAGGGCTGAATGGTGGAAATTCCCAAATCCAGCCAACGTTTCGCACCGTTAATTCGTTGTCCAACCAATAAAACGGCAATGAGCAGCAGCATTGCAAAGCCATAAATGGGAAACACCCATTTTTTAATGATTTTGTAATCAATCATCGAAACAAAAAGCATTACCGCGAATCCAACTACTGCCCAGAGAAGCTGATTTTTAAAGAAGAACATACTGTCTCCATGAATATAAAAGGCACTGGGAGCTGAAGCGGAAAACACCATAACCAGACCGTATGCCGTTAAGGCGATTACAGTCAATAGAAATACATGGTCGATGTTTCGCCAGTTTAGTTGGAGTTTAGGAGTAAGCTTTTTCATGGTGTTGAATCGGTTTCAAGACTGAAACCGTCCTTTCTCTTAAAATTTCCGATTTATACCAGAGACAAGAAGGCAATCACGCAACCAAGCAGAGTGATTGCGGAAAACCATAACACAATTTTATTTTCAGAGAAGCCGGACATTTCAAAATGATGGTGAATGGGAGTCATTTTGAAAATTCGTTTTCCCTTGGTCAGTTTAAAGTAGGTGACCTGCATCATGACAGACAGCGCTTCCACAAGATAAATGATTCCAACGATAATAAGAATCAGAGGCATGTCGTTTAAAATGGCAAGGGATACTACGGCACCGCCTAAGAAGAGGGAACCTGTGTCTCCCATAAATACTTTGGCGGGATGAAGATTGAAAATTAAAAATCCACACAATGCACCGCAAAGACCTGCAGAGAACATCGTCATGCCTTCAGACAAAAATACCATAGATACCAAAGTGAAAAACAGGCTGACAACGAAAGTTACAGATCCTGCCAGACCATCCACACCGTCAGTTAAGTTTACGGCATTGATGAAGCCAATCATCATGAATACCAAAAGAATGCTGATGTAATAGGATAAATCCAGATAAATGTGGGTAAAGGGAATCCATAAAGTGGTTTGGATGATGCCAAGCTCCAGTCCGCCAATCACAAATGCGGAGGAAACTGCCAGCATCAGAATGATTTTCCACATTGCACTGAGACCTAAATTTCGCTTTTTCACGACCTTGATATAGTCGTCCAAAAAGCCAATCAATCCGCAGGCAATGGAGAATGCTGCCACAAACAGCCCTTTCATGTCCCGTACAAAGATTGCGCTTACCACAACCACTGCCAGGATAAAAATTATACCACCCATGGTGGGGGTTCCTGCTTTGGATTTATGCCAGTTGGGACCTTCCTCCAAAATTTGCTGACCGAATTTTAATTTTCTGAGCAGCGGAATCAGGATGGGGCCAGCCAGGGCGCTTACTAAAAAACCAATGACTGCACAGATTGCAGCGGAAATCGGTATTGTCATAGTGGATCACTCCTTCGCGTTCAGGTATTGTTTGGTAGCTTCAAACAGTTCCTCAAACTGATATTTTCTGGATGCTTTAAATAACACAGCGTCGTTGGGACGGAATAATTCGGGAATATGGTCGATGAAATCCTGCCGATTGGGGAAAAAGCAGATACAATCGGGATTCATTCCGGCACGAATTGCACCTTCTTTCATGTATTTGGCATCTTCCTCCACGCAAATTAACCGGTGGATACCTTCTTCCTGCACACAAGCACCAACCTGCTGCAAAATGGATTCCAGGTATTCACCAAGCTCACCGATAGGTCCTAACACTGCCACTGTTCGTTTGCCCTGATTCTGAGAGAGCAGCCGTAATGCGGCACGGTCAGAATCCAGGGAAGCGTTATAGCAGTCGGCAATTAAGGTGTATGAACCGATTTGCTCGGTTTTCTGACGCCATCCCACCGACTGAAAGGCGGAAAGCCCACGCTGAATTTGCTCGGCCGTCATTCCCAGATGTTTGCCGAGCAGCACGGCGGCACTGGCATTCTGAATATTGTGTGCACCGGGAATGGGGATTTGGTAGGTATCGCCATCCATTTGAAAAATGCCGTCTTCGGAAATGATTTTGCAGGGATATTTGGCATGTTCTTTTCCAAAGTATTCAATCTGTTGGAGACATTCAACACCAAAGAGCAGATCGTCATCTCCGTTTAAAAGCAGAAGACCGTCTTCGGGCATTCCGTCTAAAATTTCAAGCTTTGCTTTTAAGATATTCTCACGGCTTCCCAAATATTCGATGTGTGAAGTGCCGATTAAGGAGATTATGGCAATCTGCGGAGTTGCAAGTTTGGAAAGGTAGGAGATTTCACCAAAGTGATTCATTCCCATTTCCAATACTGCAAATTTTTCGTCCCCTTCCATTTTTAACAGGGTTAAGGGAAGTCCGATATGATTATTGAAGTTGCCGGATGTGGCAATGGTTTTTGCATATTGGGAAACAACTGCTGCCACAAACTGGCGGGTGGTGGTTTTGCCCACGCTTCCTGTAATCGCAATTACCTTTGCACCGGACTCTTTTAGCACATAGCTGCCAAGCATTCCCAATGCTTTGGTGGTGTCTTCCACGAGCACCGCAAAATGACCGATATGAGGCACATTTTCTCTCTGTGTTAAAAATCCGACAGCACCGCTTTGTACGGCGCTTTCAAGATAGTCATGCCCGTTGTGGGTTTCGCCCACCAACGGAATAAACAGCTCGGTGGTCATATTGGCACGGCTATCGGTACAAACATAGCGGAAGGTGGCGTCCAGTGAGCCGAACAGCAGAGTTCCGTTCACTGCTTCCAGTAGTTGATGCACAGTTAATTGCATAATGACTTCACAACTTCTCTTTCATCAAATTCAATTTCATAATCTTTAAATTTCTGAACCATTTCGTGACCTTTTCCTAACAGCAGAACAATGTCGCCTTCCTCTGCCAGGTTCATTGCCATGCGAATGGCTTCCTTGCGGTCTGTGTGGGAATATACGTTGGTTTTGTCGGGGATTCCCACCATGATATCGTCTATAATTGCCTGCATATTTTCGCTGCGGGGATTATCACTGGTAACCACCACAATATCAGAATACTGTTTGGCAATCGCCCCCATTTTCGGGCGTTTGCCTTTGTCACGGTCACCGCCGCAACCAAACACGGTAATCACTCTTGCAGGCTTAAATTCGTTAATTGAGGTTAAAATGTTTTCCATACCGTCCGGTGTGTGGGCAAAATCAATCATCACCTGATAGGGCTTGTCGATATCCACCAGCTCACATCTTCCTTTTACGGTTTTGGATTTTTTCATTGCCATTCTCACAAAGCCGTCCGGCACTGAGAGTGCGCCGGATAATGCACATACCGCCAAAGAATTATATACAGAGAATTTGCCGGGAATCGGCAGTTTTACGGTGTAAGGATCTTTGTTTTGTATCACGGTGTAGGTTACACCGTCGGCACGATATTCGATTTCTTTTGCATAATAATCGCAGTTATCTGTTAAGCCGTAGGTGATTACGGTTCCTTTTGCCTGAGCCTTCATTGTTTCGGCATAGGGACTGTCTTGGTTGATCACGGCAATTTCGCATTGGCGGAAAAATGAAGCTTTTGCATCGGCATAATTCTCCATGGTGATATGGTAATCCAGGTGGTCCTGAGTCAGATTGGTGAATACTCCGATTTCAAAGGGAATTGCTGCCACTCGTCCTAAGCTGACAGAGTGGGAGGAAACCTCCATTACTGCAAAATCACAGTTTTCGTCTGCCATTTGTTTTAAATAGCTGAACAATTCGGGTGCTTCGGGAGTGGTTGCATTGGCAGGGTATGAGGTTTTATCGATTACGATTTCATTGGTTCCAATTAAGCCTACCTTGTAGCCACATACTTCCAGCATGTTTTTGATAAGATTGGTGACAGTGGTTTTTCCATTGGTACCGGTGACACCGATCATGCGCAGCTTCTTCTGGGGATTTTCATAGAATGCTGCTGCCAGACGGGAAAGGGCAATATTGGTATCTTCCACCACAATGTTCACTGCATCTTTGGTTTCTGCGGGATACTCGGACACAATCACAGAAGCCTTGTTTTCTAATGCTTGAGGAATATAGTCGTGCCGGTCGGAACGAATGCCCTTAATACACACGAATACACTGCCCGAAGACACAGTTCTGGTATCAAAAGAGATATTGGTGATTTCTGTGTTTAGGGCATCATCACTTAATTGATTCTGATAGTTGATTTCTGCATGTTGGAGCAATTCGTATAATAACATGGCGTTCCTCTGCTTTCTTAAGGTTCTGCGTGGGTGGAATTCGGATAAGTAAATTCCACGGTGATTTGTGAGCCGATGGTAGCATATTCACCCGGTTCAATGCTTTGGGTGGAGGCTACTGCATTTTGTGTTGTATTGGCAATTCCAACTGCCTGGAACTGAAATTTTGCGTTTTCAATAATAGATTTTGCTTCTTCAAAGCTTTTTCCGATGATGTCGGGAACCTCCACGCTGTTGGAGGGACGGGAATCTCCGGTATATACAATCACGGTTCCGTTTCTTGCAACTGTAACACCGGGGAGGGGAACTTGTGTGGTTACCACTTCACCGTTTCCTTCCACCACACAGCGAAGACCGCTTTGGGAAAGAATTTGTCTTGCTTCGGTGAGATTCATTCCGGTAACACGGGGTACTGCAACGTCACCGGCTGCATCCTGGCCTTCGGGAAGTTCGGGTTCCATATCCATATAGCGCAGCACGTCATCTAAAATTTTGGCTGCTAAGGGGGAAGCGATGGTACCACCCATGTGATTTCCAACCGGGGGTTCGTCTAAAATAATTAAAATAGCAATCTGAGGATCGTTGGCAGGTGCAATTCCCACAAAGGATGCAACATATTTTTGATTTCCGCGGGGAACCTTTTCACTGGTACCTGTTTTTCCGCCAACACGCAGACCTTCTAAGTATGCCTTGTTACCGGTACCTTCCGATACAACGCTTTCCATTAAGCTGCGCATAATCTGAGAGGTTTGTGCGGAAATAACCTGACGCACTTCAACGGTTTCATAGTTTTCTAAGACGGTCCCGTTGGAGTCGGTAATCTGTTTTACCAGGTGAGGTTTTACTAAAATTCCGTCATTGGCAACGGCGCTGACTGCAGTAATCATCTGCAGGGGCGTTACAGTGGGACCCTGACCGAAGGATGCGGTAGCAAGTTCCACTTCGTTGAAGCTTCCTTCCGGATAGAACAGGCCGCTGGTTTCCCCATATAGTTCAAT
>JAZNNT010000093.1:0-2534 GCA_045580405.1 Clostridia bacterium
ATATTTTCTTTTTATAAATTCCCATTTTTTTGAAATTTTATGAAATATTCCATAGAATATGGTTACACAACAGTAAAAAATCGTGAAAATTGAATAAGAAACCCCGATAAAATGTTGACAATTCCATCGAATTGTTATAAAATAACAATGATAGGACAAACTATCTGATATGAAACTTTTATTATTTTTTATACTATGAACGGAGGAAAAAACAATGGCAGAAAACAGATTAATCGGCTCCTACCCGGTAATCGGTATCAGACCGACCATTGACGGTAGACGCGGCCCCTTAAAAGTAAGAGAATCCTTAGAAGACCAGACTATGGGTATGGCAAAGGCAGCAGCAAAGCTGTTTAGCGAAAACTTAAAATATTCCAATGGAGAACCGGTAAAAGTTGTAATTGCTGACACCACCATTGGTCGTGTTGCAGAAGCAGCAGCTTGTGCAGACAAGTTTAAAAAAGAAGGTGTGGACATCACCTTAACCGTAACTCCTTGCTGGTGCTATGGCTCTGAAACTATGGATATGGATAAAAACACCATCAAAGCAGTTTGGGGCTTCAACGGTACCGAACGTCCCGGCGCTGTATATCTGGCAGCAGTTTTGGCAGGCCACGCTCAGAAAGGCTTGCCCGCTTTCGGTATCTACGGACACGATGTTCAGAATCTGGACGAATCCGATAAAATTCCCGAAGACGTTGCAGAAAAACTCTTAAGATTCGGTCGTGCCGCTGTTGCAGCAGCAACCATGAGAGGTAAATCCTATCTGCAGATCGGCTCCATCTGTATGGGTATTGCAGGTTCTATTATCGACACCGCATTTATGGAAGAATACCTGGGCATGCGTGTGGAATCCGTTGACGAGGTAGAAGTCATCAGAAGAATGTCGGAAGGCATCTATGATGAAAAAGAATATGAAAAAGCTTTAGCTTGGGCAAAAGAAAAATGCAAAATGGGCTTTGATAAAAACCCCGTTGATATGCAAAAATCCGATAAAGAAAAAGAAGAACAGTTTGCTTTTGTGGTAAAAATGGCTTGTATCATTAAAGACTTAATGAACGGCAACAAAAACTTACCCAAAGGCTGTGAAGAAGAAATGGTTGGCCACAATGCCATCGCAGCAGGCTTCCAGGGTCAGAGACAGTGGACTGACTTCTATCCCAATTGTGACTTCCCCGAAGCAATGCTGAATACTTCTTTTGACTGGAACGGCGCAAGAGAACCCTATATCTTAGCAACTGAAAATGACGTGTTAAACGGTATCGGCATGCTGTTTGGTAAACTCTTAACCAACCGTCCCCAGATGTTTGCAGACGTTAGAACCTACTGGAGCGGAGATGCTGTAAAACGTGCAGCAGGCTATGAAATTGAAGGCAAAGCAAAAGAAGCAGACGGTTTCATTCACTTAATTAACTCCGGTGCTTGTTGTCTGGACGCTTGCGGCGAAGTGAAGGACGAAAACGGTAACGGCGTGATGAAACCCTGGTACGAAATGACCGAAAAAGACCAGGATACCGTTATGGCGGCTACCACCTGGAATATGGCTGACTTAGGCTACTTCCGTGGCGGCGGCTTCTCCTCCAGATTCTTAACCCGTGCAGAAATGCCTGCAACGATGATTCGCCTGAACTTAGTAAAAGGCTTAGGTCCTGTTCTGCAGATTGCAGAAGGTTGGACCATCGGTCTGCCGGATGAAGTATCCGACGTGTTATGGAAACGTACTGACTACACCTGGCCCTGCACCTGGTTTGCTCCCAGATGTGACGGCAAGGAAGGCAGCCAGTTTAAAACCGCATACGACGTGATGAATAACTGGGGTGCAAACCACGGCGCAATTTCTTACGGTCATATCGGTGCAGACTTAATTACCCTTTGCTCTATCTTAAGAATCCCCGTTTGCATGCACAACGTACCCGAAGAAAAAATCTTCCGTCCCGCTGCATGGAACGCATTCGGTATGGATAGAGAAGGTGCGGACTACAGAGCATGTCAGACCTTCGGCCCCATGTATAAGTAAGGACTTGAAAAATCGTCTGAAATCGGTTAAGTTCACCACTCGCAGTATAATATATACAGCTTCGGATTCACTTTCCCAATTTCAACCGGATTTTTCATCGCCCCATTGTATGGGTTGGCTTGATAAAATATCAAAACCCAAACTAAACTATACGTTTTATCAAATATGGGAGAGGCTTTGTCCTCTCCCGTTTTTCTGCACCTGATATAACAGCGTAAAATAAATATCCCCCCGTATAACGGGTGGTTTTTCATTTTCGGGCATAGCCCTAATAATACTGGCAACGCACAAGTGCGTTTTTCATTGGCCTGTCAGTCATGCAACTACTACTTGCTACCCATAAATGGGTTATCTTTTGCTGGCTTCCACTTGAGGGGAAGCTGTCGCGGAGTGACTGATGAGGTGTCGAAAAATCTTTTCCCCAAACGAAGATATTGTTTAAGGAAGAAACCACCTCATCCACCGCAAGCGGTCCCCCTGTCCTGTTGCGGTGCCCGAAAAAATCTGCAGGCTTTCG
>JAZNNT010000094.1:0-5460 GCA_045580405.1 Clostridia bacterium
GATGGCATTATGCCATCGGGCTTTTTATTATGCAAAAAATGCCACCTGTAAAATACAAGTGGCATAGTGTATTGTTATTCGAATACTTTGATTCGTTCCACATGTTGGCATTTGCCGGTATGTTCATCTACGGTAAAAATGGCACCCATCATGGCAGGATTGGTGTCTGCCCAGTCAAAACGGGACCGTTTATGGTGGACAATCCGTCCGATGGAGATTTCTTTTTTTAGGCCCAGCACCGAATCGGTGGAGCCGGTCATTCCAATATCGGTAATGAAGCCTGTGCCGTTTGGCAATACCTGTTCGTCAGCGGTGGGGGTGTGGGTATGGGTTCCGAACACGGCAGAAACCCGTCCGTCCACGTAGTAGCCGAAGGCTTTCTTTTCGCTGGTGGCTTCCCCGTGAAAATCCACGATAATGATATCTGTTTTATCTTGTAAGTACGTGAGAGCTTTATCCATTGCTAAAAACGGACAGTTAATGGGGGAGAGATAAAGTCTTCCTAACAGATTCACAACCCCAATGCGATAGCCCTTAGCATCAAGCACCGTGTAGCCTTCGCCTTCTAAGGAGCCGTCATAGTTTAAGGGACGGATAATGCGGTCGGGATAACGGTCAAAAGCTTTTTCCACGTCTTTTTTATTGAAAGCATGATTCCCCAGAGTCACACAGTCCGCTCCCGCAGTTAAAATATCTTCGGTGATGTTTAAGCTGATACCGCTGCCGGGCAAGGCATTTTCACCGTTTACAATGGTGAAATCAATTTCATTTTCTTTAATCAATGCAGGCAGTTTCTTTTTTAAAAATTCAACACCGCATTCACCGACTACATCGCCGATTGCTAAAATTCTCATTTTTTTGTAACCTTTCTATAGGAAAGTAGTGAGTCATGAATATTGAATCATGAATCCATTCATGTGCCGTAGGTGTACTTCACATTGCGAAGCTTTCACATACAACATATGTTTCGCAAATTTAAAGGATTTATTTCGTTGAAAAAAGCACTTCCTAAGAAGTGCTTTTTTCTGGTGCACCTTCAGGGACTCGAACCCGGGACCCACTGATTAAGAGTCAGTTGCTCTACCAACTGAGCTAAAGGTGCTTAACAACTCCGTTATTATACAACATATTTTGGGAAATGTCAAGTGCTTTTTTGAAAGAAATTAAAGGGAGTGCATAACAATGCACCCCCCTTTATCATTTTGTTTGCGGAATCAGTCAAACAGCGGATTGTAGTATTTTTCCATAAAGCTATTGTAGATTCTGGAATACTCTTCGTCCTGACGGATGCTTTCTAATTCCATATATTCGTGAGAGTTAAACAGTTTTTCGTCGGAATGAAGCTGGATAATGGCAACGCCAACATTGGAGCAATGGTCTGCCACACGTTCTAAGTTGTTGACTACTTCCAGGTAGGCAATGCCGGATTCTGCGGTGCATTTTTGCTTGGTTAACCGTCGCATATGTTTTCTGCGGAAGGTGGACTTGAATAAGTCAATTACCTGTTCTTTCGGTTCAATCTGAGAGGCAATGGAAATGTCATTGGTGCGGATGGCTTCCAGGGTGGTGTCCAGTAAGTCATATACCGCCAAAAACATATTACGAAGCTCACGGATTCCGTTTTTGGAGAATTTCTGGTCTCCTTCTATCATCATTTTGGCAATGTCTGCCATATTACTTGCGTGGTCAGAAATTCTTTCAATATCGGTTACCATACTCACATAGCTCATCGCCTGCTTATTCTCTGATTCTGACAATGCTTTATCAGTAATTTTTGCAAGATAAGCGGAAAGCTCGCTTTCCATACTGTCCACAGTTTTCTCAATGAGCTTGATTTCCTGCATTGCATCGGTATTTTTTTCCAAAATTGCGGTTTCAGATAACACCACGTTTTTCTTTGCCTGCTCCAGCATGGAAATCACTACATTTTTACTCTGACCGATTGCAATTGCAGGGGAGTGCAGGAATCTGTCATCCAAGAGCCGGGACGGCTTGTCCGCATCTGATTCTTCCTTTTTGGAAGAACCACCGATGAGTTTTACCAAAAGTCCGGCGAAAGGGAGTAAAACCACGGTTGTTGTCACATTAAAAATGGTATGGAAATCCGCAATGGTACCGGAGTTTACATTTCCGTTCATTAGGTCGTTCCATCCCGGAACAACATAGGGACAAATGAGGAACAGAGCCACGATAAACAGTGCCGTTCCGAGAATGTTGAAGGTGAGATGTAATACACTGGCTTTTTTTGCAGTTTTACTGGCACCTAACGAAGATAAAATTGCGGTCACGCAGGTGCCGATATTTTGCCCTAAAATAATGGGGATGGCACCGCCTAAGGTAATGGCTCCGGTAGATGCAACTGCCTGCAAAATCCCAACGGAAGCAGAGGAAGACTGAATAATTGCAGTTACCAAAGCACCGATTATAACTCCTAACAGAGGCATATTTGCACAGAAGGTAAAGAGTGCTTTAAACACGGATTTATCAATGCCGTTTAGCCCGTCTGACATAAACATCATACCTGCAAAAACTAACGAAAGTCCAATGAAAATTCCGCCGGAATCCTTTTTGGTTTTGCTTTTTGCCAGATAAATCAGCATCATTCCCACAATCATCAGCACAAACATTAAATTGTCCGGTTTGAAGAAGGAAATGAAAAAGTTGTCGGAAGAAACATCATTTAAGCGTAAAATATGAGCTGTTACGGTAGTTCCAATGTTGGCACCCATAATAACGCCTGCTGCCTGTTTTAAGGTCATAATTCCTGCAGAGACGAATCCCACAACCATCACCGTGGTGGCAGAGGAGGATTGAATCACTGCTGTGACCAAAGCCCCGACCAGAACACCTTTTATAAGATTTCCGGTTAAGGATTCAATGATTTTTTGCATCCGCATTCCCGCGGTTTTCTCCAGACTATCTCCCATCAGGTTCATCCCGAATAAAAACAGACAAAGCCCGCCGATGACCTGAATCGCTATGGTTACATATAATCCGATGTTGATGTCCATACTTTCTTTTGTTGGCTGTTTTAAAAAAACACAGCCGTTCCTTTCTCGAATTTTTTTATGTAAATGATTTTTTTGGAGAGAATGTTTCTTCTTTTTTGATACTATAATAGATGTGTGTCATTCTTGTAATTTACAAGTTCATTATAGCATAGGGATTTCACTTTTTCAAATATTTTATGAGAAAAATTTAAAAAAACAACATTTTCGTAAAAAAGAATAAAAAAATTAAAAAATATTTCACAAAAACTATTTATTTTTCCGATATTATATGCTATAATAACTTGATAAAATGTGTTAGTATGCCAATTTGACATCTACTATGACAGAAAATGACCGAAAAAGAGGTGAACGGATTGTTTGGGCTGGGGAAAAAAAAGAGTGCAGCTTCCAAGTTGGACCCTAATAATATTCCGCGTCATATCGCCATTATTATGGACGGTAACGGCAGGTGGGCAAAAAAACGAGGTCTTCCCCGTACGGCTGGGCATGCCGCCGGAGCTGATAACCTGGTCAAAATTGCCCGTCACGCCTATGATTTGGGAGTGAAGTGCTTAACGGTGTATGCCTTTTCCACCGAAAACTGGAAACGTCCTGAAGATGAAGTGACCAATCTGATGAACCTTTGCATGAAGCGTCTTCCTCAGATTGTGGATTTAATGGAACACCGAAAAGTGGCAGTCCGTTTTTTAGGAGACCGTTCCCGTTTGCCCAATCCTCTGGTCCAAATGATAGAGGATGAGGAAAAACGTACTGAACCGTATGCCGAAACCGGTTGTTTTTTAAATATTGCTTTAAACTACGGTGGACGCGATGAATTGATTCACGCTGTTTCCAAAATTGCTGAAAAGGTAAAGGCAGGGGAGTTATCTTCCAAAGAAATTACCGAGGAAACGATTTCTGCTCATTTGTATACAGCACATTGCCCGGATCCTGATTTGGTGCTTCGTCCCTCCGGTGAAATCCGGATTTCCAATTTTCTTCTGTGGCAGTCTGCTTACAGTGAATTTTATTATGACCATATTTTATGGCCTGATTTTTCTCCCCGCCATTTAGAGGAGGCTATTCTTACATATCAGGGCAGAAGCCGTCGGTTTGGCGGTGTAGCCCCCGTGAAATAGAAAGGAAGGAACAGTTATGTTTGTGCGAATTGTCAGTGCTTTGGTTGCTGCTGCTTTGTTAATTGCGGTGATGCAATTGGATGCGATTGTAATTACGGTATGCGCAGTGGTGTTGGCATTGTGGTGTCTTGTGGAAGCATATAGTGTGTTTTCCTATCAGAAAAATCCTGTTTTTCTGGCAATTGGGCTGATTGTGTGTTTGGGAATGCCGTTTTGTCAGATGTGGACCTTCAAAGAAATGCTGGGATTTGGATTTGTGCTTTTATTGATGATGATTATCACTATGGTGGCAAGACCGAAAAAAATCAGCTTTACTGATATTGCCAATATGAGCCTTCTGACGGTTTTGATTCCTGTTTCCTTCGCACTGTTGATTTTTCTGCGTCAGCAACCCATCAATGGTCACCATTATGTGTGGCTTGCCTGCATCGGTGCTTTTTGTACCGATAGCGGTGCTTTCTTTACGGGAATAGCTTTAAAAGGGCCCAAGCTTTGTGAAGAATTAAGTCCTAAAAAGACCATATCCGGCTGTATTGGAGGTTTTTTAGGTTCTCTGCTCGGATTCTTTGTTTACGCAATGATTCTGTGGTTTGGATACGGGATTTCCGTCAATCCGCTTACATACTACATTCTGGCTGTGATTTGCGGGCTTACCGCACAGCTTGGTGATTTAACCGCATCCTCCATTAAGAGAAGTAAAAATGTAAAGGATTTTGGGAACGTGATTCCCGGTCATGGCGGATTTATGGATCGTGTGGATAGCTTAATGTTTGTTGCACCTACCGTATACATTTATATTATAACTTTTGGATTGCAGGTGATTCTGTAATGAGTATGCAGACGAAGTCTGTTTATATTGCCGGTTCTACCGGTTCCATCGGAACACAGGCGCTGGCAGTTTGTAAAAAACACGGTATCCGTGTGGCAGGTCTTTCCTGCGGCAAAAATGCAGCACTTCTTTTGCGTCAGGCGAAGGAATTTGGTGTAAAATATGTGCATATCGGTGATGCAGCCGGTTATCATTTGTTAAAAGAACAACTTCCGGATTGCGAAGTGGAAACCGGAGAGGATTCACTCTGCCGTCAGATTGCAGAAAGTGATGCGGATACGCTGTTGGATGCTATCGTAGGCAGTGCAGGATTAAAGCCTGCCATTTCCGGCATTCAGTCGAAAAAGAAACTGGCTCTTGCCAATAAAGAAACTATCGTTTGTGCCGGTCAACTGATTATGGATATGGCAAAAGAGTACGGTGTAACGGTGTTTCCGGTAGATTCAGAACATTCTGCGATTTTTCAGAGTTTGCTTGGGAACCGTGACTGTGATGTAAAGCG
>JAZNNT010000095.1:0-2511 GCA_045580405.1 Clostridia bacterium
CAATCAGGTTATCGTGCCGATGTTTCTTCTGCGCCCAATGTTTCCGACATGGTAGACAAAATTATAAAAAAACATGGCAGAATTGACGTATTGGTCAACAATGCCGGAATTGCCGAGCAAAAGCTTTTTACCGATATTTCGGAAGACGATTGGGATAGGATGATAAACACCAACTTAAAAAGTATGTTCTTAGTCACCAAAGCAGTGCTACCGCATATGATTCACGAAAAATGCGGTACAATTGTAAACATTTCCTCCATCTGGGGAATGGTGGGTGCCTCCTGCGAAGTGCATTATTCCACAACAAAAGCAGGCGTAATCGGCTTTACCAAAGCACTTGCCAAGGAAGTAGCGCCAAGCAACATCCGGGTAAATTGTGTGGCTCCCGGAGTGATTAAAACCGATATGTTAAATGATTTTAGCGAAGAAGATTTAGTCAAATTAGCGGAAGAAACCCCTTTGGGCAGACTGGGAACTCCCCGTGATATTGCCGAAGCAGTCAGCTTTTTGGTATCCGAAAAAGCAAGCTTTATAACCGGGCAAACACTCAGTCCCAACGGAGGATTTGTAATATGATACTATGTGATTTTACACCCAATCATGAAACAGAGTTTTACGCCATGTGCCGTGAGTTTTTCTCCTCCCCTGCCGTTTGCCACAAAATCAAAGAAGAAGATATGAAAACCACCTTCCGTCTTACCCAAAAAGATTCTCCTTATCTTCGGGGACTGATGATGACAGAGGATGATAAAATCTTAGGATATGTTCTTCTTTCCTTTACCTACTCCAACGAAGTGGGCGGTATGGTGGTATGGATAGAAGAACTATTCGTAAAAGACGCATACCGCAACAAAGGATACGGAAAACAGGCACTCCAATGGATTATCAAAGAATATCAAGCTACTACCAAAAGATTCCGTCTGGAAGTGACCGAAGAAAACGAAGGTGCCAAAAAACTGTATCGTTTCTTTGGATTTGACATGCTCCCCTACCAGCAAATGACTTTGGAAAAACAGGCATAAAAAAACCGTAAGAGAAAACTCTTACGGTTTTTTCTGTTTCGGATTAACCTTCAACAGGAGCACCTACGGGGCAAACGCCTGCGCAAGTACCGCAATCGATACAAGCATCTGCATCAATTTCATATTTGCTGTCACCTGCGGTAATACAGCTTACCGGGCATTCAGCTTCACATGCACCACAGCTGATGCATTCATCAGTAATTTTAAAAGCCATTGGAAAACACCTCCTTAAAAGTATGTTTATATCTTACTACATTTTTTTTGAAATTTCAATAGTTTTTTCTATTTTTTTTATTTTTCTTGTAAATTTATGGTTAAACCAATCGGACAGTGATCACTTCCCAGCACGTCAGGATAAATGACACTGTCGGAAACCTTTTCCATAATATCAGAAGAAACGATAAAGTAATCAATCCGCCATCCCACATTTTTAGCTCTTGCAGAAAACCGATAAGACCACCAGGTATAAGCATCGGCTTTGTCGGGGTATAATGTACGAAATGTGTCGGAAAATCCTGAAGACAGAAGTTCCGTCATTTTTCCTCGTTCTTCATCGGAAAAGCCCGCATTCTGGCGGTTTGTTTTGGGATTTTTCAGGTCGATTTCCTCATGAGCAACATTTAAGTCGCCGCATAAAATCACGGGTTTGGGAAGACTTTGTAAGTAAGCTCTGAAATCGTCCTCAAACTCCATACGATAACTTAGGCGTTTTAATTCCTGCTGAGCGTTGGGGGTATAACAATTCACCAGATAAAATGCCGGAAACTCCAACGTGATCACCCTGCCCTCATCGTTATGCTTATCCCCGATGCCGTAAGTAACACTTAAGGGTTTTTCTTTGGTGAATACCGCCGTTCCGCTATAGCCTTTCTTTTCGGCACTGTGCCAATACTGATAATAGCCATCCAAAGTAAGTTCTGCCTGTCCCTGTTGCATTTTGGTTTCCTGAATGCAGAAAATATCTGCATTTTCTTCATGAAAAAAATCCAAAAAGCCTTTGGTTAAGCAAGCACGAAGACCGTTTACATTCCAGGAAATGAGTTTCATTCTTTCCCCTCCTTTGATAGAGGCAGTATATCACACTTTTTTTCATTTGTATAGCATTTTATCAGATTTGTAAAGAAAATAACAAAAAAGAACAGTTTTATAAAACTGTTCTTTTTCAGGGGAATTTACATTTTGCCAAGGGAATTAGACAAAATGCGGTAGTAAAAAAAGGATGAAAAAAGTATGAATGGTGTTTTTGTTTTTAGAATACTGTTATTTCTTTGCGAAAGATTTACAGTCAGTACACTGGTCCATAGCGGGATTTAATTCATGAGTACCGATGGTAACACAGTCTAAGGAACAGTAATTTTCAGAGTTACAATGGTGTTTACACTGCTGAACAGTGCATTTGATACAATGGTTTGCCTGATTCATACAAAAAAGCCTCCTTATATAGTTAGTATTCGGAAAAGATTTTTCTTTTCACTGTTACTATCGGCTT
>JAZNNT010000096.1:0-19431 GCA_045580405.1 Clostridia bacterium
CTTTTATGTTCCTTATTGATTCTGACTCCCGTGTTTGCCAACACGGAATCTGAAAGTATGCAAAAAACTCTGGAGCATGCGAAAAGTATTCTCACGATTCCGGCAGAATACAGCGAGTTTACTTATCATTCCCAGACCGATGCAGACGGCACCGTTTATTGGACCTTCCGTTGGTCCGGCGAGCAAAAGGGGAATGTGGAAGCTACCTTTTCCGAAGATGGTGTTTTAGCCTCCTATTATGCTTGGGTATATACCGAATCTTATGATGATTCTTTGGCAAATTATACCCATGAGGAAGCAAGAGAAATTGCCAAGGAATTTATCAAAAGAGTAAATCCCCAAGTGTATCCCTATCTTTTGGAGGACACACCTGACGGGGAAAACAGAGATTCCCGTACCGCATTTTTCACCTTCCGGGAATACCGAAACGATATCCCTACCTTTGCCAACACCGTTTCCGTGACCGTGGATAAATATCACGGAATTGTTCGCAATTATCAGAGTAGCAAACGAATGGAAAGCTTTTTGGAATCGGAAATCAAACTGACCGAGGATGCAGCAAAGGATGAATATCTTCGTGACATCGGTATTCGCATGGAATATCGGATGTACTATGATTACCGGACCACAACATATAAAGTATTCCCTGTTTATTCCTTAAAAGATACCACGGGCAAAGCAATTTGCGTGATGAGTGGAGAGGTATTAGACCCCTACTTCCCGGAATCCTTCCTGTTTCGCGTGTTTAACGGAGCTATGTCTGATCTCATGACGAAGGAACAAGCTGCAGGCGTGCAGTTTACTCCCGAAGAGCTGGCGGCGTTATCCAACGTAAGCGAGGTATTCTCCAAGGAGGATATCGAAAAACTTGCCAAAGAAAAGATTCCTGCCTTAAAAGACTATACTTTGCGAAGTGCATCGCTGCAGCGTGATTATCGTGACGAAACTAAACTATTCTGGTACTTAGATTTTCAAAAAGACGAAGACAGTTACCGTGCCAGCGTCCAGTTGGATGCCAAAACAGGACAGCTGTTGGGATTCTACTTACCTCAAAACGGTATTGAAAACACAACTTTTACCAAAGAAGATGCGAAACTGATTGCAGAAGCGTTTTTACAAAAAGAAGCGGCTGATGTATTTGCCAAAACTGAGTATACCGAAGAAGTCAATTCTTATGTTCCCTTAGCGAAAGAAGGAAGACTTCCGAACAGCTATGAGATTACCTATCAGAGAATGGAAAACGGTATTCCCGTCAGCGGAAACTATTTAACCGTGCGGGTGGATGCAGATATCAAGCAGGTCGGTTCCTATACCCGTTCTTTTACCGAGGGACTTACCTTTCCCGATATTTCTACTTGCTTAAGTGAAACAGAAATTTTTGAAATTATGGATGAAAGAATGGATTTCTTAGTAACCTATCTTCCCACAGAAGAAGGCAATCAACTTGCCTACACCTTCTTACATCCCGAAAGTCATCTGTTTGATCCTTATACGGGGAACCTGTTAAGTTATGACGGTAGCAATTTACAGGAAGCTTTTGTGCCTCAGTATACCGATATTTACGGTCACTGGGCAGAGGAAATGATACTGACGCTTTTGGATAACGGGTACTATTTCTCGGATAATGAATTTCGTCCCGATGATGCCATTACCAAAAAAGAGTTTTTGCAATTCTTCAGAATGCTTGGAAACGATACGGACGAAGAACTGAATAAGTTCATTGCAAAGCTGGAAGAAATTCCTGTCGAAGAGGCAGATGTGAATGCCGTGATGACCAAAGAAACAATCAGTAAATATTTTATTTACTATCTGGGGTATCAAAAAATTGCTGCTGTGGATGAGATGTTTTTATATCCCTTCCCGGATGGGGAAGCGGTGGATGCATCCTTAAAAGGTGATATCACGATTTTAACAGGTCTTGGCATTTTTAAGGGAAGTTCCGACGGACACTTCTATCCCAAAAAACAGCTGACTCGTGCAGAAGCAGTAAGCTGTGTGTATAATTTCCTTGCTGCTACGCCGTAAGAAATTCCTAAAAAAAGACTGGTCCCTACCCAAACGGGTAAGGACCAGTCTTTTTTTAGGAGGAGGTGGGTGAATTGGATTTTTCAATTCGCACTACATATTCAATGTAGGTATCTGTTTCGTTTTTTTGAGTGTTGGCAGGGACGCCTGCTTTGTTCATCATTTCCACTGCCTGCTTTAAAGTGTTGGAAAAAATGCGGATATCCCGAAACAGCGGAATCAGCCGTTTCTCCTTTTTTTCGCGGGATGCTTTTTCCGAGAGCAAACTGTCCACATACTGTTCTGTTTCCAGCACATTAAGGTTTTTCGTCACAATCTGATGAAGCACCTTTTTTTGCAGCTCCTCGGATTCCAGCCGTAACAATGCCCGGCAGTGGCGTTCACTTAACTGATGCTCCACCGCCAACGCTTTCACTTCATCACCAAGACGAAGCAGCCTAAGCTTATTGGCAATGGTAGACTGTTTTTTTCCAAGCTTGAATGCAAGCTCGTCCTGGGTGTAGGCAAATTCCCGAATCAGTTTGTCGTAGGAAATGGCTTCCTCAAAAAAACTGAGGTCTGCTCTTTGCAGATTTTCGATTAAGGCAACCAATGCGGAAGCATCCTCGTTCACATTCATCACGATGACGGGGACTTCCTTTAAACCAATGAGTTTTGCTGCTTTTAACCGTCGTTCTCCGGCAATCAATTCATAGGTGGTATCGTTTAATTTCCGTACCGTCAAGGGTTGAATAATTCCACAGGAGCGGATGGATTCCGCCAATTCAAACAGTGCAGCTTCTTCAAAAATTTTACGGGGTTGATGCGGATTTTTTAAGATGGAATCTGTGGGGATACTCAAGAGTTTATTCTTTGGTGTGTTTTTTGGAAAAAGATTCATTTTTTTGCTCCTTTTCTGCGTTTTGTATCAATAATTGGAAAAAATTACCATATTTGATTTTATTATAGCAGAAGGGGAGAAGAAAGTAAAGAAAAACCGTTCGACGTTTTTTGCCAAAAACCTTTATTCCGCGTTTAGGGAGACCTGGAAATAATCTCTGGGGTTTAAGGGGGTTCCGTTTTGTTCTAACTCAAAATGGAGATGGCAGGGCAGATGGGATTCCCAGATTCCGGAGGTGCCCATCGTGCCGATTTGTTCTCCCTGAAGGATTTGCTGACCAACGGTTACCACATTGTCGCCAGCCAGATTGGAATATCGGGTAATATACCCGTCATAGTGCGTAAGCTCCACCGTGTAGCCCTGCTCATAATCAAAGCTGTTTTTTGTGACGGTTCCGTCTGCCGCTGCATAAACGGGAGTGCTGTCCTCTCCGCCAAAGTCTATTCCTAAATGTGTGCGGTAATCCTGGTAAGTTGCCTGAAATACCAGCACATCCTCCGTATAATCGGCAAGTACTTCGGAACCGGTTGCAGGAATGGACAGCCGAAGCAGTTTGGGAGTGGGTTCCGGCGTAGGTTCGGGAGTGGTAAGAGGAGTAGGAGATGGCGGTAATGTGGGATATACAGCAGGCTTGGGTGACATTGTGGCAGACGGTGTGGGATGTATCAGCTTTTCCAGATTCGCATTGGTTTTTTGGGCAAGCTCCTGCTCCAGACGATGGGTCATGATATTGGAAACGCCCAGCGTAACCGCTGTTACGGCACCTGCCATGGCAAGAAAGGTGAGAAAGGTTTTTCCTTTTTTCATATGCTTCATCAAATATCCGTCCTTTTTTTAAAATAGTTGCTAAGAAAAGTGTAACCGTTTGGCATTATTTTATACCTGATCAATTGGCAATTTCGACTCCGGTGTAGTATTTTTTTAAAATTTGGTCATAAGTGTAACCCATTTTTGCCAGGTGATTGGCGCCGTACTGGCTCATCCCCACACCATGACCGTTTCCCTTGGTGGTGATACTGACACAGTCGGTGATTTCTACTGTAAAGTTGGCGGAACGAAGTCCCAGAAGTGATCTCAGCTCCGTTCCCGAAAAAGAGACACCGCAAAGCGATACCGATTTCACGCTGCCCGATTCATTTTGTATCCAATCGGCGAACCAGTTTTTTTGTTCATTTGTAAAAGACACTTTCTTGTCTCCTGCATTGATTTTTTCTTGAAATTCCAGAAAAGAGAACACTTTTGTTTCCTGATAGCGTGGAGACGCTTCTTCTCCTTCAGAAGGAACAGACACTAAATACGGCACGGCATTTCCCCACACATCTTCAGCGTTTTCGGTCCTTCCGGATGACGTGGAATGAAACACCGCAGAGATAGGTTCTCCGCCGTATAAAAGAACTTGGTTTTTGGTGGTATCCACAGCTTGTCTGATTTTTTGGAGATGGGATGGGGTGGAAGCAAATTTTTGGGATAACTCCTGGGGTGTCAGATAGGCTTTGCAATGGGCAGAATCGGAGCAGACATTGGCATTGGGATGGTCTTTGTTAGGAAATTTAGCACGGTTTACTGTATAGGTTCTTGCAGCAACCGCCTGAGCTTTTAGTGCCTCCGTCTCAAATGTAGCAGGCATTTCTCCTGCTACCACACCGTAGAGATATTCCTCCAACGGAAGAACGAGAGGCACTCCCTTATGAAGAAGGGTAATTTCTTTTGGGATTTCTGCTGTTAAAGTGCTTTTATTCGGCGTGTTGTTTTCTTTTGGAGCAGTGTGTCCAATACTGCCGAAGATAAACGGAATGATCCATAACACCAAAAACACTCCGCCACCGAGGAGCAAAGGAAAAAAGCGGTTCTTTTTCATAAAATATTGCCTTCTTTCGATTGTTTTTTCATAAGATTGTTTTATGAGAGCCTTCTCTTATAAAAAACTATAAAATTTTACTTGCTTTTTTTTAGAAGTTATTGTATAATAGTATTTAATGTATATGTATGACCATTTATCAGTATGCTTTTTCGGAAACCCTTTGTTTCCTAAGTTCTTCTAAGAATCCGAGTGGTCATAATAAGGAGTATTTTCTATGACAAACGAGAATCACAACATGATAGAAGAAATCGTCACCGAGGAAATGGCGGTTCTGCCTCTTCGGGGCGTTTGTATTTTCCCGCACACGGTGATGCATTTGGATGCCCAAAGAAAAGTTTCGGTGGCAGCCATTGAGTATGCTATGCAGCATAATAAACCCGTGTTGCTTTTAGCTCAGGTAGACCCTTCGGTGGAGCATCCTAAAGAAGGAGATTTTTACCGCATCGGTACCATCGCTAAAGTAAAACAGCTTTTAAAACTGCCCAACCATTGTGTCAGAGTGCTGGTGGATGCCAGGATTCGTGGTGAGAGTTTAGCTGTTTACGAAAAAGAGGGAATGCTCTTTTCTCAGGTGAAACGCTGCCCCAGACGGCAGGTAATCCGCCGTTCCAAACAGATGGAAGCGCAGATTCGTTCTTTAAAGGATGTGTATGCAGAGTATTTCAAGCTGGTTGGCAGAATTTCTCCCGATGTGATGGGAGGCATTGTTTCCACCAATGATTTGGAAAAGCTAACCGATATTATTTGCGGAAGTTTGTTTATTGACTATGAAGAAAAGCAGTTCCTTTTGGAAATGTCGGATCCTAAAAAACGGGTTACCGAGCTGATTAAAATCTTAACAGCGGAAATTGATCTTCTGCAATTGGAAATTGATATTCAGGCAAAGGTCAAAAGTCAGATTGATAAAAATCAAAAGGAATATTACCTAAGAGAGCAAATCCGTGCCATTCATGAGGAGCTTGGGGAAGAGGAAGATGTTCATTCTGAATCCGAAGAATACTTAGGGAAATTGGATGCCATTAAAACTGCGCTTTCCGAGGACTCCTATGAAAAAGTGAAAAAGCAGATCAGCCGATTCGCTAAAATGCATCCTCAGGCGCAGGAAACCATGGTAGAAAGAAATTACTTAGATACCTTGTTTGATTTGCCCTGGTTAAAAACCACCAAAGAAAATATTGATTTAAAAAAATGTATGGAAAAGCTGGACCGTGACCATTACGGTCTGGACAAAGTGAAAGAAAAGCTTTTGGAATATCTTTCTGCCAAAAAATTTAATCCCGAAATCAAGTCTCAGATTTTATGTTTGGTAGGGCCTCCCGGGGTAGGGAAAACCTCCATTGTAAAATCCATTGCTGATTCCATTGGCAGAAAATATCAGAGAATGTCTTTGGGCGGTGTGCATGACGAAGCGGAAATTCGTGGGCACAGACGTACCTACGTTGGCGCAATGCCGGGCAGAATTATGGCTGCTATCCGCACCGCAGGTGTGAAAAATCCGCTCATCTTATTAGACGAAATTGATAAATTAGGCAAGGATATGCGGGGAGATCCTGCAAGTGCGCTTTTAGAAGCCTTGGATAAAGAGCAGAACAATACCTTTACCGACCACTATGTGGATTTGCCTTTTGATTTGTCCGAAGTGCTCTTTATTACCACGGCAAACAGCTTGGATACCATTCCTGGACCGTTACTGGATCGTATGGAAGTGATTGAATTATCCGGCTATACCCGTTACGAAAAATATCGGATTGCTACCGATTACTTAGTGAAAAAACAGTATAAAGAGCATAAAATTACCAAGAAGACTCTGAAGATTGACGATAGTGCTATTTATTCCATGATTGATTACTATGTGAGAGAAGCAGGGGTTCGCCGACTGGAAAGAACCTTAGTCACTTTGATTCGTAAAGCAGAAAAACAAATGCTTCTATCCGATAGAAAATCTATTACAGTAACGGCAGAAAATTTGGAAACCTTCTTAGGCAAAAAGAAATACACTGTGGATCCCAAAAATCCCTTCCCCGAAGTGGGTGCAGCTTTAGGGTTGGCCTGGACCGCTGCCGGCGGGGATACCTTGTTCTGTGAAGCGGTAGCCGTGGACGGAACGGGTAAAATCGAAGCAACCGGAAGCCTGGGAGACGTGATGAAGGAATCTGCTAAAATTGCGGTGGCATACATCCGTTCCGTGGCAGACCGTTTGAAGCTGGACAAAGATTTTTATAAAACCAAAGATATTTATATTCACTTCCCCGACGGAGCTACTCCCAAAGACGGTCCCTCTGCAGGGATTACCATTGCCTTAGCGGTGACCTCTGCATTAACGGGCAGAAAAATCCGAAACGATGTGGCAATGACGGGCGAAATTTCCATCCGTGGAAAAGTGCTTCCTATCGGCGGACTAAAAGAAAAATCCATTTCCGCTCACCGAGCAGGAGTATTTAACATTATCATTCCCAAGGAAAACGAAAAGGACCTGGAAGAAATTCCAAAAGAAATTTTCCCGGATTTTAACTTTATGAGCGTTTCCGAATTTTGGGAAGTGTTGGAAATTGCACTGCTTCCCAAGGATGATGACGAATCCGTGGATTTTTCCCACGATACATTTTCCCCATATAACGTATATGAGAATAAAATTTAGCTGAGAAAGGGTGATTCCTATGGCAAAATTAACCGCACCCAAAGGAACCAAAGATGTACTGCCTTCTGACAGTTACCGTTGGCAGTATGTGGAAAGCGTTTTAAAACAAATCTGTAACGATTTTAACTTTAAAGAAATCAGAACTCCCACCTTTGAGGCAACCGAAGTGTTTGCCCGCGGCGTTGGGGATACTACTGATGTGGTAACCAAAGAAATGTATACCTTTTTGGATAAAGGCGGCAGAAGCATTACCTTGCGTCCAGAAGGAACGGCAGGAGTAGCCAGAAGCTTTGTGGAAAACGGGCTGTATGCAGGGGTTCTTCCCCTAAAACTGTTTTATTTAATTTCCTGCTTCCGCTATGAAAAGCCTCAGGCAGGAAGACTCCGTGAATTTCATCAGTTCGGCGTGGAAATGCTTGGCACCACCGCACCCCAGTCAGATGCAGAAGCCATCATCTTCGGTGCAGAAATTTTTAAACGCCTAAATATCGGAAACATTACCTTAAACTTAAATAATATCGGTTGCAAAGAATGTCGTAAGGCATATAACGAAAAGCTGAAAGCGTTCTTAGAAGATAAGAAGGATTCCTTGTGTGAAACCTGCAGAGAACGCCTTTCTAAGAATCCTATGCGGATTTTTGACTGTAAGTCTGAAATTTGCCAGTCTTTAATCCAAGATGCACCCACCATTTTTGATTCGGTGTGTGATGACTGCCGTGACCATTTTAACACCGTGACTGATATTTTAGATACCGTTGGTATTGCCTATCAGATTGATAAAGGAATTGTCCGCGGCTTAGACTATTACTCCAAAACCGTATTTGAATTTGTGTCCGACAATATCGGTGCACAGGGTACGGTGCTCGGCGGCGGACGGTATGACGGTTTGATTGCCGACTTAGGCGGAAACGATGCACCTGGCATTGGCTTTGCCATGGGTATTGAACGTCTGCTCCTTTTGGCAGAAGGCTCCATGGATGTGCCTCAGCAGACTCCCGCTGTGTTTTTTATCCCCATTGGCGATGCGGCAAAAAAACAGGTCTATCAGCTGGTATATTCCTTGCGGGCAGAAGGAATCTGTGCGGAATATGATTTAAATGGACGCTCTGTAAAAGCTCAGATGAAATATGCCGACAAAATCGGCGCCAACTACACCGTAGTTATCGGAGACGATGAAATTGCCCGGGGAAGCTATCCTGTGAAGAATATGCAGACCGGGGAAACCGTGAATGTGGCTCCTGGGGAAATAGTAAACGTAGTAAAACCGTAATTCTATATCAAAATAATAGAAAGGAATGATTATTATGGCGGAAACCTTAAAAGGCTTCAAACGTACCAACTATGCAAACGATTTTGATTCTTCCTCCATCGGACAGCGTGTATCGGTTGCAGGTTGGGTTAATAAACAAAGAGATATCGGTTCTTTGGTATTTATCGACCTTCGTGACAGAACCGGCTTGGTTCAGATTGTGTTTGATGAAACCATCAATGTGGAACTTTTAAATAAAGCAAAAGGTGTGCATAACGAATACGTTATCGCAGTGACCGGTACGGTTCGTCAGAGAAACGGTGCCTTCAATAAGAACATCAAAACCGGGGAAATCGAAATTGTGGCAGAGGAACTGCGGGTGCTTTCCGTTTCCGAACCCACTCCCTTTGTCATCGCATCCGATGTGGAAGCAAATGACCAGATTAAGCTGAAATACCGCTACTTGGATTTGCGTCGTCCCGAAATGCAGAGAAACATCATCATGCGTCACAAAATTTCCAAAATCGCAAGAGACTATTATGATGAAAACGGATTTTTGGAAATTGAAACTCCTTACCTTACCAAGTCTACTCCCGAAGGTGCAAGGGACTATCTGGTGCCCAGCCGTGTGCATCCCGAAAAATTCTATGCACTTCCTCAGTCTCCTCAGTTATACAAACAGCTTCTGATGTTATCCGGCTTTGACCGCTACATTCAGATTGCAAGATGCTTCCGTGACGAAGACCTGCGTGCAGACCGTCAGCCGGAATTTACCCAGATTGACCTGGAAATGTCTTTTGTGGAAATGGATGACGTTATCGCCATGAACGAAGGCTTTTTGAAACGGGTATTTAAAGAGGTTTTAGATTTAGATATTCAGACTCCTTTTATGAGAATGGACTATCAGGAGGCTATGGAACGCTACGGCTCCGATAAGCCGGACAATCGTTTCGGTCTGGAATTAATCGACTTATCCGACGAAGTAAAAGACGTTGAGTTTACCGTGTTCCAAAATGCTTTGGCAAATGGCGGCAGCGTGAAATGCATCAATGGGGACGGTATGGGTGCAAAGCTTTCCAGAAAAGAAATTGATGCATTGGGTGAGCTTGTGAAAACCTACGGCGGAAAAGGCCTGGCTTATATTGTGGTCAATGAAGATGGCGTAAAATCTCCCATCGCTAAGTTTATGACGGAAGAACAGCTGGCAAGAGTGATTGCAAAAGCCAATGCAAAAGCCGGTGACATTATCTTAATCGTTGCAGATAAAACCGACGTGGTTTATACCGTGCTTGGAAGTCTGCGTTGCGATTTGGCAAAGAAATTTAATCTTTACGATGAAAATTCCTTCTCCTTCCTGTGGGTTGTAAACTTCCCGCTCTTAGAATTTGATGAAGAAGAAAATCGTTATGTGGCAAAGCATCATCCTTTTACCGCACCTTTGGACGAAGATTTGGACAAGCTGGAAACTGCACCCGGGGAAGTTCGTGCAAAAGCCTACGATATTGTGTTAAACGGTAATGAAATCGGTGGCGGCAGTATCCGTATTTTTGACACCAAACTGCAGGAAAAAATGTTTGGGGTGTTAGGCTTCTCCAAAGAAGCTGCTCAGGAACGGTTCGGCTTCTTAATGGATGCTTTCCGTTTTGGCCCGCCTCCTCACGGTGGTATGGCATACGGTCTGGACAGACTTTGTATGCTGATGGCAGGCTGCGATTCTATCCGTGATGTGATTGCCTTCCCCAAGGTGCAAAATGCATCTGAACTAATGACCAACGCTCCCGACTTTGTGGATGCAAAACAGCTTACCGACCTAAATATTGCCTGCGTCAAAGTGGAAAAAGAAGACTAATATGTTGATTATGGAGAATAGATTATGATTGAAGCAATCCAAAGCTTTTTTGTAAATCTGCCTTTACCCGTTTGGTTAAAGGTTATTCTTTCTGCCATGATTCCCATGGTGGAGGCAAGGTATTCCATCTTATTCTTTTTAAACAGTGGAATGCCTTATTGGCAGTTGTTTGGATTGAGTGTTTTGGGAAATATGATTCCTGTTCCCTTTATCATTTATCTGTTCCGTCCCATGCTGGCATTTTTAAGAAGAACCAAGCTTTTCAGCAAACTTGCAAACAAGCTGGAAGAGAGAACCCATAAAAAAGCAGAACAACTGCAAAAGTATTCTGCATGGGGACTGTTCGTATTTGTGGCGCTTCCTGTCCCCGGAACCGGTGCGATCACCGGCTCTATGATTGCGGCACTCTTGGATATGAGAGAGAAATATGCGCTGCCTGCAATTTTTACAGGAACCCTGGTGGCAACTTTTATTACTACCGGCGCAATGAGCTTTTTGCAATGGATTTTTTAATTATTCAATAGAAAAAACGGCAACGAAATGTTGCCGTTTTTTTATACGAAAGATATCTCCTAAAAAAAGTTGTAGACAAATATTGCAATCTGTGGTATAATAATTTTGCTACAACTTTTCAAATTGAAAAAACACAATTTCATAACATCATTGCTTGAGGGGCACGCTATTACCAAACAAAGTGTAAAAAGCGTATGCTCTTGTTTCGTCATACCTTCAAGCAATTGATTGTGTTATGATTTGAAAAGTGTGTAGCAACCTTTGAAACGGAGCTGTGCGTTTTTTGGTGCGCGGCTTTCCGATTGAGGTTGGCTGCGCACTTTTTATTTGCCAAATATGATGACGAAAGGAGGGGTGGGGAGTACCGTCGGCAAATAGGTGTTTCAGCACAAGAAGAAATTAAAAAGAAAGGAACAAAACAATGAAACACTTGAAACAAATTTTTTCAATTCTCTTACTGATTGTATTATTAGGCAATCTGACCGTAACGGCCCAAAAATCACAGGGAGAGCTTGCAGCAGAAGAACTGGTAACACTGGGAATTTTGGCAGGGGACGAGGAAGGAAATCTGTTGCTTGGTAAAACGGTGACCAGAGCAGAAATGGCTGTAATTGTGTGCCGTTTATTGGCATTGGAGGATGTTGCCGTTAAAACGAAGGTGCTAACTCCTTCTTTTTCCGATGTTCCCACCACCCACTGGGCGGCAGGTTATATTGAGATTGTGAAAGCGCAGGGGATTATTAACGGTTATCCTGACGGTACCTTTTGTCCTGAAAAGGAAGTCAGCTATGTGGAAGTTTTAAAAATGCTGATTGCCTCTTGCGGTTATCTTCCCAAGGCAAACAGCATAGGCGGTTATCCCGGGGGTGTGATGGCCGTTTCTATGCAAAACGGTATTACAACAGGCGTAGCATTTGAGCAAAACAGTCCTGCCACACGAGCAGACGTAGCCTGCTTTGTGCTTCGTGCGTTGGATTTACCGATTCTGATTCAAACAGGATACGGAGTTTCCGAAGAGTATCAGATAGATTCCGAGAGCACGCTAAGAAATCGGAATTTTAAGGTGCAACCGTAGCTTCCACTGTAATCGGCGCAGGGGGATTTGAAAGAAGCTTTGCAATTTGGTAGCAGTCAATCCAGATTTGGTTATTGCCGTCTTTTTGCACTTCGTTAAAAATCAGCTGAATGCCGAAATGCAGATGCGGTACCTGAATGTTATTGACATTTTCTTTGTAACTGTAGCCGGTCTGACCAACATAGCCAATGGTCTGACCGGCTTTTACAGTATGACCTTCAGCTAAATCCTTGGCATAAGGATTGTCTTTTCGTAAGTGAGCGTAATAGTAGTAGCGCATCCCATCAAAACTGCGGATGCCGATTCTCCAGCCACCGTAACGGTTCCAGCCCATGGTTTCTACTACTCCGTCCTCCATGGCACCCACAGGTGTTCCTGTGGAGGTAAAGAAATCGTGCCCCTGGTGTTTTCGTTGAAAGCCGTAGCTGCGGCTGTTGCCGAAATCATCGGAATCGGAATAATAACCTTTCACGGGATGACGGATTTTTAATCCGTATTTCACCACTGTGATTACGGTGCCGTCATCAGTCTTTTGCTCTACTTCGTATTCACCAACCCAGCCGTTTAAAATGGCACCGTAGGCATTTAAGTAATAATTGAATTGTTTGAGATCGGCGGGAGTGCCATTTTTTAAAACTTCGGCAGCTTTGGTGACATCCGCTTGAGAGACATTTTTAAAGTTGCCGCCGTTTTTTGCGGCAAGATAACTTAACACCCGGGTAAAGTCAATCCGTTCCTCTTCGTTGCGACTCTGAATGTCCAATTCAATGGCGTGATACAGAATGGGAGAGGGGATAGAAAACTCCACCCATTTGATATAAGAGGCATCACTTTGCACGTGAATCGTTTGAAACAGAGTTTCTCCTGTGAGCATCACAGCAAGTGATAAACATAGTATCATCAAAGAAAATCGAAATTTCACAAATTACCTCCCTATTATTATATAATAGTATTATATGCAATCTGAATTTCAAAAAAGAACAAAAAGGATTTTTAAAAAAATGAAAAAATTTCTAAAAAACCTTGACAAATTAAAAAACTGTGTTATAATAACAAAGTACTTGATATTAGAAAGAAGAAGTTTCCGCTTCTCACCTTGGTCGGGAATTCCCGGCAGGTTATGGGAAAAATATGCAGTTTCTATTTTGGCTGTGTATTTTTGTGAGGGCGGATTTATCCGTCTTTTTTTGTGTCAGGAATTACTGAAAAAAATAAAAGATAGGGGTGCTTTTCCATTAGCGTGAAAGAATTACCAATCAATGAGGAAATTCGCGAAAAAGAAGTCAGAGTTATCGGTGCTTCCGGCGATCAGCTTGGCGTATTAGCCATCAAAGATGCCATGGAAGCAGCAATTAAGGCGAATCTGGATTTAGTTATGATTTCTCCCAAAGCGGTTCCGCCGGTCTGCAAAATTATGGACTACGGTAAATACCGTTTTGAACAGGCAAAAAAAGAAAAAGAAATCAAAAAGAATCAGAAAGTGGTTTCCATTAAGGAAGTTCGTCTTTCCGTGAATATCGATACTCACGATTTCAACACCAAGCTGAATCAGGCAATCAAATTCTTAAAATCCGGAGATAAGGTGAAGGTTTCCGTCCGTTTCCGCGGCCGTGAAATGGCACACACCAATTTGGGTGCAGACACCTTAAGAAGATTTGGCGAAGCGATTACCGAAGTCGGCACGGTGGATAAACCTGCAAAAATGGAAGGCAGAAGCATGGTTATGTTTTTAGGCCCCAAATAAACCGCACTTTAGGTTTAGATTTTATATAATAAGAGAGGAGTAATTATCATGCCTAAAATTAAGACACACAGAGGTGCCGCTAAAAGATTTTCTTTGACCAAAGGTGGCAAAGTAAAAAGAGCAAAAGCCGGCAGAAGACACATTTTAAACAAAAAAACCACTAAGAGAAAAAGACACTTAAGAATGGGCGGCTATGCTTGTGAAGCTAACGCAGCAGTAATCAAAAAACTGATCCCCTACAAATAAGATTGGTTTTATCTAAGATTTGAAATTATAGAAGTTGGAGGATACTAAGAACTATGGCAAGAATCAAAGGTGCTGTTGTCACCAGAAGAAGACATAAAAAAATCTTAAAATTAGCAAAAGGCTACAGAGGTGCAAAATCCAGACTGTTCAGAACTGCTAACGAAGCAGTAATGAAATCTTTAGTTTATGCATACATCGGCAGAAAACAGAAAAAGAGAGAATTCAGACAGCTGTGGATTGCAAGAATCAACGCTGCTGCAAGAATGAACGGTATCAGCTATTCCAGACTGATGAACGGTCTGAAAAAAGCAAACATCGAAATGAACAGAAAGATGTTATCCGAAATTGCAATTGCAGATCCCGCTGCTTTCACTGCTTTAGTAGAAAAAGCAAAAGCTGCTCTGTAAGAGCATCAGGCAAATCAGGCGACCGATATTCGGTCGCCTTTTGTATGCCGTTTAGTTTGCCGACAGGGGAGCATATCTCCCGGTAAAATATGTAAAAAAGCTGAAAAAATGCAGAATTGAAAAAAATTTCAAAAATTTTTAAAAATTTTCAAAAAACACTTGCAATTTGACAAACAATCTGATATAATATCAAAGGTTATGTTATGCGATGAAGTGGAAGGTGGCTTCAAAACGGTGAAAACCGGCTGTTTTGAAGGGAATTTCCACGGAGTATGTTTGGTTTGAAACCAGGCGGCTAAAAAACGGTAATTCATGATAACGACTTGGTGTACTCACATCATTACCTTTTGATGCCCGAAAATTTTTATGAGACGTTGTAAAAATCTTCGGGATATTTTATGGAATAGGTGTGAAACACGAGGGTGAGTGTTAGAAAAATTGTTCCGTGTAGCCGAAACAGAACACCGAAAAAATTTAAAATTATTTAGGAGGAAACACGGTTATGGCAGCAATGAAAGAAAAAATCAGAATCAGATTGAAAGCGTACGATCACGTTATTTTGGATCAGTCCGCTGAAAAAGTGGTGGAAACCGCAAAAAGAACTGGCGCAGGAGTATCCGGCCCCATTCCGCTTCCCACCAAAAAAGAAATCGTTACTATCTTAAGAGCAGTACACAAGTACAAAGATTCCAGAGAACAGTTTGAAATGAGAACTCACAAGAGAATGATTGACATCTTGAATCCTACTGCAAAAACTGTTGACGCTTTGATGAAATTAGACCTGCCCGCAGGTGTTGAATTTGACATCAAACTGTAAGACGACTATTATTATACCATATATATAATAGTATGCGAGTTTTCTCTTACCTGTGTCAAAGAGAATTCGCATGGGCGAAAATCCGCCCGCCTGATACCCTAAAAACTTCTGGGGTACCAAGGTCATGTTGGGCAACCCCCAACCAATAACCATAGGAGGAAAACATTATGGAAAAAGCAATTCTGGGTAAAAAAGTCGGCATGACTCAGCTTTTCTCCGAAACCGGTAAATTTGTTCCGGTTACCGTGATTGAAGCAGGTCCTTGCGTTGTTACCCAAAAGAAAACCGTAGAAATCGACGGTTACAATTCAATTCAGGTTGGTTTTGTGGAAACCAAAGAAAAGAAATCTAACAAACCTTTAATGGGCCACTTCAAGAAAGCAGGCACCGCAATCATGAAATTCTTAAGAGAATTTAGACTTGCAGACACCGCTTCTTACAATGTTGGCGACGAAATCAAAGCAGGCATCTTCCAAGAAGGTGATACTGTTGACGTAACCGGTATCTCCAAAGGTAAAGGATACCAGGGTTCCATTAAGAGACACGGCCAGTCCAGAGTTCCGATGAGCCATGGTGCAGGTCCTGTTCACAGAAGCGCAGGTTCTATGGGAGCTTGTTCTTCTCCGTCAAGAGTATTCAAAGGTAAAAAGCTTCCCGGTCACATGGGTAATGTTCAGGTAACTGTTCAGAACTTAGAAATCGTGAAAGTAATGGAAGACAAAAACCTGATCCTTGTAAAAGGTGCAATCCCCGGTCCTAAAGGCGGATTAGTTACCGTTAAAAGCGCTGTGAAAGCTTCCAAGTAATCACAGAGAGATATAGAAAATGCTTTTCACCCGCCAGGGTGACAAAACAATGATAATCAGCCTTTGGCTGGAAGGAGGAAATACGATGCCTAAAGTAGCATTATATAATATTGAAGGCAAAGAAGTCGGCGAAATCGAATTAAAAGACGAGATTTTTGCTGTTGAAATCAGCAATGCCGCTCTTCATATGACTGTGAAAAACTACCTGGCAAATCAGAGACAGGGTACTCAGTCAACCAAAACCCGTACCGAAGTAAGCGGTGGCGGTGCAAAACCGTGGAAACAGAAAGGAACCGGTCGTGCAAGACAGGGCTCCATCCGTGCTCCCCAGTGGAAAGGTGGCGGCGTGGCTTTAGGTCCCAAACCCAGAGATTACAGCTACACCTTAAACAAAAAGACCAGAAGACTGGCATTAAAATCCGCTTTATCTGCAAAAGTAGCAGAAAACAACATTGTTGTTGTGGATAAGCTGGCTATGGATGAAATCAAAACCAAATCTTTCGTTAAGATTTTAGAAAACTTAAAAGTAGATACCAAAGCATTTGTGGTTACCGGTGCAAAAGAAGCAAACTTAATCGCTTCCGCAAACAATGTTCCCGGTGTGAAAACTGCAGTTGTTGATACCATCAACACCTACGATGTTTTAAATCACACCAAACTGGTGATTGAAGCATCTGCAGTAGCTAAATTAGAGGAGGTGTACTGCTAAGATGAATGCATACGATATCATTATTGCTCCGATCATTTCGGAAAAATCCATGGGCATGCTCGCTGAACAGAAGTACACTTTCAAAGTAAGTGCAAATGCCAACAAAATCGAAATCAAAAAAGCCATTGAAGAAATCTTCAAGGTTGAAGTAGACAAGGTTACTACCATCAATGTAATCGGCAAAAACAAAAGAGTCGGCGTTCACGAAGGTAAACGTTCTGACTGGAAGAAAGCGATTGTCAAACTAAAAGGCACCAAAACAATCGAATTCTTTGAAAGTTTAAGATAAGGAGATGATTGATAATGGCAGTAAAAACTTATAAACCGACTACACCGTCAAGAAGATATATGACCGCACCTGACTTCTCTGTGTTGTCTGATGTAAAACCTGAAAAATCTCTTCTTGTTAAACTGAAAAAACACGCCGGCAGAAACTCCTACGGCAGAATCACCGTAAGACACAGAGGCGGTGGAAACAAATCCAAGTACAGAATTATCGACTTCAAACGTGACAAAATGGATATGCCTGCAACTGTTCTGAGCTTAGAATACGATCCGAACAGAACCGCATACATCGCATTAGTTCAGTATGAAGACGGTGAAAAGAGATACATCTTAGCTCCCAACGAATTAAAAGTTGGTCACAAGGTTATCTCCTCTGCAACCGCAGATATTAAACCCGGTAACACTTTACCGTTAGCAAATATTCCCGTTGGTACCGTTATCCACAACGTGGAAATCACCAAAAACAGAGGCGGCCAGCTGGTTCGTTCTGCAGGTAATGCAGCACAGCTGATGGCTAAAGAAGGTGACTATGCTCAGGTAAGACTTCCCTCCGGCGAAGTTAGAAAAGTTCTGATCGAATGCAAAGCAACCATCGGTCAGGTAAGTAACTTAGAACATGAAAACGTTACCATCGGTAAAGCAGGTAGAACAAGACATATGGGTATCAAACCTACCGTTCGTGGTGTTGTTATGAACCCCTGTGACCATCCTCATGGTGGTGGTGAAGGTAAATCACCCATCGGTCGTCCGGCTCCTGTTACTCCCTGGGGTAAACCGGCTCTGGGCTTAAAAACCAGAAAGAAAAAGAAAATCACTAACCGCCTGATCGTGAAGACCAGAAACGGTAAATAATCATCGACATACACCGTAATCCGACGCTTGTCGGATTCGGTACCCCGATAAAACGCACAGCTCGTGCGAAAAAATCTACAAGGAGGCAGAAATATGAGCCGTTCAATCAAAAAAGGGCCTTTCGTGGACCCCAAACTTTTGAAGAGAATTGAAGAAATGAATGATAAAGGCGAAAAAAGAGTGTTAAAGTCTTGGTCCAGATCTTCTACTATTTTCCCGCAGTTTGTTGGACACACCGTTGCAGTGTATGACGGAAGAAAACATGTTCCCGTGTATGTAACCGAAGATATGGTTGGTCACAACCTGGGCGAATTTGCTCCTACCAGAACCTACAAAGGTCACGCAGGTGCAAAAACTTCAAAATAATCCGGGTGATTTGTTAGAAAAATCCCGACACATAAGTTTAAATTTTAGAACCACCTAAGGGTGAAAGAGGAGGAATAAAAATGGAGGCAAGAGCAACTCTCCGTTATGCTAGAATATCTCCCCGCAAGGTAAAGATAGTAATTGATTTAATCAGAAACAAACCCGTTGGTCAGGCTTTGGCTATCGTAAGACATACTCCCAAAGCTGCATCCCCGCTGGTTGAAAAACTGTTATTATCAGCTATCGCTAATGCGGAAAACAATCATAATATGGCAAAAGACGACCTGTATGTTTCCGAATGCTTCGCAAACGCAGGCCCGATTCTGAAAAGAATTCAGCCCAGAGCACAGGGTAGAGTATTCAGAATCGCAAAAAGAACCAGCCATATTACCGTGGTTGTAAAAGAAAAAGAATAGGAGGTATGAGTAATGGGTCAGAAAGTTAACCCGCATGGTTTAAGAGTCGGCGTTATTAAAGATTGGGACTCCAAATGGTATGCTCCGGATCACAAATTCGGCGATACTTTGGTAGAAGACCACAAAATCAGAGTGTTCTTAAAGAAATCTCTGTTCCAGGCCGGCATTTCCAAAATTGAAATTGCAAGAAAAGCAAATAAAATCTTTGTTAAAGTGTTCACTGCAAAACCCGGTATGTTAATCGGTAAAGGCGGTGCAGAATTAGAAAAAATCAGAGCTTCTGTTGTAAATTTACTGGGCGGCAATGCAAACGTTAACGTAAACATTGTTGAAGTAAAACCTGCAGAAATGGATGCAACTTTAGTAGCTGAAAACATCGCAGCTCAGCTGGAAAAACGTATTTCCTTCAGAAGAGCGATGAAACAGTCCATGCAGAGAACTATGAAGTTCGGTGCAAAAGGTATCAAAACTTCCGTTTCCGGCCGTGTTGGCGGAGCTGAAATTGCAAGAACTGAGCATTATCATGAAGGAACCATTCCGCTGCAGACCTTAAGAGCAGATATTGACTACGGTTTTGCAGAAGCGAATACCACCTACGGTAAGTTAGGCGTTAAAGTTTGGATTTACAAAGGTGAAATTCTTCCTGAAAGCAAAAATGCGAAAAAAAATACTCAAGAGGAAGTCGGAGGCCAA
>JAZNNT010000097.1:0-5294 GCA_045580405.1 Clostridia bacterium
GGCCAAGGAGTTGTAGCCCCTAATTGTCTTCCTAAGCCCGCTTGGCCTCCGACTTGACGAATCGTCCTCTGCCAACACACCGGGTACCAGTCGCAAAATGGCATCCGACATCACTGCTGCCGCCAATTCTCCGCCGGTTAACACAAAGTCACCCAGGGATAATTCTAAATCACAGATGGTTTCGTTTACCCGTTCATCAATGCCCTCGTAGTGTCCGCAAACGATACAGATATTTTCTTTTTTTGCCAGTTCATTAGCAATTTTTTGAGTAAAGGGAACACCTTTTGGCGACATCATAATACAAAAGGGTTTTGTGCCGTCCTGCTCGGTCAGGCTATCATAAGCCCGAATCACCGGTTCATGTTTAAACAGCATTCCCAAATCGCCCCCAAAGGGATAATCGTCCACACGGTTATGCTTGTCCTCAGAAAAATCCCGGATATTCACCGCCTGCACTTCAATAATTCCCTTATCTCTGGCACGTTTAATAATGCTTTCTCCCAAAAAATTTTCAATCATTTCGGGGAAGATGGTTAAAATACTCAATTTCATATCGAATACCCCAACCTCTATAACAGCCCTTCAATGGGCGTAATGGTCATTTTTTTATTGGTAACAGAAATAAACGGAATAAATTCCTTTACTCTGGGAATCATTACTTCCCCACCGTCTTCCGTTTTTAAAACAAAAATGTCTGTGGGACCATTCTGGAGCACATCCGTCACTTCTCCCACATAGCTGCCGTTTTCCAAGTACGCCTTCACGCCGATTAAATCGGCAATGTAGAACACGCCTTCAGGTAATGTTGGCAACGCATCCTTTTCGGCATAAACAGTCTGATTCTTCAGTGCTTCTGCCATTTCCACAGTATCAATACCGGAAAGCTTTAAAATTACCTGGTCTTTATAGTATTTGATGCTTTCAATTTCATATTCGGTATTTTTAATCGTAACCGAATCCAATTCTTCAAAAAACTCTTTGTAGTCACAATAATGGATTACCTTGATTTCTCCCCGTAATCCTCTTACATTATTCACATAGCCGAGTTCCATTAAAGTACCCATTATTTTCACCTCTGATCTGTTTGGAAAATGGCAAGTATCCCCTCGGGAACACTTGCCATCTTACATTCATTGCCCAAATTACACAATATCCACAATGGTTTTTTTGCGATCTCTGGGAGTTGCCGCCTTGGCAATGCTTCTGATGGACTGAGCAATTCTGCCCTGTTTGCCGATTACTCTGCCCATATCTTCGGGAGCAACGCTGATTTTATAGATAAACGCATTTTCTCCTTCGTGCTCTTCAATCACAACGGCATCTTCGTTTTCCACGATAGATTTTACCAGAAAGGTCAATAAATCTTTCATTTTGGAGTTCCTCTCTTACGCCGTTATTATTTAATTACGTCGATTTTTTTCAGTAATACTTTTACGGTATCGGTAGGCTGAGCACCGTTTGCTAACCATTTTTTAGCCAAATCAGCATCGATGTCGATGGTGTTGGGGTTGGTCATAGGATTGTAGGTACCGATTTCTTCAATGAATCTACCGTCTCTGGGGTATCTGGAATCTGCAACTACAACTCTGTAGAAGGGTGCTTTTTTTGCGCCAAGTCTTTTTAATCTGATTTTTACTGCCATTTTTTTCTCCTCTTTGCCCGATTCGGGCATCTTTCTATAAAAATATTTTTTTAAACTTTTTTGATCAAGGCTCTGCCTTTTTTAGTATCCAAGACTCTGCCTTTTTTGGTATCGGGAATGGATTATTCCGGCATTCCCATTTTCCCCATCATGCCCTTCATTTTGCGGGCAAATTTTTTATTGTTCTTAAATTCCTTCATCATTTTGTTCATCATTTCAAGCTCTTTGGTGAGCGAGTTGATGTCCTGGATGGTAGTACCGCTGCCTGCGGCAATACGCTTTTTACGGGAGAAGGACATTATTTTCGGATTGCTGCGTTCTTCTTCCGTCATAGACTGAATGATGGCACGGGAACGAACAAATTTCTTTTCGTCAATATTGGCTTCATCAATTGCTTTTTTATTAATGCCGGGTAAGAAGCCAAGCAAATCCTTAATGGAGCCCATCTTCTGAATCTGCTGCAGCTGCATCAGATAGTCGGAATAGTCCATACCACGGTTCGCCTTTAGCTTTTCTTCCAATTCCAGGGCTTTTTTCTCGTCAACCTCCTGGCTCACCTTTTCAATTAAGGAAAGCACGTCTCCCATCCCTAAAATACGGGAAACCATACGTTCGGGATAGAAGGGTTCCAAGTCGGTGGGCTTTTCACCAACAGCTGCAAATTTGACCGGTTTTCCCACAACTGCTCTGACAGACAGTGCAGCACCGCCACGAGAGTCACCGTCTAACTTGGTTAAGATTAAACCGTCTATAGAAAGCGCTTCGTCAAAAGCTTTTGCGGAATTTACGGCATCCTGACCGGACAGAGCGTCAATTACCAACAAAATTTCGGTAGGATTTACCGTTGCGCTGATGCGCTTGATTTCGTTCATCATATCGTCATCGATATGCAAACGGCCTGCGGTATCGATAATGACAATATCGTTTAAGTTACGAACTGCAAAATCCAAAGAGTCTTTTGCAATTTTCACAGCATCACGGGAACCGTCAATGGTGAAAACGGGAATATTTAACCCTGCACCCAGAGTTTTTAACTGATCAATCGCTGCGGGACGGTAAACGTCACAAGCGGTTAACAAGGGCTTTTTACCTTGTTTTCTTAAATGAAGTGCCAGTTTTGCTGCGGTGGTGGTTTTCCCTGCCCCTTGAAGACCGGCAAGCAAAATAACCGTTGGCGGACGGTCAGCAATTTTAATCTTTTCATTGCCGCTGCCCATTAAAGCAATCAGTTCTTCATTGACAATTTTAATAACCATCTGTGCAGGAGTCAAGGATTCCAACACCTCGGTACCCACAGCACGTTCGGTAATTTTTGCAACCAGCTCTTTTACAACTTTAAAGTTAACATCTGCTTCCAACAAGGAGAGACGAACCTGACGCATAGCGAGCTTTACATCATCCTGAGACAGTTTTCCTTTTCCACGGAGAGCTTTGAACACGCCGTCCAGCTTTTCTCTTAACGAGTCAAACATATGCGTAGTTCTCCTTTCCTTATAATCTATCTAACAATTGGGTAATTTCTTTTTTTGTGTTCTCATCCAAGTGAGAAAGTTTTTCTATCATTTCAGCCTTCAGGGATTCTTTTTCCAGCTCTTTTTGGTAGAGTCCAAGCACTTTTTCGTATTCTTCCAGATGCTCGCACCCTTTTTTGATGCATTCATGCACACCCTGACGGGAAATGTTTAAATGTTCGCCGATTTCCAAAAGAGAATAATCTTCATTATAGTATAAATCCAAGGAATCCCGCTGTTTTTCGGTGAGCAGTTCCCCGTAAAAATCAAGCAAAACACCGTATTTAATCTCTTTCATAAAACCGTTCCTTTGCTTTTTGGTGTAAAGTAAAAATACTTGACATACGGTATTGTACTATAAAAGTACCCGTTTGTCAAGTATTTTCTGTGAAAAAATCAAGGTTTTTCATTGATTTTCTTTATTTTCAAAGTCTTTCCCGTTCCATTATTTTTTTCGTATCATAGTTGTGTAAAAAAATGGGGCCACCGTGCGATAATCTGCACAATAGCCCCACAGTTTACAAATGTAGTTTTGAATTACTTCAGTTCTACAGCTGCGCCAGCGCCTTCTAATTTAGCTTTGATAGCTTCAGCGTCTTCTTTGGAAGCACCTTCTTTGATCTTAGAGGGAACGCCTTCTACCATGTCTTTAGCTTCTTTTAAGCCTAAACCGGTGATTTCTCTAACAACTTTGATAACGTCTAATTTTTTGTCGCCGAAAGAGGTCATAACAACATCAAATTCGGTTTTTTCTTCAGCAGCAGCGCCGCCTGCAGCAGCACCAGCAGCAACTACTACAGCACCTGCAGCAGCGCTTACGCCAAATTCTTCTTCTAATGCGGAAACTAAATCAGCCAGTTCCAGCACGGTTAATTCTTTAACTTCTTCGATTAATTTAGTAATTTTTTCGCTCATTTTTTATTCCTCCATTTTCTGTGCGATTTCGCACCTATTTTGAGATAAGCATCAGGCTGCAATTATGCGCTCTGGCTTTCTTTTTGTTCTTTGATCTGATTGATAACTCTTGCAAATGCAGAGATAGGAGCTTTTAAGCCGCCGAAAGCTTTTGCAAGTAAAGTTTCTTTGGAAGGTAACTTCGCGATTTTTTCGATATCAGCCTGTTCTAACATTTTGCCTTCGAAGAAACCGGTTTTGATTTCCAATTTTTTGTTTTTTTCGATGAATTCGCTAACGATTCTGATCGGAGCGATGGGATCATCAATACCGATTGCTAATGCGGTGGGGCCTTCTAAGTAGGGGCACAGACCGGATAATTCGGTATCTTTTACAGCAAAGTTTAATAAGGTGTTTTTCACAACGCTGTATTCAACGTTTGCTTCTCTCATCTGCTTACGCAGAGCAGTATCTTCTTCTACGGTGATGCCGCAGTAGTTTACTAAAACACCGGAGTTTGCTTTTGCCATTTTTTCAGACAATTCAACAACAACCTGCTGTTTTGCTTTTAATACTTTGTTACTTGGCATTTTCTATACACCTCCATCTACCAAAAAATAACTGTCCTCACAAAGACAAAATGAGGACAGTTATGATAAATATCCATTATGAAATAACAAATTTTATCGTCTTCCTCGATAGGCGAATTTTAAGGTTGGTAAGCCAACCGCCTATTGTCTTTGGAACAAACCTCAACAAGTGTATCATAAAAATATGATTTTGTCAAGGGAATTTTACAATTTTTTTAGAAAATACAATTAGTCAGTTAATTTAGACTGATTGATTTTCACACCGGGGCCCATGGTGGAAGCAACGGTAACGCTTCTTAAATACTGACCTTTTGCAGCTGCCGGTTTTGCTTTGATAACAGCGCTCATTAAAGCGGAGAAGTTATCCATCAGTTTTTCTGCGCCAAAGGAAACTTTTCCGATGGGGCAATGGATGATGTTGGTTTTATCTAAACGGTATTCAATTTTACCGCTCTTGATATCAGCGATTGCTTTTGCAACATCCATGGTAACGGTGCCGGCTTTGGGGTTGGGCATTAATCCTTTGGGACCTAATACTTTACCTAATCTACCAACAACGCCCATCATGTCGGGAGTTGCAACAACAACGTCGAATTCAAACCAGTTTTCACCCTGAATTTTGGTAACCAGTTCTTCTGCGCCAACATAATCAGCACC
>JAZNNT010000098.1:0-16464 GCA_045580405.1 Clostridia bacterium
CACACAGGTCATTCGGCTCTGACGCTGAATTTAGCACTACTTTCCATCCGTGTGGGAGCAAAATTGATATAAACATCGAAATGCTTTCTGTCAAAAACAACGATCTTATCAATAATGGTTTTATAAAACATTTCGTCTTGCTTTTTTAGATAAAGTATGTCGGAAAGATATTCCCTGATTTCAGTTATTGCATGATTACTGTCATAGGCATAACGCCTTTCTTTTCTTACTGCTTTCAGCTTTTCATTTAGCTTAGAAATTTCATTTTGATAGTTTTCTTTTTTTTGGCGGTACTCCTCTTTCATCAAATCCTCACTCAAATACAAATCAAGCAGTCTTTCCGATTTGGATGTAAGATTTTCGATTTTCTTTTTGATTGCATCTTCGTCAAGATGTTTACTTTCTCCTGCTTCAAATACAACTTTCAAGACATCAAGAACTCCATCTAAAATTACTTTTCTGTTTGCTTTTAAATTTTCAATAACTTTCTGAATCGCAAGCATAAAATCTTCATCACGAATTTGCGAATTAACAAAGCAGCCGATATGATTTCCGGCTTTATCTACTTTCGGTAAACCGTGCTGTGTTGCTTCATAGCATCGCCAAGCTTTATATCTGCTTCCGTCTTTTCTTTTTTTTGTTCTTGACACAAATCTGTTTCCACAACAACCACATTCTATTTTTCCCGATAGTGGATAACGATTACTATGTCTTAATTTGATTTCTTCAGACGGTGAGCGTTTATCAAGTTCATATTGTGCCATATCCCAAATTTCTCTTGAAACAATAGGCTCGTGATGGTCCCTTAACACAACAAAATCTTCTTCACCACGATTGTATTTTTTTTGATGTGTAAGAAAATCAGGAGTAAAAGTTTTCTTTTGAATAAGATCACCACAATACTTTTCATTCCGTAGAACCTTCAGAATAACAGTATTTGTCCATATTGCATTTCCCGTTATCGTTCTATATCCTGCCTCACGCAGTTCTCTTGCTATGGTGTATGTACCTTTTTTCTCTATAGCAAACTTATGAAATATCAATCTTACAATCTCTGCTCCTTCTTCGTTGATATGCAATACACCATTTATTACATCATATCCAAGCATATCTCGTCCAAAGACAACACCTTTTTCCATTTGCCTTTTTTGTCCCCATTTTACACGTTCAGAAGTCTTTCGGCTTTCTTCCTGTGCGAGCGATGCCATAATGGTTAGTCTAAGCTCTCCGTCCGGCGCAAGAGTGTCAATATTATCAAGTGCAAAATAAACACCGATATTTAGAGATTTTAATTCTCTTGTGTATTGCAACGTATCTACTGTATTTCTTGCGAATCTGCTGACTTCTTTTGTGATAATCAGGTCAAATTTTCCCAAATGTGCATCTGCAATCATTTTATTGAAGGCTTTTCTCTTTTTTGTATTTGTTCCTGTTAAGCCTTCGTCAGCATAGATTTCATAAAGCTCCCATTCGGGATTTCTTTTTATATATTCCTCAAAATACAACTTTTGACTTTCAAAACTGTTTGCCTGATCGTCTTTGTCGGTTGAAACTCTACAATATGCTGCTACATTTAGCATTATAAACCAACTTCTTTCAATAAAATTTTACAATCTACATTGAGTATTCGCAACAAATTACTTCTTTCTAAAATTTTTTTCGAGCAATTCTATTGCATATTCGTACTGAAAGTGGTTTATTTTTTTACTTTCAAACAAAGCAACAAGCATTGCCTTCTGAATGGTAAGAATCAATTCCCCATCGTTTGGAATATGATTATCTTCACAAGTTACAACATACTTTATATCCACAAAGCAACACCGCCTTTTTTTCATTTTATGTGTAGCATTGCTTTCGATATTCCAGTTCTGAATAGCATAATTGAAAATGGATTGACATAAAAAAAGCTCCCCTTTTGGAGAGCAAAAATACAAACTATATGTATAATAATCTATTGCATCAGTTTCATTGATATCGAACTTCACAATCTAAGAAGCATTATCGGTTTTTGTCGTAACGTAAAATAAAAGCTACAAAAAGCAATGGCACACATAATAAATCCCCCGTACATGAAATGCGACAAAAAAAGTCTCAGCTTTGGAGTGCATCTCATATACGGGGGAAATATTTATTTTTTATCCAATTCTTTTACGGAAAAGCCCTGTTTTTTGTTGATGTACATCACAACAACACCAATAAAAAATGACAATACTGTAACAGGTATTGTCATTTTTTTATATTACGATTTTTTCGTCTTTTTTTCGGAGGTCAATGCTTTTTCACCTTTTAAATACATCACAAACAATCCCAATAAAACCAAAATATTGGATGTTTTAATCACCACGGGGAAGAAGTCTTTATAAAGAAACTTGCAAATACCTGCTGCTGTGCTTCCTCCAACACATAACGCCACCAGGTATCCAAAGAAGGTGAAACCGCCTAAAAACAAGACAATCATGATACCATATCCAAAAATCCACTGCAAAAAATCTGCTGTTTTCTTCAACATATGTTTCATCGTCGTTTTCCTCCTTACAACCCCATAATCGGGAGCCATCCCATCAAGACAACCACCTGCATCAAAAACTGGGCAGCAACCCACCAGAGGTTATTCCGAAAAGTTTTGGTGAAATCGGATTCAGCCAGAGTCATTCCGGCATACATTCCCAATCCCAAAGGCGGTGTAATACCACACATAACGCCGCAAATACAAGGAAGCATTGCTGCAACCAACAAGGGATTACATCCCACATTTGTTAACACGGAAATAAACACACTTCCAAAAATAACCACTAAAGAAGAACCGGGAATCACCATGCCCATAAAACAGGTAATCCCACAAACCGCAACCACCGTCAGGAATTTCCCGAACTGCCAGCTTGCAATAATGTTTCCCAAATCTGCAGCCACATTCAAATCGGAAAACAATGCACCAATCATATATCCAAATACGCAAACACCAATGGAGGGTGCAATAGATTTGATGGACTTTCCGAAGATTTCTGCCATTTTATGAACAGAAATTTTCAATTGTTTGTTTCGGGTAACAATCCAGGCATATAAGGCCGCAATACCTCCAACAAACAATAACACGGATGAGGATAAGTATTTTGCTCCGTCTTTTCCCAATCGCTGGGTGAAAAATGTATCTTTAAACAAATAGTCCAAAATAAACGGCAGCAAGATAATAACAGGTAAAAGTAGGCCTTTCCAACCGGTTTTTAAGCTTTCTCGAATGGAGGGGAGTTCTTCCTTGGACATAGGCTGAACCTTATAATATTTGCAGAACGCCCATACCATTCCGATTCTTTGCAGGACGAACCAAAAAGAAATACCCCACAGAATAATCCAAAACTGTCCTGTAGTAAGATTGCTTTCGGGATATAATGCCAGATAGGCACCTAAAGCTGCCACAATATTGGAAGAAGGCGGAATCATATTCCCCATATAACTTGCATTACTTTCAATATTCGCCGCAAGCTCAGGGGGAAAGCCGGAACGTTTCATAGCAGGAATGGTAATAGCACCTGTTGCCATAACATTTCCGGGGCCGGAACCGGACAAAGCACCCATAAATGCACTTGCCACTACTGCAGTATATCCTGCTCCACCTCTTAAACGTCCGATTAAGGATAAAATAATGCCGATGCAACTATCCACAATTTTGGTCTTGGTTAACACCACCGACATCGCCATAAATGCCACCATGGAATACAAAAGCGAAGTGGAAAGGGCTGACTCAATGTATCCACCCACATTGCCCCAGGTTCCTGTAATGGTCAACAAAAAGAGAAAACTTAAAAGAACCGCTTCGTAAATCGGCCGTTTTACACAAACGAACCAGACAATAATCACCAGAAGCATAGCTCCCAAATATAAAAGAGAGACTGGCATGACTATTTTTCCTCCTATAATTTTTTAGTTATATATATTATTCGTATTTGGTTATATTGTAGCAAGTTTTTGATAGTTTGTCAAGTCTTTTTTTGATTTTTCGTATTTTCTTTTTTGAAAATATCTTTTTTCTCTTGCCAAATTATAACTTTTCGGTTATCATAATAATATCTTATTGAAATGTCAGGAGGAATGCTCCCATGAATCATAAACAATTAGAATATGCGATTGCACTGTCCGAATGTTTGAATTTTTCTCAGGTAGCTGACCGATTCAGAATATCTCAGCCTGCTCTCAGTAAGCAAATTTCCAATCTGGAAAAAAAACTGGGAGTAGAACTGTTTTCAAGAGATACCAATCCTATCCGTTTATCTGCTGCCGGAGAGCATTTTATTGCAGAAGCAAAAAAACTGCTCTATCAGGAAAAGCAGTTATATCGCAGTATGGAAGAGTTCAAATCAGAACAATGCGGCAATTTAATTATCGGAATTTCTCCGTTTAGAAGCCAATATTTGCTGACCGAACTGACTCAAGAACTGCGAAAAAGCTATCCGCAGGTAAAAATCATCTTACAGGAAGATTCCAGTGACCAGCTCCGTAAAAAAGCAGCGGAAGGAAAATATGATTTTGCCGTGGTAAACCTTCCCGTGGACGAAGCAATACTGAATACCATTCCCATTGAACGGGACACGCTTGTACTCGCAATCCCCCAGAATTTGCTTTCTAAAACGAATATCGCTCAAAAAGACTCCCTTTCCCCCATCAGCATCAAGGATTGCAATAAACTTCCTTTTGTGGTAGTAGGGCAAAATCAGGAAATGCGGATTTTATTTGATAAGCTTTGCGCCGCCTCCGATTACGAACCGCATATTGCGATGGAGGTTGTGGGAATTGCCACCGCCTGGACCATGGCAAAAGCAGGAATTGGAGCTACTCTGATTCCCCTCCAGTTTGTTAAAAACACAGATCCCAACCACTCTATGCATTTATTTCTTCCAAAAAATATTCCCTCTGTCCGTCAGCCTGCAATCATCCTACGGAACGGACAGTATTTATCGGAATACGCCAAAGAGGCAATCCGTATTCTCACCAAACAATCATAATCAACGAAAAAAGTCTGCAACAACTTGTTGCAGACTTTTTTCTTATCGATTGGCATACATTTTTTCGTAATAGTTGCGATATTCTCCATTGATGATTTTTTCCCACCACTGAGTATTGTCCAAATACCACTGAATGGTGCGTTTGATTCCTTCTTCAAATTTAGTTGCAGGAAGCCATCCTAATTCGTTATGAATCTTGGTGGGGTCAATGGCATAACGCATATCATGACCTTTTCGATCAGTCACGTAAGTGATTAAGCTTTCGGGTTTATCAAGTTCTTTCAAGATGGTTTTTACCACTTCAATATTTGCTTTTTCGTTATGACCGCCGATGTTATACACTTCACCCACTCTGCCCTTATGGATAATCAAATCAATGGCAGAACAATGGTCTTCCACATATAACCAGTCACGCACGTTTAAGCCTTCTCCGTAAACAGGAAGTGCTTTATCGTTCAGAGCATTGGCAATCATTAAGGGAATCAGTTTTTCGGGAAAATGGTAGGGGCCGTAATTATTGGAGCAACGGGAAATTGTAGCAGGGAGACCAAAGGTTCTGTGATATGCCTGCACCAATAAGTCCGCCGAAGCTTTGGAAGCAGAATAGGGGCTGGAAGTGTGAATGGGAGTGTCTTCCGTAAAGAACAAATCGGGTCTGTCCAGCGGTAAATCACCGTACACTTCATCGGTAGAAACCTGATGGTATCTGCTCACATTGTATTTTAGGGAAGCATCCATCAGCACCTGAGTTCCCAAAATATTGGTTTTCAAGAACACCTCGGGATTTTCAATGCTGCGGTCCACATGGCTTTCCGCCGCAAAGTTCACCACCACGTCAAACTGCTCTGCCTGAAATAAGGCAAACACAGCTTCACGGTCGGTGATATCCCCTTTTACAAACTTGAAATTAGGATTTTTCATAGCATCTTCCAGCGTTTCCAGATTACCTGCATAGGTAAGAGCATCTAAGCAAACAATCTGATACTCGGGATGCTTTCTAAGCATATAATACACGAAATTTCCGCCGATGAATCCGGCGCCGCCGGTCACTAAAATTTTCATTTGAGTTCCTCCTCAGCGATATCTAAGATATATCTTCCGTAATCGGTCATTTTTAGTTCTTCTCCAATGGCATGCAACTCTTCTGTGGTAATAAAACCTCTGCGCCAAGCGATTTCTTCAATACAAGAAATATACATCCCTTGAACAGTTTGCACCGTCTGCACAAACTGACTCGCCTGCAGCATACCGGACGGAGAACCCGTATCCAGCCAAGCCATACCACGGTCAAAAATTTTCACTCTTAATTTTTTCTGTCGCAGGTATTCACTATTTACTGCGGTAATTTCAATTTCACCACGGGCAGACGGTTTCACGTTTTTTGCAATTTCCACCACGCTGTTATCATAAAAATACAGACCGGGAACCGCATATTTTGACTTGGGATGCTCCGGTTTTTCTTCAATGGAAACCACGTTAAAATCCTTGTCAAATTCCACCACACCAAAGGCTCTGGGATCGCTGACAGGATATCCGAAGATGGTGGCACCTTCGTTTTTTGCCATTGCGTCCTGCAGGGTTTTGGTGAAGTTTCTTCCGTAAAAAACATTATCCCCCAGCACTAAGCAAACGCTGTCATCTCCAATAAATTCTTCGCCCAAAATAAAAGCATCAGCCAGCCCTCTGGGAGCTTCCTGCACCTTATAGGTCAGGCTGATTCCCAGTTTTTTGCCATCTCCTAACAGCTTTTGGTAAACAGGAGTATCCTCAGGAGTGGAAATAATTAAAATCTCCCGAATCCCTGCTAAAAGAAGAGTGGACAAGGGATAATAAATCAAAGGTTTATCATAAATAGGTAACAGCTGCTTGGACACAGCCTTGGTCATCGGGTACAAACGGGTTCCTTTGCCCCCTGCTAAAATAATACCTTTCATAACACCACACACCTTTATATTTATTTTAAAATAATATCACAAATTCTGTCAACATCTTCTACAGTTAAATCTGCATACATCGGCAGAGTCAACACATGGTCTGCTGCCCATTTTGCAACAGGAGTCTGTTGGGAATAATGACCGTATTCATCCATATAGCATTCCAATTCGTTGGTTAAAGGATAAAAATACTTTCTGGCATAGATGTTTTCTTCGCTTAGGATTTTTTGCACTTCATTTCTGTCATAACGGTAACCGTCAAAGAAAACGGGAAAATAAGAATAATTCTGCGTAACACCTTCCTGAGGTGCAATCAGACGAATACCTTCTACCCCTTCCAGACGTTCACGGTAACGGTCTGCTGCCAGTTTTCTTTTTGCAATTTCTCCGTCAATGTGACGCAGATTGCAGATTCCCATTGCCGCTTCAAATTCATTCATACGGGCATTGGTGCTCACATAAGCAACCGATTCGTGGCTGGTAAAACCGAAGTTGGTAAGCTGGTCAATTTTCGCATAAACATCCTTATCGTTAAACGCAGTGATACCGCCTTCAATGGTATGGAACACTTTCGTTGCATGGCAGCTGAACATGGACGCATCCCCATAGTTGGAAATGCCTCTTCCATCCACTGTCACACCAAAAGCGTGTGCCGCATCGTAGATTACTTTCAAATTATGCTTTTTTGCAATTTCTTCGATTTTCTTTACATCACAAACATATCCGTAAACATGAGTCGCCACAATCGCACAGGTCTTCTCGGTAATTAAGTCTTCAATCTTATCTGCATCAATGGTGAAATCTCTGTCATTCACATCACAGAACACCGGAGTTAATCCGTTTCTGGCAATCGCATGAGTGGTAGAACAGTGAGTATAGGGAGTGGTAATGACTTCTCCTTCCAAGCCGAAAGCATCAATAGTCACTTCCAGTGCTACATGCCCGTTGGCAAATAACGACACATCAGAAACATCAAGATATTGTTGCAATGCTACCTCAAATTCTTTATGTTTTGCACCGCGGTTCGACAGCCATCTGGAATCCCAAAGGCTTTTAATTTCTTCACAGTATTCTTCGTATGTAGGCATTGAAGAACGAGTTACGTTAATCTGTTTATTAGACATTGTTTTTTCCTCCTTAAAAATTACAATCGCTGTCACAAACAAGCGGTGCGGTACGATCTTTTTCCGACAGAATCAATTCCGAAAATCCCCAGTCAATTCCAATTGCAGGGTCATCATAGCGTACGGAACGGTCATGTTCGGGACTGTACCAATTATCTGCAAAATATTCAATAACGGTATCATCCTCCAAAGAAATCACCCCGTGGGCAAATCCTTTTGGAATATAAAGCTGCAGTTTGTTTCCTTCCGAAAGCTCCACCGCCACATATTGCAGATAAGTGGGCGATTCTTTTCTTAAATCCACTGCATAATCCATCACACTTCCACGGGTACAACGCACAATTTTTGCCTGCGCCATCGGATTATTTTGAAAATGCAATCCTCTGATCGCACCTTTTTTTATTGAAAATGCCATATTCTCCTGAACCGGCACAAATGAAATCCCTGCAGCCTCCATTTTTTTTGTGCTGATTGTTTCATAAAAGAAGCCTCGTTCATCCTGGAAAACACGGGGTTTTAAAATTTTCACATCTTCGAGATTGGTAGCAATAACCTCCATCCGGAGTCCCTCCTCTATTTCTTCAACATCTTCTTCACAATATTCAAAAGGTAATCAAAAGAATCTACCCTGAACAATTTCGCTAATACCACATAAACCACCATTCCAAATACAATCTGCACAATGAGTTTCGGTAAAACGGGAAGCGGAAGAACCATCCCCAAGCCCATTACTAAAACCATCATAACAGCGGATAGCAACAGTAAAGGTAAAATATCTCCTAAAAATTCTTTGATGGAATAGCCGATATATTTGTTCACATAGTGAGATACAATCCACAAATTAATGGTAGATGCCAATATGGTTCCCAATAAAATTGCATAAATGCCAAAGGGAATACAAGCTATAATGAGAACTAACGTAATGGATTTCCCAATCAGCGACAATCGGAAGGTCACTTTACTTTCCCCAATTGCATTTAACGCGTGTGTTCTTGCAGAAAACGGCCAAAACATGCAGACAACACAAGAAAGCTGCATAAACGGCACGCAGGGAAGCCATTTTTCAGTGAGTAAAAACAGCACCAAATCGTGTGTTACGGCTACCGTTCCCAAAAGCACGGGAAACATAATAAAACTACTGGTTTTCATGGAACGGCGCAATGCCGCCTTCACCTTGGACAAATCATCCTGCAATTTGGATAAGGTAGGATATAAAACCTCATTTAAGCTGCCGTCCACCGCAGTCATCATTGTATGCGGAATCTGTTGCCCTCTCTGATAATAACCAAGCTCTGCCTTCGCAAAAAACTTTCCGATTAAAATGGAATGGATATTATTAAACACAGTATTGAGCAAGTTTGTTCCAAGAATTTTGGAGCTGAAAGAGAAAAGAGATTTCAGCCGTCCTTTTGAGAATAACCGTTTCGGATGCCATCTGACTGTGGCGCAAATGACCACAGAACCAACCAACGTTCCTGCCAGTTTGGAAAACACCAATGACCAGACGCCAAATCCCATGTAGGCACATCCAATCCCTACAGCACCTTGGGTCAATAGGTTTGCCATCATTCTGAAAAAACTCTTCTTAAACTCCAGATTACGAGACATAATGGAGTTATGTACTGCAGAAAAGGCCCCTGCAATTACCGAAAGAGAGAGCACTCTCATTAACTCAGTGAGTCTGGGTTCACTATAAAACCAAGCCACCCCGGGTGACAGAAAATAAAGCAGGATATACAGCACAACCGCCATAATCAAATTGGCATAAAATACAGAGGAAAAATCCGTTTCATCAGCATTTTTCTTCTGAATCAGAGCAGTGGTGAATCCCTGAAGAATAAACACATCGGAAATAGTGATAAAGACGGTGATAAGACCTACCAATCCATAATCTTCCGGAAGCAGAAGTCTTGCCAAAACAATCTGGATGATAAACTGCATCCCCTGGATGCCGATTTTTTCAGCAAACTTCCATACAATACCGGACATCGCCCCAGACTTCAGTTTCGCATCCTCATTTTTCAATGCACTGATCCCCTTTCGATTTTTTCATCCGTTGTTTGATAATTTTCTTGAAATCACCGTAGATGAAATGACGGATGGCTCCTTCTACACCACGGTAGAATTTCACCATTGGATAACAATATCCTAACACACGGTTCCGCCGTTTTTCGTAATCCACATCGGGGATCACATAATGATTATGCTTTAGGGGGAACTCCAGCTCATAAGTTTTCATATTAAACATCTGTCTGGCACCTTTGGGCATTTTTCTGAGTTCAGAGGCGTGTACCGAATCCTCCGTACAGCCGATATTACAAATCATATTCTTTTTCGGCACAATCCAAACCTGATTGTGTCCGTACATATTGAAATCGTGCCAAAATTCGCCTCCGGCTACATGACCGTCCACATACTCCTGCTGCAAATACAAATTCAGTTTCTTCCAGTAAGGCTTGTTGTGACGGGTTCTCTGTTTTAATAACTTCAGGGTATAGGGATCGTTATACTGAAACTCAGGATCTCTTTGCAGGATGGTTCTTTTCCACAGGGCAGTACCCCAGATAGACCCCTGACGGGAGAAGAAATAATCAGAGGTTGCCTCCTCATATACGCCCAAATGATTCATTCCGCAAATAGCAGAAACTCTGGGATCGTTTTCATAACGGTCCAAAAGCTCTTTGCAATACCGGAAAAAACTCAAAGACGGCAACACATCATCCTCCAGGAAAATGCATCGGTCAACTTTCTCCCAAACAAGAGCGCTCATCTTCTTCCCCATAGCGTATAAGCCATTATTTTTTTCTTCATATAGCTTATAAACGGTACATTCCCAGTCTATCTCTGTATCAAAAATTGCACGGTTTTTGTATATAGCTTCCCATTCCTTTTCATTTCTTCCGCCATCAGAAATCAAAAATAAAATGCTGGGACGCGCCTGCTTTAAAATTTCAAACTGTTTTCGCTGACACTCCGGTCGTATCCAGATGTTGATTCTGACCGGCACATCTACTAAAAAAGGTTTCATATTGATTCCCTCGATTTTTCTTACTTTGCATCACGGTCGGTAAACCGTTTGGGATTATATCTGGAAATTGCCATTTCCTCGTGATTTTCATCATAAATTTTTAAGGTATCGTATATCCATGCAACCACTTCCGCCATCTGCTCGTTGGTATCACATAAAATATCAATTTCACAAAAACGCTGTCCCACATTATGTGTCTCTTTCACCGTGTCTCCCACGCGGAATCGTTCCGAAACAGAAATCACATTTGGGTGTGCCTTCACCTCATCCATACCCGAAATTTCAGAAATGGTTCCCGGTCTTAACGCCAAAAGAATCTGAGAACAGCTTTTTTGGTTCAAGTACACATCCTGCTCACTAAACTGATAATCCTCACGGGAAGCGTGTCCTGTAAGCGCATATTCAATCAGCGGATATAAAATATTTCTTCCGAATTCATATTCATAAACACGCTCAAAATCACTGCCGGGCAATCTAAGACCCGGGTCATAAAAACGGATAGTGTCGCCATCCACAAATCCCTGCATAAACATGGGTGCGGTTTTCAGACCGATTGCTTTCACAAATTTACAAATTTTATCATGGGCATTTTTCATATAAAAATCGGTAAACACAGAGGGAGTAGCAGAACCTACTGCCAGCTTGTCCAAACCGTCTTCATATGTTCCTAAAAAACGGTCCACCGTGCGGAAGGGATAAGGATGCCCATCTACCACCAGAATGGTCATAGAAAAGTCATTTGCCTGCCCCATATATTTTTCTATAATAATTTTCCCGCTTTTGCTTTCCGAAAGTGCAAACTCTATCCCCTTCAGAGCCTCTTCGTATGTATCGCAAATAGATTGTCCGCGAGAACCGCGGCTATCACAAGGTTTCATAATCACAGGGAAGGTGACCCGTTTTGCACAGATTTCTTCAGTTTGAAAATCTTCTATCGTATATTCATCAATGACGTCCACTCCGTTTTCCCGACAGCATTTTTTAAATGCTGTTTTATCGGTCAGAATACGAAACTGTTCTTCCGTACCGAAACAGGGAACGCCCAATTTTTGGCAAACATAAAAATACGGTCTCTGGCAGGCATCCAGGGAAGTGGAAAGAACACCGTCAATCCCCTCCTGCTTACACAATTCCACCACACCGTCAACATCAAAAGCATCTACCATAAAATAGTGGTCTGCAATTTGTTTTGCCGGAGCTTCTTCCAAAGGCAAAAAATCGGTAACATAAGTGATAATGCCCAATTCTTTTGCTGCAGCTACCAGTTTTTTGTGCTGAAAGGCTCCGCCTAAAATCAACAATTTTTTATTCTTTAAATTATGCATTGTTCCAGCTTCCTTTGCTTTGTAACTCCGTAGAAATAGTCACATTGTTATTTTATTAATTCATTCTAAAATGGTTCTTTTGTTTTTCTGTTAGGCAAAATAAACCTTTTACATTATAACATATGAAGATGCCATTTGTCAAATATAATCCAACTTTTCCTGTTAACCAATATGAAAATTGTATAAAAATCACAAAAATTTTATTGCACAAATATAAATACTATGAAATTATTGATTCGAACACCCCATAGAAGAGAATCGTACAGTCTTAACACCTGAAAGTGGTATCAAAAGCTTGACAGCTGCATTACAATTACAGAAAGCAGTTCCCATGCAGTTGTCTTTTTGTATGAAGAAGATAACCGTACTTTTCTTACCAGGTTTAACATACTTTACTTTGATGGAATATTTTAGAATCAATACCCTCTTGAATCATTCGCTTTTTCTCGCATAATCAAGACTTCTACCAAAGCACAAATGCTTTGATTTCATTGAGTTTTAAGAAGATTTTACGAAAGGGAGCATTATACACACGATGTGGGTACCGAAGAATTAGCTCATCTTGAAATGGTGGCAACTCTCATCCATCAGTTAACCAAAAATGCAACCACAGGCGAAATTGAAAACAGCCCTATTGCAGCTTACTATATTGACCACGCCAAAGGTGTTTACCCCGCTGCTGCGGCGGGAAATCCCTGGAAAGCGGAATATATTGCCGTAAAAGGCGATCCCATCGCCGATTTGGTGGAAGACTTGGCAGCAGAACAAAAAGCGCGCGCCACCTACGACAACATTTTAAGAATGTGTGATGACAAGGATGTGGAACGAGTAATCCGTTATCTTCGCGAACGAGAAGTTGTGCACTTCCAGCGTTTCGGTGAGGTTTTAAACCGGATTCAGTCCGGTGAATGCGAACCGAAAAAGTTTTATATGAACGACTGCGGATGCGGTAAGTAGTTGATAATCAGCAACAAAAAGAGGTAGGAATCCTAAGGTTCCTACCTCTTTTAACAGAAAAATATGTATCGGATGTTATTGTGTAATGCCGTTTTCCTCGATGAATTTTACAATATTTGCATAACCAACAATGTTATACTTACGTCCGATTTTTAAGACATCGTCAATGGAAAGAATTTTTTTCTTTTGCTTTTTTCGTTCTTCCTTAAACTTTTTCTCCTGACTTTTCGCATAACACTCATCGGAGCAGTAAATCTGGCTTCCGCTTTTTATCGTAAATTCTTTTCCGCAGATTTCACACTGTCGAATTATTTTGTGTTTCATGGGTTACTCTCCGTCATTCTTCCAAAGAAGTGCAGCACCGATAATTCCAGCATCGTTTGCAAGACTGGCAATTTGAACTTCAGTTTGCTGTTTACCGAAGCGGGCGTATGCCTTTTTCTTAATAGCAGTACGAATGGGACGTAAGATTTTTTCGCCGGCATTACTGATACCGCCACCAATACAAAGGATTTCCGGTTGGAAGATGTTAACCAAGTTTACTACACCTTCAGAGAGTTGTCCCAGATATTGGCGAAGGACATCTTTTCCCGTTCCATCTTTGGATAAGAATGCAGTTTGTCCGTTGACATTGGCAAGTTTGCCTTCCGCAATCTCCCACATATCGCTTCTTGGATATTGCTTCATTGCTTCTTTGGTCATTCTGATTAAAGCAGTGGCAGAAGCATAGGCTTCAAAACAACCACGTCTTCCGCAGGTGCATTTTTCGCCGTGCATACTGATGACCATATGCCCAAGTTCTGCACCTTTTCCGTAGGCACCGGTTACTAAACGACCGTTTTCTACAACTCCTCCGCCAACACCGGTACCAAGGGTAATCATGACCATACTTTCGGTGCCTTTTCCGCTTCCTGCCAGGTATTCACCCCAGGCAGCTGCATTGGCATCGTTTTCTACATAGATTTTCTTACCAAGTAAGTTCTCCATATAGCTTACAACAGGTACATCGTAAAAGTCCAAGTTGTTGGAAAATTCGATCATTCCGGTAGACTTTTCAATAGCACCGGGACAACCAATTCCAACGGATTTGATATCATCAAAGGAAATGCCACTTTCTATCGCTGCTTCTTTGGCACATTCTGCCATATCGGTTAAAATTTCCTGATAGGGTCTCGGTGCATTGGTTTTACGGGATGCTCTGCCATAGATTGTGCCATATTCGTCCACAACAGCAGCAACGATATTAGTACCGCCTAAATCGATACCGATATAGTAATCGGGCTGATTGGAGGTAACCAAAATAGTTGCTTTTCCCGTAAGGGTATATGTTCCTAAATTAGCAGGTAAAAATACGGTTTCGCCTTTGTTTATAGTGATAGTTTTAGCTTCAGTTTCCAGTTTCGCAGAACCATTTACCACCATCAATGCCTGATAGCTTTTTTCATCCACAAACAGTTCTTTTTTGCTTGTTAATTTTAATTCCTTTACTGCAAAGTATTCACAACTTCCCAGTAGTCTGGTTTCGTCGGAGCATAGCGGGATTTGACGGGGTTCGGTTTCATTGCAATCTGCGGCTTTCACGCCTTTTTCAATATGTAATTCCCTGGTGTTTCCGTTTTTATCCTTGCGGTTGTAATCATATAAACGGTAGGTTACATTACTGTTCTGCTGAATTTCCGCAATCACATTACCGGCACCGATTGCGTGAACGGTACCTGCTTCCACAAAGAATACATCTCCTGCTTTGGAAGAAACGGTGTTCAACAGTTCTTCCACAGTATTTTTTTTGATAGCGTCTGCCAACTCTGCTTTGGTGACAGATTTCTTCATACCGCAGGTCATTTTGGCGCCCTTGTCCGCCTGAACCACATACCACATTTCGGTTTTTCCGTTCTGATTTTCCCATGCTTTTGCTTGCTCATCGTTAGGATGCACCTGAACGCTTAAGTTACTTTTCGCATCAATGAGTTTAATCAAAATGGGAAGCTCATCGGATTTTCTGAGTGTACCGAGACATTCAGGATGTGCTTTGATGTAGCTATCCAATGGCTGCCCATCATATTCTCCGCCCAAAATGATACTTAAACCATCCTTATGACAGCTTAATTCCCAGCTTTCTGCCAAGGGAGTCATCTCTGTTTTTTTGCCGTATACGGTACTAAGCTTTTCCCCGCCCCATAAGTAATCTTTATAGGCAGGGGTCAGTTTCATTGGAGTCAATTTATCCATATTTTACACCATTTTATTTTTTAGTAAAAACCAACATTTTGGAGCTAAATTCCTTTGTATTTTCAAAGTATAATCCCACATTCGTCAAATAGCTTCCACTGTATGTTTTACCACTTGCTTTTTCAACATATTCTGCAGATTCCTCTAAACCACAAAGCTGAACCCGACATTTTCCGAGACCATGTCTGATATACATGGTAAAATACATGAGAACAACAGTATCGTTGTGAACATATTCCCAAACGGTATTTCGTCCTTCAAAGGGACTTTTCAAACGATACATTTCCCCTTTGTGGATAGTTTCTCGAACTTCTTTATACTCTTTTATCTGCTCTTTAACAGTTTCAATTTCTTCTTCAGATAACGTATTCAAGTCAAGCTCATAGCCGAACTGTCCTGCCATTGCCACATAACCGCGGGTGGTTAAGGGCGTCATTCTGCCCACCTGATGATTGGGTACTGCAGAAATATGAGAGCCCATTGTGAATGCAGGCATCACCATGCTGGTACCGTGCTGAATATATAATCTTTCAATCGCATCGGTATTATCGCTGGTCCAGTACTGCGGATAATAGTAAAGCATACCGGCATCAAATCTGCCTCCACCTCCAGAACATCCCTCAAAAAGAACATCAGGAAATGCAGTAGTTAATCGCTCTAACACATCATAAATTCCCAAAATGTACCGATGAGGTAATTCTTGCTGGCATTCAGGAGGAAGAGTCTCAGATCCAATTTCAGAAATATTTCGATTGTAGTCCCATTTCACATAAGAAATAGGAGCGGACTCCAATACAGATGAGACTGCTTCTACAATATAGTCACGCACCTCTTCACGAGTTAAATCTAATACAAATTGATTTCTGGAAG
>JAZNNT010000099.1:0-25721 GCA_045580405.1 Clostridia bacterium
GTAGAATTGGTAATATCAAAATTATAACCACGGCTACGGTAATACTCTGTATAAACACGGTTTAACGCAAACGAAATTTGTGCGTAAATGTTGGCTCTGATAGCGGATTCATCCCAGGTTGGATAAATTTCAGAAGATGCCACATTTTTTATATAATCAGGAAAAGTAACGGTCACATTTTCAGCATAGGAATCAGGAGCCCCCAAATGAACCGTAATATACTGGGGAATAAAAGGTGTAATCGTAATAGGCATAAACAAACCTCCTTTATAAACTTTGTGGTGGTATCGGGTAGGTGGTTTCTGCCGTTTTCGGATTTTCAAATTCATCCAGCGGTATCATATTTACATTCTGAATGGATTCCCGATTGGGAAAGATTTGTACGTCTTTTATCAAAATACGTTGATACATCGGGTGTGTGATTAAGATATCTACCACCGAAAACGGTGCACCGTCTCCTGCTTTGCCGGGAGATAACGACAGATTTGTATCGGGAGTGTCAAATTCAAAGACGGTAGTTAACCCTTCTTCGTTCGTGGAACGAAACGCAATCAGGTTGTTCGTTTCGGTATCTAATACAGATACCCTTGCGTTTTTAATAGGGATTGCCATTCTGGCTGTATACACAAACACAATGAGTGTTCCTTTTTCAGCCATATTCATCATCCTTTCTATGGAAGTTTGTTTTTTTTCATAAATTCTTCGGTAGAAATTCCTTCCGGACGATTAAAACGCCCCAAGGTATATAAACAGTTTTTGTTTTTGGAAATCCGATTGATTCTTTCGTAACAGGATAGCGATGCCAAAAAACCGGTTTCCTCAATGGGCTTTTGAGATTGTGGACAAATATATCCAAAAGGGTAAGTAAAGGTAATGGGTGGCGAAATTTCAGATTTATCTTTCAATGTCACCTGTAATTCTTCTAAATCTCTTTTTAATTCTACTTGATAACCTTCAGTGGACTCTCCTGATATAATATTACAGCCTTTTCGGCTGCTTTTTTCATGTAAATGATATGTATGATTGGCAATCTCGATGCGTCCGCTTTCTTCTAATTCCTTGATGTCTTCCCAAGTTAAATAAGAATAATTGGGATTGTGTCCGTCTGCTTTTGAAAACTGCTCTGTATAACTGCCGACCACCGAAATGACAGCTTTCATATCATATTTCTGAAGTAACGGCAACAAATATGTTATGTTATTGTAATGACCATCATCAAATGTAAGAATAACCGGTTTTTTGGGAAGCGGAACGTCATAATAAACATAGTTAACCAAATCCCTGACAAACACAGTAACATAACCATGTTCTCTAAGATATTTCATATCGTTCTCTAAGGTATCGGGTGTGACGACATATTTCCCGCTTCTGCCTGGGTCTTTTAAAATACTATGATACATTAAAATAGGCACAGCTATTTCCTTTTCATCGGCACTTGCTTTGACGGTTGCATAAGTACAAACACCTACAAACAGTACGATAAATACAAGCAATAATACAAGAAATCGTTTTCCTTTGGTGATGCAAATAATCATAACCGTTCTCCCATTCTGAGATTTATTAGTTATTGTATGAATACTTTTGTGAAAAGATAACCATAAAAAAACAGCGATGATGTTTCATCGCTGTTTTTTTATATAGAAGGATGATCTCCTCGAGATAAATCCATAGTAAGTCCGATGGATTCAATTTCTTCTTTTAATTTATAAAAACTTTCTGCCGTTTCTTCACCAATTGCAATTTTATTCTGATAGAGAAGATAGTTCTTCCGTTCTGCCATAGGAGTCAGATTCGGCATCACAACATTGGCTCCGGATAAAAGTGCCAATTTTCGCCCGTCGTCTTGCAGGGATGCTAAAGCTGTGGTGGACGGTAGCAAGGCTTGGGGTAATAATAATCTGGTTAATGCTACCATCACTACAGTTTTTTGAACCGTTCCGTCCGAAAAATCCCGAAAAGGAGTATCGCTATGATGAATAAACGGACCAATACCAACCATTTCAGGTTGCAAATTTTTTAGAAATAATAAATCATTTAATAAATGCTCATCCGTTTGGTACGGAGAACCTACCATAAACCCTGCACCGGTCTGAAAACCCAGTTCTTTTAGATGATTTAAACATGATATTCGATTTGTTAGAGTTAGTTGATCCGGATGCAGTTTTCTGTAGTGCTCTTCTGTAGCAGTTTCATGTCGCAAAAGATAACGGTCAACCCCTGCCTGTTTTAATTTGCGATAACTATCGCAGGAGCGTTCTCCGAATGAAAGAGTAATCGCTTTTTGGGGATACTTTTCTTTGATCGCTGTTACAATTTCTATGAGTTTTTCATCTGTAAAAAACGGGTCTTCTCCACCCTGCAGAACATAGGTCTGAATGCCAAGATGTTCCCCTGTCTGGCAGGAAGCAAGAATATCTTCCAAAGATAAACGATAACGCTTCACTTTATTATTTGAGCAACGGATTCCGCAGTAATAACAGTCGTTTTTGCAGATATTGGTAAACTCTATAAGTCCGCGGATATAAACGGATTTACCGAAGACTTCTTCCTTTTTCCGGTTGGCCTTTTTAAAAAGGTAGAACATATCCTCTTCATCAGTCATGCCAATCAAAGTAAGAAGCTCTTCTTCGGGAAGGATCCCGTTTTGATACAATTTGTCAATCAGGTTTTTATTCACGAAAAAACACCTCGCTGCAACGCTCGGAAATTCCGCTCAAATAAGCTAAAATAACACCGTAATTTGTAATGGGTAAGCCTGCATTGCGACATTTTTCCAAACGAGTTAAAATTGTTTTTTTGGTAATCATGCAGCCGCCGCAATGAATCGCCAACTTATATTGGGATAAGTCCGACGGAAAATCATAACCAACAGAATAATCAAATTCTAAAGAAGCGCCTGTTTTCTTTTGTAATAATGCAGGAATTTTTACCCGACCGATATCTTCGTGGGTGTGATTATGGGTACAAGCTTCCAGCATCAAAATTTTATCTCCGTCCATAAGTTCCGGAATGACATCGCAGGAAGAAAGCATTGTTTCTAAATCCCCTTTTTGTCTTGCCAGAAGCATGGAAAAAGAGGTTAAAGGGATTTCTTTCGGTACAATTTCTGCCACTGATTTAAAAATTTGAGAATCTGTAACCATCAAATCAACTTTCGGCAATTGATTTAGTGTTTCAGCTAAGGTTTCTTCTTTGGTAACGGTACAAACAACTCCCAAATCCAAACAGTTTCTTAAGAATGTAACCTGAGGCAATATCAGGCGTCCTTTTGGTGCTGCAGAATCAATAGGAACAACCATCACAATATGATCTCCTTCGGAAACTAATCCTGTCAGTTGATTATCGTCTTCTTCTGTGATTTTTTGCAGTTCTTCTGCCAAATGCGATTTTAGATTTTGAATGGACGCTTCATCAAAACAGCTCACAAATTTTGAGTCGGGATATTTCGATTTCAAAGACTGAATTTCAGTATCTGTTAACAAATCCGTTTTGGTAAATACCAGTGTATACGGTGTTTTTCCGAAGAGTTTTTTGAATATGCCAAAATCAGAATGAAAGGCTTCCTTTCCTTCTGTCACATAAACAATATAATCACTTCGATCCAGCATTTGCATTGTTTTTTCGGTACGTTTATCCCCCAATGATGAAACATCACCAAAGCCTGCCGTGTCAATCAAAGCAATCGGGCCGTAAGGAATCAGCTCCATTCCTTTGACAATAGGATCGGTAGTAGTGCCCTCCTGATCGGAAACAATGGCAAGTTCCTGACCGATTAATTGATTAAATAACATCGATTTTCCGGCATTGGTATTGCCAAAAATACCAATATGCTTTCGGCTCGCTAAAGGGGTTTGTGTTTTATTTGTCATAAAATCACTCCTTTTTAGAGGAATAAATCACGTTCACCCTGCTCTAATTTCTTTAAATTTTCAATCACAAGAGCTCTGACTTTATCACTTTGGATATTTGGGATATGTTTTGCAATTACTTCATCGGCAAGCTTTTGGAAGGATTCGTCACCGTAGTCTAACGCATATTCTTTTAATGTCATTAAACCGTTTGGCAGACATACATTTTTAATATTACCGGTCTTGGCAAGTTCCATAAAGCGGTCACCGGTTCTGCCTTTACGGTAACAAGCGGTGCAAAAGCTGGGAACCATACCTTCTTCCATAATCCAACGGATAATATCTTGAGCACTCCGCTCATCAGAGGTGATAAACTGCGCGCCCTTACTGTGATTTCCTTTGCTGTAACCACCCACATCAACGGAAGAACCGCCACTCATCTGAGAAACACCTAACCGAATCAACTCTTTTCTCATAGCCGCATTTTCACGGGTAGAAATAATTATACCGGTGAACGGAACAGCTAAGCGGATAATGGATACGATTCGCAGGAAAGTGTCATCATCAATGGGATGAAATTCGGATAAATCATTTCCCGGTGCAGGACAGAGTCTCGGAACAGAAATTGTATGGAATCCAACACCAAAGGTATCTTCCAAATGTTTATTATGAAGCATCAATCCTAAAATTTCATAACGCCAATCGTCGGATAACCCGAATAGTACACCGCCGCCCACATCGTCAATACCTGCTTCCATTGCGCGGTCAAAAGCGGTCAAATGGTATTCATAGTTTTTCTTAGGGCCTGCAATATGAACTTTTTCGTAGGTTTCTTTGTGGTAGGTTTCCTGGAATAAAATATAGGTACCGATTCCCACTTCTTTTAATTTTTTGTAGTTATCAACGGTAGTGGATGCAATATTGACATTCACACGGCGGATTTCTCCGTTGCCGGCTTTCATATCATAAATGGTTTTCATGCATTCTACCACGTAGTCGATACTGCAATTTACAGGGTCCTCCCCTGCTTCCAACGCCAAACGTTTATGACCCATCGATTCTAAAATTTTTACTTCTTCCCGAATTTGATCCATACTCAGGCGGGTTCTTTGGAATTTGTTTTTACAGTTAAATCCACAGTAAGAACAATGATTCACACAATAGTCACTGACATAAAGAGGCGCAAACATAACAATTCTGTCCCCATAAATGTGCTGTTTGATTTTGTCTGCAATGTTAAAAATACGATTCTTATGTTCTTTATTGTCGGTCGTTAATAAAATTGCTACTTCTTCGGGAGTCAGACCGTCAAAACGTTCTGCCTTATCTAAGATTTTTGTAATTTTTTCATCTGTTGTGTTTTTAGATTGTTCTAAAAGATTCACAATATACTGATGATCAATAAAATTTCCGTACTCTTTCATAACGATTCTCCTTTTTATAAAAAAGCATCTGCTCCGAAATGGAACAGATGCTTTTAATTTCTTATCGCAATCAGCATACACTTCCAAATCAGAAAAGCTTCTTTGTCAGTTGATTTTGATGTTTTGTAAAACGGTAAGATAAAAGGACTTTCGTGCTGATATCAAACGGTTTTTTATCATTATTTATTTCATTAAATTATGGATTTTTGCAATGATAGTTTCGGCATTTAATCCGTATTCTTTTTGTAAATCAGAACGGTTACCGGACTGACCGAAACGATCTTCCACAGCAACTCTGTCGCTGATTTTGCCGCCAAGCTCTGCAACAACTTCTGCCACAGCGGAGTACAAACCTCCGTACACATTGTGATCCTCTGCAGTCATAATATGCTTAGAAGTTTCCAGGGCTGTTTTGATAGCTTCTTTATCAATGGGTTTTATTGTGTGCATATTTACTACGCCAACTGAAATTCCCTCTTTTGCCAGCTCTTCTGACGCTACCAATGCTTCGTATACCATATCTCCCATGGCAATCACAGTTACGTCACTGCCCTGTTTTAACACATTAGCTTTGCCAAACGTGAAAGAATAATCTTCGTTGGTATTAAACACGGGCACATCATATCTGCCAAATCTTAAATATACGGGACCGGGTTCATTGATGGCTGCTTCCACAGCATATTTTGCTTCAATGGCGTCGGACGGAACCAACACTTTCATATTGGGAATGGTACGCATTAAAGAAACATCTTCAATTGCCTGATGAGAACCTCCATCCTCCCCGATTAAGATACCGCCGTGGGTACCAACCACTTTCACGTTTAATTTATTGTAACAAATCGCATTGCGAACCTGCTCGTATGCTCTGCCTGCGGCAAACATTGCAAAAGTACTTGCAAAAACGGTTGCACCGCAAGATGCTAAGCCAGCTGCAGTGCCCATCATATCTCCTTCTGCAATACCCAGATCAAAGAAACGTTCGGGATATTTTTTAGAAAATTCTGCCGTTTTGGTAGCTTCAGCCAAATCGGCATCCAAAACATAGTAATTGTATTTTTCGGCAAGCTCAACCAATGCCTTTCCATAGCCTGCTCTTGTTGATAATTTTTCCATTATAAGCTACCTCCCGTCAATTCCTTGATTGCCTGCTCTGCCTGTTCACGGTTGGGAGCGGTTCCATGCCATTTTCCAAGATTTTCCATAAAGGAAACGCCTTTTCCTTTGACGGTTTTTGCAATAATGACAGTGGGTTTTCCCTTGACGGTTTTAGCTTCGTCAAATGCATTCTTGATTTCTTCTAAGCTGTGACCATCAATGTTGATTACATGAAAACCAAATGCTTTAAATTTTTCATCAATGGGATACGGAGACATTACTTCTCCAACTTCCCCATCAATCTGTAGGTTATTGTTATCCACAATGGCAACTAAGTTATCCAACTTATAGTGAGCCGCAGACATTGCAGCTTCCCAAACCTGCCCTTCCTGAATTTCACCGTCACCCAAAACGGTGTATACACGGTAAGGTTTGTTGTTTGCTTTGGCATACAATGCCATACCATTCGCAATAGATAACCCTTGACCCAAAGAACCGGAAGACATATCTACACCGGGAATTTTTTTCATATCGGGATGTCCCTGAAGCATATGGCCTAACTTACGTAAATTTACAAGTTCCTCTTCCGGAAAGAACCCTTTTTCTGCTAATGTTGCATATAAAGCAGGGGCAGTGTGTCCTTTGGACAGCACAACGCGGTCTCTGTTTTCCATTTTGGGATTTTTGGGATCCACGTTCAATTCACAAAAATATAAAACTGTCATAATGTCCGCAATGGATAACGATCCACCCGGATGCCCTGAAGCTGCGTGATAGGTTCCGCGGATAATATTTGCGCGAATATTTGCCGCATGTTGTTTTAAGTGTTCGAGTTCTAGCATTCCAACAAACCGTGCCTTTCTGTGTGTTCTAAAATAAAATGTAAAATGAAAGTAATATTCAACTAAGATATAATATCATATTTTATTGATTCTGTCAAGCATTTGTGAGGTTTACAATAATTAAAATAGGTTATTTCTGACTGAGTAACACAGAATGTGTGCTATCGTCCCAATCTACGTTCAGTCGGAAAGTTTCTGCTAAAAAGCGGATTGGCACCATGGTTCGTCCGTCCATAATTTTCGGAGCTACATCAATGGCTTGAGTCTGATTGTTGATGCAAACATAGGGATAGTCAATTCCCATTAAGACGGAAGTGTCCTCTTTTTCCACCAAAACTTCTCGCTTCGCGGGATCCCACGCAACGGTCGCACCCAGATTTTCTGTAATCACACGAATAGGAACCAGAGTTCTGGAATTTTCGATGACAGGTGCTACATCCGTTGGCAATCTTTTTCCATTTAAAAATAATTTGATGGTTTTTTCTAAAATAATCTGGTATTCTTTTTCGATAACACCGTCAATAACCAGTCTTAATGTATGAGTGCCTTCCGACTCTCCCATAAAGTTCAAAGTACCTTGATAATGAGGTTCAACCAAAGTTTCCAAATAATAGTTATCAAAATAAACATCTACTCTCGGAGAAGAATTTTTATAAACATGGGGATACACACCAAATGTGAAGAAATCTTCATCCGTGATAATAGGTTCGGTGATTTTGTGATATGTTACAGCTGCATTCGATTCGGAACCGTGGATAAAATACGGATGCCTCACTTCTTCCAGATACTCATCAGCCAATGCAGAATTATCAGATAAAGCATAGTCATTTACTTCCGTAGGCATGCGTTTGTCAAAATACATAATCGCTTTAATCTGAGGATAAACCTTCGGCAAAAATTCGTATTGCTGATGCAAATGATTGATAGCCCATTCTGTTTCATCCTTGCTTAAAGAGTCGATATAATGGGATACTCCGGACTCTGTTAACATAATCGGCTTTCTGTCGCCATACACAGTAATAATTTCTTCCAGGGCTAACACTGCATCAGCACTGTCTCCCGCAAAGAATACATTTTCATTAAAAGCTTCTTCCAAAGTCCAGTCATTTCTTCCCAAAAAATATCGGGATAAATAAGAAGCAACCCCCACCCAGTCAACATATTCATCACCGGGATAGTAATCATGCATATTAACATCCCAACTGGATGTCTGGTTAACACTCCACACCATTGCTACATTGGGTAACTCTTTTTTTACTTTAGTACTAACGAAACGGAATGCATCCACAAATTCTTCTGCAGTTGCACGATTATTCCAGATATTCATCTCTGCAGCAAATCGAAAATAAACAGGAACATCGGGATACTTCGCCAATTCATTGATCACCGCATCCAAAAACAGTTCTTTTTGCCGAATCTGTCTGATATCGTCTCCTTCATTTGGTACATTCAGCGCAAACTCAACACGGATGTTCTTTTGCTGCGCCTGTTTGAAAACATGGTGAAACCAATCAAAATCTGTGCTTCCGAATTCATGAAATAGCAAAACAACAGATTCGTCAGGCAGCTGCTCCCGGATCGATCCGTCAGATGTGGCACCAAACAGAACTCCTAAATGCGGTTCGTTTTTTGCATTAAAAAACACTTCCTCTTCAGTAGTTTGCTGAAACAATTCCAATCTTGGGCGATAATGTAATACCTTCGCTTTTGCAATTTTTACGGCATCAGACCAACCCAATTTTTCAGCATAGTAAACGTATTGTTCAAAATATTCTGCAGCATGAGGATAATCCCCCAAGCTTTCATACGCTTTAGCAATATTTTCTGTGCGGGAGCCCAAAATCTGAAGCACTTGCTCGTTTTCGGGTTCCTTATTTAGAAGTTCTATTTCTATGGAAGCATATTGGATAATATTTTGATAATGGTTTTCTGACACTGCTGCCTGATATTTCGCATCAATGCTCCAAAATGCACCGGGAATTTTATACGCATGTGCAGAAATGGGACAAAAAAACAACAAAGCTGCTAAACAAAGCAAAATGATTTTTTTCATATAAAGTTATCCTTTAAAAATAATCTTTTTATCAGTGACATTATAGCATTTACAAGAACCGATGTCAACAAGTTACCCAACGGATGCGAAAAAAATAAAAAAATTGACAAAACCAGTTGCAAATGCACCGAAAGTATTGTATAATAATTAGGTAAATTCTGTGAAAGCGAGGAGAATTATCCATGAGTTCTTTCTTTGTAACATTGCAGCAAATCGTTAACGAATGTAATTTAGAGATTATTTATACAGGAAAAGATTTAAACGAGGTCAGAATCACAACAACAGATGTTAGCCGTCCCGGTTTGCAGTTTTTCGATTTTTTTGATTATTTTGACAAAAACCGTATTCAAATCGTGGGCAAAGTGGAACGCACTTTCTTAGAACAAAAAACTCCAGAAGAACGTTTGCATTGTATCCGTGAACTTTGCAAACGAGAAATTCCGGCAATTATTGTTTCAAGAAATCAAGATATCTTGCCGGAATTTATGACAGCAGCAGAAGAATATAAGATTCCCATTTTAAGAACGGCACAAACCACTTCAAAATTTATGGCACGTCTGATTGCCTTTTTAAATGTGGAACTGGCAGAACGTGTTACGCTCCACGGCGTATTATGCGAAGTATACGGTGAAGGTGTTTTGATTATGGGTGAAAGTGGCGTTGGAAAAAGTGAAACTGCCATTGAGCTTGTAAAACGAGGTCACCGTCTTGTTGCCGATGATGCCGTAGAGGTTAAAAAAGTATCCGATAAATCATTGGTCGGTACTGCTCCGGAAAATATTCGTCATTTTATCGAAATCCGAGGGATTGGTATTATTGATGTACGCCGGATTTTTGGTATGGGTTCTATTAAAGAAACCGAAAAAATTGACTTGATTATTAAGCTGGAAGCATGGGATCCGAAAAAACAGTACGACAGATTGGGATTGATTACCGAATACACCGAGCTTTTGGGTAATCATATCCCAAGTTTGAACATTCCTGTAAAACCGGGCAGAAACTTAGCGGTTGTTGTGGAAGTTGCTGCGATGAATAACCGGCAGAAAAAGATGGGTTACAATGCTGCTGAAGAATTGAACAATCGTCTCATTGAACAAATGTCCAAAGACATCGGAAACCAGTAATTAATGTTGAAGTATCGAATTTAACAAGAAAGGAAAATCGGCTTCGATAGAACCGAATCTTAAAATTATGACCACTGCAAATATGATTACTATTGCCAGAATCCTTCTGGTTCCTGTTTACGTATTCTTTGCGTCCGGTGTTCCGGGAATGAATACAGATATGATTGCTGCCGCAATTTTTATGTTAATTTCACTGACTGACTTTTTAGACGGTTACATTGCCAGAAAATATAACCAGATTACTGATTTTGGAAAGTTTTTGGACCCGTTAGCGGATAAGATTCTGGTAATTTCTGCTTTTGTGATTTTTGTGGCACAGGGCAGACTTAATCCGATTGTTACCATTGCTGTGATTACCAGAGAGTTTCTGGTAACCTCAATTCGTTTGGTAGCAGCCGGAAAAGGAACTGTTATTGCGGCCAGTATGAGCGGAAAGCTAAAAACCGTAACACAAATTATTTGTGTGATGGCGATTTTATTAGAAGATGTTGTTTCTATGATTTATCCCCTTCCATATGGAGAAATTTTCAGTTGGGTAATGCTGATCTTTACGATTTATTCAGGAGTAGAATATCTCATTTTAAACAGAAAACTTATTTCTTTGAAATAATGGAGGACACTTTTTTGAAAACCGTTGGTATTATTTCGGAATACAATCCGTTTCATAATGGACATCGCTATCACATCCAGGAAACCAAAAAAAGACTGGATGTTGATGGTGTGGTAGCCATGATGAGTGGCAATTTCACCCAAAGAGGAGAAATTGCTTTGTTTGATATGTATTCCCGTGCTGAAGTTGCAATTAGAAACGGTGTTGATTTAGTGCTTGAAATTCCGCCTCAGTTTGTGTTGAACTCGGCGGAATTTTATGCATATTACAGTATCTATTTATTAAATCAGCTTGGTGTGATTCATTATCTTTCTTTCGGGTCTGAATGCGGTAGCTTGGAGGAGTTGTATCAATGCGAACTGCCGGACGCAAACGCTGTAAAACAACAGATGAAAACAGGTGTTCAGTATGGAAAAGCCGTTTCTGATTCTCCGATTAGCCGTAAACCGAACAATATTTTAGGAATTGAATATCTTCGTGCCTTGAAAAAAATACACTCAGACATCATTCCTTTTACCGTCAAACGTAATGCTGTGGAACACGGTGCCGAACATCCTCTGGATTCCTTTGCATCTGCATCCTGGATACGAAAACAAATATGTGCCGGCAATGATGTTTCAGAGTTTCTTCCTGAATTACCTCAGTCGATACCTGCATTTGAAGATGCACTCTTCCCTCTTCTACAATACCGTCTGATTATGGGGCAAGAGGAAGATCTTTCTCATATTAATAATATCAGTGAGGGACTTCAAAATCGAATTCTTAAAAATCGTAATGCAACGTCATATACGGATTTCATCGAAAAAATCAAATGTAAACGTTATCCTGAAACAAGAATCAGAAGAGCGCTGTATTCCATACTTTTGAATTTAAAAAGGAAAAACGAGCTCCCAACTTACACGCGTGTATTGGCTTACAACGAAAACGGCCAAAAAATCCTGCGTGAAATCCGGAAAAAATCACAAATTCCTGTTTTTAGCAGAATTACCAAAAAAGATATTTACATGCATCCTCAGTTACAAAAAGAATTGTTCTGCAACGAAGTTTATCAGTTAACAAAAAATAAGTTATGAGGCTATAATGATGAATCAATCTTTAAATATTCGTAAAATGACCGAAGAAAATGAAAAGAAAATGATGAGTCCATATGCTTGCTTAAGCTGCGAATCTCAAGGTCGATTTGAACCTCTGGAAGAAGACAGTATCCGAACCTGTTTTCAAAGAGATCGCGACCGCGTAATTCACAGCAAAGAATTTCGGCGTCTGAAACATAAAACGCAAGTGTTCTCAAGCTTTGAATATAATGACCATATTCGCACCAGACTCACTCACACTTTGGAGGTAAGTCAGGTTGCGAGGACCATTGCGAAGGCTTTGCGATTAAACGAAGATTTAACGGAAGCAATTGCGTTGGGACACGATATCGGTCACTGTGCGTTTTCTCATGCCGGCGAAACGGTTTTAAATGAAATTTTTTCCGGCTTTTCCCATAATAAGCATAGTGCTTATTTAGCTAAAAAAATGAATTTATCCAAAGAAGTGGTTGACGGCATTTTAAAGCACAGTAATATAGAAACCGGTGAAGAAGCGTGCACCTTAGAAGGCAGAATCGTAAAATATGCCGATAAATTTGCATATTTAAATTCAGATTTGGACGATGGTATTCGTCTTGGCTTAATTACAGAAGACGATATTCCTGCTTCGATTCGTAAAAATTTGGGGAAAACCTCCAACGCCAGACTGGATACAATGATCCGGGATATGATTGTTACCAGTCAGGGAAAAAATGAAATTAAAATGTCGGATGAAATTGATGAAAATTTCAAAATGCTCCGACAGTTTATGTTTGAACGTCTCTACTTTAACGAAAAAGTAACCAAAAAAGATGAAACTGTCAAAAAGATTTTTTATCATATTTATGAAGAAGAACGAAAAGCTAAAAAATCAGACGAAGAAATCTTGGAATTTATGGCAGGAATGACAGATTCTTATGCCGTGAAATATTTTTTAAACTCATATAACATCAATGTGCAATTTTTAGAAGTTTTGTAATGAAACAAAACTGATATTCCGACAAAGAAAAAAAGCAAATTTTTTTCAAAAAAATGTACAAAAGTGTTGATTTTTCTAAAATGATTGTGTATAATAGATAGGTATATGAAAATGTAAACAGACAGCGAGGAAAAAATTATGTCGAAAGAAATTAACACAATTGGAGTATTAACCAGCGGCGGTGATGCCCCCGGAATGAATGCTGCACTTCGTGCGGTAGTTAGAGCCGGTCTGCATTACGGAAAACGTATGGTTGGTATTTTTAACGGATATAAAGGCCTTATCGAAAACGATATGAAGGATCTGACCTATCGTGACGTTTCCGGTATTATTAACCGCGGCGGCACGGTTTTAAAAACTGCAAGATGCAAAGAGTTTTTAACCTCTGAAGGTGTTGCAAAGGCGGCTGAAAATGCCAGAAACTTTGGTATCGATGCGTTAGTGGTGTTAGGCGGAGACGGTAGTTTTCGCGGTGCGTTGGCATTGTCTCAGCATGGGTTTCCTGTGATTGGTATCCCCTGTACCATTGATAATGATATTGGATGCTCCGACTATACCATTGGTTTTGACACTGCTTTAAATACCGCTTGTGAAGCGATAGATAAAATCCGTGATACTTGTTCCTCTCACGATCGTTGCAGTGTTGTTGAAGTGATGGGCAGACATTCCGGTTATCTTGCTGTGAATGTAGCAGTTGCAACGGGTGCTGAAGTATGCCTGATTCCTGAAAAACGATTTGATTTGGAAGACATCGTTGACAAAATCAAAGAAACCACCGAAAAAGGCAAAACTCACTTTATTGTTGTTGTTGCAGAAGGTGTAGGCGGAATTGAATTTATTGCAGACAATGTGGAAAAACAAACCGGCGTTGAAACCAGACCTTCTGATTTGGGTTATATCCAACGAGGCGGCTCCCCTACTGTCAAAGACAGAGTCATTGCATCTAAAATGGGATTGAAGGCTATTCAGCTTTTGTTAAACGGCATCACCGACAGAGTTGTTGTTTATAAAAATGCAAACATCGTTGACGATGATATTACACGAGCTTTAGCTGTAAAAAAAGATTTCGATAATGATTTGGCTGAATTAGCAGATATTCTTACCTATTAATTTCTGTAAAAGCAGGTGAAAACACATGATGCGCAAGTTACCGAATATACTGACAATGCTTAGACTTTTCATGGCATTAGCATTCGTTCCGGTATTCTTTTATGAGTTACATAATGGTTGTAATGGCATGTGGTCACTTATGCTGTATACAGTTGCTTCTTTTACCGATATTCTGGATGGCTATCTTGCAAGAAAACTATCAGCTATCAGCAATTTTGGTAAAATTGTTGATCCGCTGGCGGATAAGCTTCTGCAGTTTTTGGTTGCACTGTGTATTGCGTTTGTGGAACCGATGTTTGTAATTATTCCTGTGTTCTTGTTTGTCAGAGAAATTCTGATGTTGGTGGGCGTCATGATTTTGTATCACGAAAAAACCGTCCTTGGCGCAAATATTTACGGAAAAATTGCTTCCTTTGTATACTTCCTTTTGTTTTTCATTTTATTAGGCTTCCGGCAGCATCTGTCATTTTCGGTAAAAGTAGTCTTCATCCTTGCCTTCTTGATTGCATCCGGACTTGCCTTTGTACAGTACATTAAAGTATATTTTCAGAATAAGAAGCACATCACATGCGAGAAATAACATACAAAAAAAGAGCACTTTTAAAAGTGCTCTTTTTTATGTCCTTTTTTTATTTTGCTTCAAAGCGGTAAGATGTTTTGGAATAAAATTCTTCATCTGCTTTTAATAAACAAGACGGGAAATCAGGTTTATTCGGAGTATCCGGAGAATATTGAGTTTCCAGACAGAATCCTGTGCGGCGAGTAATCGGAAGGTCGTTTTTACCCAAGAAAGAGCCATCTAAGAAATTGCCGACATAAAGCTGAACAGCAGGCATGTCAGTGGAAACAGTCATAGTGATGCCACTTTTTGCATCGTAAATTTCACAAATATCTTCTTTGTAAACCTTTGCTTCTCCAAGAATCAGGTTATGGTCATATCCTCCGCCATTTTTTAAGTCAACGTCATCTGCTTCGATATCCTGCCCAATTGTTTTTGCTGTTCTGAAATCAAATGGTGTATTTTCCACAGAACGGATTTCACCGGTCGGAATTAAATCTGCAGCGGTAGGAGTATAAAAATCTGCATCAATTCTCATTAAGTGGTCAGTAATTGGTCCTGCATTGTATCCGGACAAATTGAAATATGCGTGATTAGTAGGGTTGAAATAGGTATCCTTATCAGTTGTTGCACGGTATTCAATGTCAAGAGAATTATGATCCGTTATTGTGTAAGTAACAGATAAGTGAATTGTACCGGGATAGTTTTCAGTACCATCTTCGTCCACAATGGATAAGGTGACGCTGTTATCTGTTGCAGAATCAATATTCCATATTCTTCTGGAGTAGCCAATATTCCCACCATGTAAGTGGTTGATGCCGTTATCATTTAAAGCAAGCTGATAATCCACACCATTTACATTGATTTTACCTTTTCCGATACGGTTGCCGTATCGACCGATTAATGCACCGTGGCTGGCGCCGTCTAAACGATATTCTTCCACCGTCTTATGTCCTAAAATCACATCGAGAAATTCTCCGTTTTTGTCCGGTACTTTCAGGGAGTGAATAATCCCCCCAAAGGTAATGATTTCGGCAGAGCATCCGTTTTTGTTTTGGATTTTGGTTGCAATAATGTCAACGCCGTTGTAACTGTCAAATTTTCTTTGATTCATCGTTTTTCTCCTTTATATATCACTTTTTTCTTCAATTTTCGTTTGTTCCTGCACAGGAATCAACATATGCTTTTCAATCGTTGGATAAATGGAAAAGACCACTAAAAATCCACAGAGAATGTATATAATCAAAATTAAAAGTACAATTCCGATAAAGGGTTTGAAGAAAGAAAAATAAGAAATTAAACTGACTAAAATCAGCACAAACAAATTCAACGGTAATTTTGCCAATGCAAAAATAAATGAGTTTTTAATAATAGCAGATAATTTCAGCTCAAAGGTTACCATCATGGTATATGCATAATAGTTTATAAAAATAAAAATAATATTTACAATCAATAAGGGTAACTGCAACACACTCAGAGTCATGGAACTTCCGAAAAAGTATAACGGCTCATTTCCGTAAACAATCGTATAGGAAAAAGATAAAATCAGAAGACCGTTGATGATTGTTAGCAATGTTGCCTGTTTAAAATTCTTTTTAAAATGCTCAAAAAACTCAGCCCATAAAAACACCGGCATCTCGGTGGCAAAGCATCTTAAAAGGTAGGTTGCTCCTGCAGTTGCCGGACCGATAAGCGGAGAAAAAAGAATAAAAATCAATCCGATGCTGGAAATAAATTCTCCAATGTATACAACTGTGGGATCATATAACATTTTGTCACTTAGCAAATAGAGAAAAACAGAAATCCAGATCGGTAAAGTCATCAAAACATAGAGCAGATTTAACTGAATCAATTTTCCGAATTTCCTAAAAAACAATTCAAAAAAATATAAAGGACGAATAGGACGCATTGCTCTTTTTTCTACGCCCTTCCCTTCTTTTGTGTAAGAATGAAATAAACCCATTTTCGTAATCCTCTTTCTGTGTTTTGCGCGTTGCTACTCTGCAAAAAACACTTCATTATAATTTACATACCGAAATTCTACACGAAAGCCATCTTCCAAAGAAATTTCGTATGCACCTTTATCTGCCAGCTCGCCATTGATATATAAAATCCAACCGTCAGTATCGGTAGAATCGTATCCGCCAAATCCGTCAAACATATGATTATCAAGACGATACGGGACTTTATGTTTTTGGCACACTTCCAATAAAACTTCTTCTGCATCGTCACAAGTTGTGGTGACATCTTCAGAAACGATTGCCTGTTCACCATATAAAACAGCAACACTGCCGGTGATTTCCGGAGTGGTCGGCTTCTGCTGACATCCGGATAAACACAATACTATCATTACACAAATTACTAAAATTCTTTTCATGTTTACTCTCCTGTTTCTAAAGTGCTCTCCACCAAAGCATACACTTCGGGGTAGTGTTTTTTTAAATTAAGCGGCTTAAACTCGGTGGAGTCCACCCAAACATGAACAGTTTCGCCGGAATGAATCAAATTGCCTGCATGAAAAAGCTCGTACCCAAATTCCACTCGATACGGAGTTAATCGCTTTACCACAGTCTGAATGACAATCACATCGTCATAACGTGCCGGGCTTTTAAAATGAGAATGTACTTCGTAAATGGGAGTCATAATCCCCATTTCTTCCATTTTGCGGTACGCTAATCCCATTTCTTTACAAAATTCGGTTCTGGCAACCTCATACCACACCGGATACACCGAATGGTGCAGAATCCCCATTTGATCTGTTTCCTGATAACGGACAACAATTTCAGTTGATGTGATCAAAATCATCACCTCATATCTTACATTTGGGAATATTATAACATTTTTTTCGGATTTTGTCTACATTTCTTACAAATTTTTCGTGAAAAAATCAAGAATCTTTTTTGAATGAAAAAATTTAAAAAATATTCCAAAAAAGCTTGATTTTTTTTACATATAATGTTATAATACATAAAGTAGAGTAATACTTGTAGTAAAAAGAGTGGGTTCCCCACTCTTTTGTTTTTAGATATTACAAGAAAAACAATTCAAAAAGGAGAATGTTATGGCAAAAAATATTCTTGGTTCTGTTATCGAATTGATTACACCGATTTGTGAAGCAAACGGTTGTTTCCTTTATGATGCAGAATTTCAAAAAGAAGGAAAAATGCAAACTCTTCGCATTTATGTGGATAAAGACGGTGGCATCAACATTGATGAGTGCGAAGGAATTTCCCGTTTGATTTCAAAAAAACTGGACGAAGAGGATATTATTGCCACAGCATATCAGCTGGAGGTTTCTTCCCCCGGTGTGGAACGAAAATTGACAAAGGAATGGCATTTTGAAAAAGTGATAGGAAAACAAATCGAAATTTCTCTTTATGCGCCGATAGACGGTAAAAAAACCTTAATCGGTATATTAGAGACATTCAATGTTGATGAAATCACCGTTGTAGAAAATGGGAACATTGTTTCTCTGCCCCGAGATAAAATAGCATCAGCAAAACTGTTTTTTGATATCAACGAAGTGCTGAAGTCAAAATCTTAATTCGTATTAAAATTTAACTGATATATTGGAGGTACAAAAGAAAACTATGAACAAGGAATTTTTATTGGCTCTTGACCTTTTGGAAAAAGAAAAAGGCATTGAGAAAGAAATCTTAATCGAAGCCATGGAAAACGCACTGGTAACCGCATATAAAAAGGATTATAATCCTGTTGCGGAAGTCATTGCAACAGTATCCCGTGAAACCGGTGATGCTGCAGTTTACTTAAGAAAAACTGTTGTGGAAGAAGTGAACGATCCCGAACTGGAAATTGATTTCAAAGCTGCAAAGAAAATTTCAAAGGCAGTTGCTATCGGTGACGAAGTAAATGTTAATGTAACCCCGAAAACCTTTGGAAGAATTGCTGCACAAAACGCAAAAGGAATTGTTGTGCAGAAAATCAGAGAAGTGGAACGCGGTATGATGGTTTCTGAATTTACCGAAAAAACCGGTAGCTTGGTAACCGGTACCGTGGAAAGAATTGAAAAAGGAAACGTAATGGTTTCCATTGGCAGAACCGAAGCAGTTCTTTCTCCGCAGGAACAGATTCCCGGAGAATCCTATAAACATGGTGATAAAATCAAAATTTATGTGGTTCAAGTGAAAATTATCGGGAAAGCACCTCAGATTATTATTTCCCGTTCTCACCCAATGTTGGTAAAATGTTTATTTGAACAGGAAGTTCCTGAAATTGCAAACGGTGTTGTTCAAATTAAATCTATTGCAAGAGAAGCCGGTGCAAGAACCAAAATTGCAGTTTACTCCAATGATGAAAATGTTGACTGTATCGGTTCTTGTATTGGACCTAAAGGAATGCGTGTGGAAAATATTTTAGCAGAATTAAAGGGTGAAAAAATCGATATTGTAAAATACGATGAAAATCCTGAAGTATTTGTAAAAGAAGCACTCTCCCCTGCTGAAATTGTAAGCTGCACCGTAAACCAAGAAGAAAGAATCTGCAATGTAACCGTGGAACGTGATCAGCTTTCTTTAGCAATCGGTAAAGAAGGTCAGAATGCAAGACTGGCTGCAAAACTGACCGGCTACAAAGTAGATATTAAAGCAGTCTAAGGAGTATCAGAATGAAATACATTCCTCACAGAAAATGCATTGCTTGCCGAAAGATTCAACCAAAAATGAATATGCTCAGAGTCGCTCGGCTTCCCGACGGCATGTACCAACTGGATCCTAACCACTTGGCCGACGGTCGCGGTGCGTATCTGTGTGACCATCCGGATTGTATCCGACAGGTGATTCAAAAAAAATCCCTGCATCAGTCCTTTAAAACCAGGGTTCCCGAAGAATGCTATGCTACCTTGCAAAAGCACTTGGAGGAATCGGTATGAAACAAAAATTATTGCGGTTCCTCGGTCTTGCAAGACGGGCAGGAGCTTTGACCTACGGACAGACTGCAGTAGGAAACGAAATTAAAAAATCCCGTAGCAAACTGATTATTTTTGCTTCGGATTTTCACGAAAAAACCCGCCGGAATCTGATGGATTCCATTACAAATATTAAGGTGTTGACGGTTCCCTGCTCCATGGAGGAGATTGGTTATGCTATTGGCACAAAGCCAACCGGCGTGTTATCCGTCAACGACGAAAATTTTAAAAAAGGAATTTTAGAGGTGAGTTCATTTGAAGAAAAAGAAAATATCTGAACTGGCAAAAGAATTTAATTTGCCAAATAAACAGATCATGGAAATGATCAAAAATTTAGGCATTGAAGGTAAAAACAGTGCAAGCAGTTCTTTGGATGAAAAAGAACTGGATTTAGTGCTGGATGCTATTATTTTCTCTCATCAGGTAGAAGATTTTTCTATGTATGCCATTGAGAAAAAGGTAGAAGCTAAACCCCAGAAGGACGAAAAATCCATCGAAGAAGAAAAGAAAAACGAACAGGACATCATTGAAGTGATCGAAAAGCCCATCGAAAAGAAAGTTCGTCACATTGATACCCGTCAGAATACCATTGATGAATCCCGCTTGGATGACACCAAAATTGAAGAAATCATGCAAGGTACCGATATTTACGCTACCGGCAGCACTTCGAAGCAAAAAATCAAAAAGAGCGGTAAAAATCAGAGATTTGAACGTCAGAATAATAAGTTTAATAAAAACAATCAGGAAAAGAAACAGCCTGTTGTGATTAAACCGGAAATCTTAAAAGTTAAAATTCCCGATGAAATTTCTGTTGGTGAATTGGCTGAACGTTTGAAGAAAACCGGTACCGAAGTAATCAAAAAACTGATGGGCTTTGGTGTTATGGCATCCCTGTCACAAATTATTGACTACGATACCGCTTATCTGATTGCTGAAGAATTTGGCGCTCAGGTAGAAAAAATTGTTACCGTAACTTTGGAAGAAGAACTGTTCCACGAGGAAGAAGACCGTCCGGAAGACTTAAAACAAAGACCCCCTGTTGTGGTTGTTATGGGTCATGTTGACCACGGGAAAACCTCCCTTTTAGACGCTATTCGTAATACAGATGTGACTGCTACCGAAGCAGGCGGTATTACCCAGCATATTGGTGCATATAAGGTGAAAATCGGCAATGATGATCTGACCTTCTTAGATACCCCGGGTCACGAAGCGTTCACTGCAATGCGTGCAAGAGGTGCAAAAGCTACTGATATCGCAATCTTGGTGGTTGCAGCCGACGACGGTATTATGCCTCAGACGGTGGAAGCAATCAACCATGCCAAAGCTGCTGATATTCCGATTGTTGTTGCCATCAATAAAATGGATAAAGAAACTGCAAATCCGGATAAAATCCGTCAGGAATTGACCGAATACGGTCTGGTTCCCGAAGAATGGGGCGGCGACACCATCTGTGTTCCGATTTCTGCAAAAACCAGAATGAACATTGATAAACTTTTAGAAACCGTTCTTTTGCTTGCTGAATTAAAAGAATTAAAAGCAAATCCTGATAAAGCTGCAAGCGGTATCGTCATCGAAGCAAAGCTGGATAAAGGCAGAGGACCTGTGGCTACCGTTTTGGTACAGAACGGTACCTTACATGCCGGGGATATTGTTGTGGCAGGAACCAGTGTTGGTAAGGTAAGAGCAATGAACGACTATCAGGGTAAAGCTACCCGTATGGCCGGTCCTTCTGTTCCCGTAGAAATTCTTGGTTTAAGTGAAGCTCCCACCGCAGGCGACGTATTTAAAGTTGTAAATGATGAGAAAAAAGCAAGACAGCTGGTTGAAGACAGAAAATTCAATGAAAAAGAAGCAATCTTTAACTCCAGAAAAACCATCACTTTAGACAATCTGTTCTCTCAGATTGCCGAAGGTGAAATCAAGGATCTGAATCTGATCGTAAAAGCTGACGTTCAGGGGTCTGTGGAAGCAGTTACCGCTTCTTTGGAAAAACTGTCTAACGAAGAAGTACGAGTAAAAGTGATTCACGGCGGAGTTGGTACCGTTACCGAATCCGATATCCTGCTTGCATCTGCATCCAATGCGTTAATTATCGGTTTTAACGTTCGTCCCGACAACAAAACCATAGAATCTGCAAAAGCAAATGACGTTGATATTCGTTTATATCGTGTTATTTACCAGGCAATTGAAGAGGTAGAAGCTGCAATGAAAGGTATGCTTGCACCCAAATTCAGAGAAAATATTCTGGGGCATGCAGAAATTCGTAACACCTTTAAGGTTAGCGGTGTTGGCACCATTGCAGGCTGTTATGTTCAGGACGGTAAAATCGTCAGAAATTCTGAAGTTCGTATTGTTCGTGACGGCGTTGTCATTTACGAAGGCGCTTTAAACTCCTTAAAACGTTTCAAAGACGATGCGAAAGAAGTTGCAAGCGGCTACGAATGCGGTATGGGCTTTGATAAGTACAACGACCTAAAAGAAGGCGACGTTATCGAATGCTTTGTTATGGAAGAAATTAAACAGTAATTTCGGAGGTGTGTGATGGCAGGTCACAGAGAACAACGTGTGAATGAAGAAGTAAAACGCGAGCTTACCGCGGTTTTGCGTCAATTGAAAGACCCACGAATCAGCGGAATGGTAAGCGTTTTAAAAACCAATGTTACCAAAGATTTAAAGTTCTGCAAAGTCTATATCAGCGTATTTGGAGATGAAGCTTCAAAAAAAGATGTGTTAAAAGGACTAAACAGTGCCAAAGGCTTTATCCGAAAAGAAATTGCCTCTGCTCTCTCGTTACGGGTAACCCCTGAATTCATCTTTGAAATTGATAATTCCTTAGAAGAAGGTAACAGAATTTTAAAAATGATGGAAAGCTTGGAATATCATGAAGAATAACATTGTTTTATTAAAAGATGCGATTGAAAACAGTAACCGAATTTTAATTTTAACACATTCTTCTCCTGATGGAGATGCATTGGGCTCGGTTGCAGCGTTAAAACAAATCATCATGAAAATGGGGAAAATGGCGGACTGCTTGTTAGAAGAGTCCTTCCCTACCCGTTTTCCCCATTTACAAGAATACTTTGACATTAAAGAATCGACTGATGTAGTCTACGATTTAGTAATTTTAGTGGACTGTGCTGACAAAAGCAGAACCGGAGTTATGTATCCTGCACCCGGCAAACTTTGCTATGTGGATCATCATATTTCCAATCCCAAGGATGCTGATATCAACATTGTAAACGCAGACGCAGCAGCAACCTGTGAAATTATGTATGATTTGATGACGGAGTGGAAAATCCCTTGTGACTGCAATATTGCAGCGGCGATCTACACAGGTATGTTAACCGATACCGGAGGATTTTTATTTCAGAACACCACAAAAAAAACACACGAAATTGCGGCAGACTTGCTGAACTATGATTTTGACAGAAACAGTATCGTCAGAATCAGTTTTCAGGAAAAATCCCTGACCTACAGCAAACTTTATGCCAAATTGTTTGAATCATTATATCATAACCAAGAATACTGTGCTGTTATCGGTTTTACAGATTATGAAACCTATTCCACCCTTGGAGCCACTGTGGAAGATACGGAAGGTCTTTCCGCAGCATTACGCAATATTTCCGGCGTGGAATGTGCAGTTTTATTAACGGAACGGGAAAAAGGTTTCATCAAAGGAAGTGTGCGCTCCAATGACCGGTATAATGCCAATGAATTGGCAAGTATCTTTGGCGGTGGCGGGCATATGAGAGCCGCAGGCTTTAAAACCAATCTCGCATATCAGGAAATTAAGGAAAAAATTCATGAATGGCTATCTGCTCATCAATAAACCAAAAGGTCTCACATCTCATGATGTCATCTATCGTGTGAGAAAAATTGCAAACACAAAAAAAGTCGGCCACACGGGAACATTAGACCCTATGGCGACCGGCTTAATGGTTGTTTGTATCGGAACAGCAACCAAAGCTGCTGATTATATTACCAACGGAAACAAAGCCTATCTTGCAACTATGAAATTAGGCTTTATTTCTGATACATTAGACGCAACCGGCAATGTTATCTCCCTTCCTAAAAAAGAAATTTCCCAAGAAGAAATTCGAGAAGCTTTTCATTCCTTTTTAGGAACCTATGAGCAAGTTCCGCCTATGTATTCTGCCAAAAAAATTGGCGGAAAAAAACTATATGAATTGGCCAGAAAAGGTGAAATAATCGAACGAAAATCCGTACCGGTTTCTATTCTGAAACTGGAAATCCAATCTATTGAAAATGACACAATCACCTTTTATGTGGAATGCTCCAAAGGTACTTATATCCGTTCACTGATTGATGATATTGGTAAAAAGCTGAACTACGGCGCTATTATGACTGATTTAAAACGAGTAAAATCCGGTCAATTTTCATTAGAAAATACACACTGTTTTACATTGGAAGAACTGGATGAAATGGATGACATATCCCACTTACTTTATCCGGTGGACACAGCGTTTTCCGATTATCCTAAATACACAGCGTCAGCACATTTTGAACGACTGATTAAAAACGGTATCCTGGTGGATTTAAAACGATTGGGACTATCCCCTGAAACCCAGAACGGAAAACGGTTTCGTGTATACGATAAAAACGGAACATTCTTTGCCGTAATGGAAGTATATCAGCAAGAATTCTTGAAATTGAAAACCACCTTTTTTACTAATGGAGAATCCTAAGCATGAAAACTGTAAAACATACCACAACTCCAACTGTGGTGACAATCGGTAATTTTGACGGCCTGCACAAAGGTCACCAAAAACTGATTAAAAAAACCGTCCAAATTGCAAATAAGAACCATTTAAAAAGTTTGGTTTGCAGTTTTAACTGCAACACAAAAGGTGCTCAAACCATTTATTCTCCAAACGAACTGAAGAAGAGCTTGATTTCTTTCCAGGTTGATTTGTTTGTCAATTTGAATTTTTTAAAGGAAATTAAACATCTTGACTGTGAGCAGTTTGCCAATCAGTTTTTAAAAGAAAAATTTCATGCAAAATATGTCATCGTTGGAGAAGATTTTAAATTCGGTGCCAATCAAAGCGGCGATGTTGGAAGATTAAAAGAACTTGGAAAACAGTGTGGGTTTTGTGTGATTAGTGTATCCATGCATAAAACACAAGGTGAAATTCTTTCCTCCACGGTTATCCGAAAATGGCTAAATCACGGAGATATAGCCAAAGCTAACCGTTTTATGCTGCAACCTTTTTCAATAGCAGGTAAAGTGCAACAAGGGTATTCTGCCGGCACATCATTACTAAATGTTCCCACTGCAAATATTGCAATTCCGAAACATAGCGTTTCTCTTCCCTTTGGTGTGTATATCACCACAGTAGAAATAGACGGAAAAACTTACCCTTCTGTCAGCAATGTGGGTTTTGCACCTACATTACCCAAAAAACATCCTGTAGCAGAAACTTTTATTCTTAGTTTCTCCGGGGATATTTACGGAAAAAGCATCAAGATTAATTTTTATAAATACATTAGAAAAGAGCGGAAATTTTCATCACTTGATGCCTTAAAAAAACAAATCGAAAAGGACATTGCAACCCGCAAAACCTATTTCGACAAAAAAGGATTTTGATTTATGCATTTTATAAAAGAAACCAAAAACAATATTGAATATTACACTGTGCCCGAATTATCGGATGCAGGATTTTATAATATGTTCACCACAAAACTGCACGGTCACAGTTTTATCGACCGTACAAAAGGCGGTGAGCTGAATTTCGGTACCAATTGCAACGATACCGAAGAAGCAATTTTAAATAACTATACTGATGTGTTACAATCAATGAACCTTACTCCCGAACAGGCTGTAAAATCCAAACAAACTCACAGCGATATTACTTTAACAGTGGATCAAAGCTACGGCGGAGAAGGCATTTTAAAAGAACAGCGCTATCCTGAAGCAGACGGACTGATTACAAAAGAGGAAGATCTGGCAATTTTAATCTTTTTTGCAGACTGTGTTCCCATTTTAATTGGGGATGCAAAGCAAAGAATCTGCGCCGCTATCCATTCCGGTTGGAAAGGCACTTACAAAAACATTGTGG
>JAZNNT010000100.1:0-14119 GCA_045580405.1 Clostridia bacterium
TCAATTCATAGTCTGCGTACCAGTTACCATATGCCAGAAGCTGAGCTTCAGTAACAGGATCCGCTTTGAAGTTCATTGCGAAGGTTAAGGGTACATCAGTAATGGTTGCAACATCCAATTCGGTAACAGTTGCAGTAGGCAGCGGGATGCTGCGGCTGATGACGCCGGGGAACTTCAGGAGAGGTTTGATGGTTTCTACTCCTGTCCATGCGAAAATTTTAACAATATCGGTACCTTCTACCGAAAATGCGGGAGTCGTGTAAGATACTTCGGCTCCGATGGTGGATTCTACAGGTACGATAGATTCAACTTTTTTAAGCTTACCATCCATGGTATAATGGGAAACAATCACGCTCGCGTTGTCTTCATAACGTCCTGTAAATTCTGTGGTTGCATAAATGCTGGTAACATCGTCTAATGAGGTAATGGTTTCATTTGTTTCTGCATTGTAGAACGTAGTAGTGTTCACAGCTGCAGATACGGAAAATGAGGTCAGCATACCAACCACGAGGGTCAGTGCGAGAAGAATGCTTAATAATTTCTTCACTTGTGGCACTTCCTTTCTTTTTGGTTATATTTTTTATTTTTTTCAGGCCAAAATAAGATATTTTTTACAATATCTTATCCTATACCATTATAATAACATCCTAAAAAGCACCCTGTCAAGCGAGTTTTTGCACTTTATTACAATTTGGTTACAAAATCAGGACAAGTTTTTTTCTCCACTGTCCTAATTTTAACATTTGGTCGTTTTTCACCCATTTTTTTACCAAAAATACAAAAAAAGACATAGGGAAAATCCTATGTCTTTTGCGGTCTATGTTCTTTTTCAAGCTATTCGCAACCTAAGGTGAAGAAAAATTCGGCTAAAATGGAGAAACCGAATCGAAACTTGTTTCGATAGTACCCGAAGCCGTACCGAGTGTACGGCGAGTGGTGAGGTTCATTCATTTTAGCCAATTTTTCAAGCCGTTCTATACGCTAAAAAGAAGGTCTCCATAAGAAGGATACGGCCAGTATGCCTTGTCGGTCACTTCTTCCAGCTGGTCAGCGATGATACGAGCTTCATTCATCACGGAAAGCACATTTTCGCAATAGTAGGTTGCAATATCTTTGCCGTCGGTTAAGTGCTTCACGCCCTGCAAACTCTCATCCAAACGGTTCACGGTGAAATAGAGCTCATCCGTTAAAGCGGTTACTTTTTTAGCAATTTCCATTTCGTAGGCACCTGCGCCCACGGTTGCTGCTTTATTCTGAATGGCGGTGCATAAATCGTTGGCAAAACGGGAGCAAGCGGGCAGAATTTCCTTGCGCACCATTTCCAGTAGGGTCAGTGCCTCGATGTTGATAACCTTGGAATAACTGTCGAGCAGCACCTCACAGCGGGAATGCATTTCGGAGGGACTGTAAATTTTATGCTTGCCAAAAAGGGCAATATTTTCTTCGGATATGTAGTAGGGCAACGCTTCGGGAGTGGTTTTTAAGTTAAGAAGTCCCCGTTTTTCAGCTTCTGCCACCCATTCATCGGAATAGTTGTTGCCGTTGAAAATAATTCGTTTATGATTGGTTACGGTTTCTTTTAAGATAGCTTTTACTTCTGCTTCAAAATCGCAAGCTTCCTCCAGGCGGTCTGCAAAATCACACAAAACATCTGCCACGATGGTGTTTAAGATAATATTGGAGCAGGAAATGGAAAAAGCAGATCCCAGCATACGGAACTCAAATTTATTCCCCGTGAATGCAAAGGGAGAGGTACGGTTTCTATCGGTGGTGTCTTTTCTGAACTGTGGCAACACATCTACGCCGCCGTCCATTTTTCCTTTTTTGATTTTATGATAGGGCGTGTCAGTTTCAATGGCTTCCAAAATGGCAGTTAATTCGTCTCCCAAGAAAACAGACATAATGGCAGGGGGCGCTTCGCTGGCACCCAGACGATGGTCATTTCCAGCAGATGCAGCGGAAATACGAAGTAAGTCCTGATGACAGTCCACCGCTTTCACCACGGCTACCAAAAAGAGGAGAAACCGCAGGTTATTTTCAGGATATTTTCCGGGATTTAACAGGTTTACTCCCGTGTTGGTGGAAATGGACCAGTTGTTGTGCTTCCCGCTGCCGTTCACACCCAAGAAGGGCTTTTCGTGAAGCAGGCACACCAGATTATGCCGTTCCGCCACTTTTTTCATCACTTCCATGGTAAGCTGATTGTGGTCGGTGGCGATATTGGTGGTGGCAAAAATGGGAGCCAATTCATGTTGAGACGGTGCCGCTTCGTTATGCTTGGTTTTCGCCAATACCCCCAGTTTCCACAGTTCCTCGTCAAGTTCTTTCATATAAGCGGAAACACGGGTTTTGATGGCACCAAAATAGTGATCCTCAAGCTCCTGTCCTTTGGGCGGTTTACAGCCAAATAAAGTTCTGCCCGTAAACATCAGGTCAGGACGTTTTTCATACATTTCCTTATCAATTAAAAAATATTCCTGCTCGGCACCCACAGTAGTGGTTACGGTGGCATCGGCATCTTCTCCAAAAAGCTTTAGAATTCTGCCTGCCTGGAAGCTTATCACCTTCATGGAGCGAAGCAAGGGTGTTTTTTTATCCAACACCTCACCGCTATAGGAATAAAAAGCGGTGGGGATACATAAGGTGCCATCCTTAATAAACGCATAAGAGGTGGGGTCCCAGGAGGTGTAGCCTCTGGCTTCAAAGGTGGAGCGAAGTCCGCCGGAGGGAAAGCTTGAGGCATCGGGTTCCCCTTTAATCAGCTCTTTTCCGGAAAATTCCATCAAAACCTTACCGTCGCCTGTGGGCACAATAAAGCTGTCGTGCTTCTCGGCAGTAATCCCCGTCATCGGCTGGAACCAGTGGGTATAGTGAGTTGCCCCGTGTTCCACAGCCCAGTTTTTCATGGCATCTGCCACCTGATTGGCAACGTTTAAATCCAGGGGTTCTCCGTTATTCATGGTATGTTGTAAGGCTTCGTAGACGTCTTTTGGGAGACGCGATTGCATCTGGGTTTCGTTAAACACCAGACTGCCGAATAATTCCGGAATATTAGTCATAAAAAAGTCTTCCTTTTTAAAAGAGTTTCAAAAACGTATCATTACAGCAGATTTATGCCGTATTCTTTTGCCAGCTGATGAGTCTTTTTATCCCACACAGATACCTGCACCTCGCCAACGTGTGCTTTTTCTAAAAGAAGCATACACAAGCGGCTTTGACCGATCCCGCCGCCCATGGTGAGAGGCAGAGTACCGTTTAAGAGCATCTGATGGAAGGGCAAAGTCTTGCGGTCTTCACAGTCTGCTTTTTTCAGCTGTTCTTCCAAGGACTGTTGGTCCACACGAATGCCCATGGAGGAAATTTCCAAAGCAGAATCCAGCATCGGATTATAAAAGAGAAGGTCCCCGTTTAGTTTCCAGTCATCATAGTCGGGGGCACGGCCGTCATGCTTATTGCCGGACTTTAACACGTCCCCAATGCCGATGATAAATACGGTTTTATGCTGTTTGGTAATGGCATTTTCTCTCTCTTTGGAGGTAAGGTCGGGATACAAGTCCTCTAATTCCTGACTGGTCACAAAGGTGACATCACGGTTTAAGGCAATGGTGATATCGGGATAGTCTTTTTTGATTTCGTCTAAAGTGTCACAGATGGCACCCACAATTTTTCTGACCGTATCTTTTAAAAAATCCACGGTTCTGTCTTCTTTTCGGCTAATAGATTCCCAGTCCCACTGATCCACATAAATGGAATGGAGGTTATCCATGGTTTCGTCTCTGCGGATAGCGTTCATATCGGTATAAATGCCTTCCCCACAGGAAAATCCGTACTGATGGAGTGCCAGCCGTTTCCATTTTGCCAGAGAATGAACAATTTCTGCCATGCCCTGGGTTTCGGGAATGTCAAAGGTAACGGCACGTTCCACCCCGTTTAGGTTGTCATTTAATCCCATCCGGGATTCCACAAACAAGGGAGCAGTAACACGTTTTAAGTTCAGCACTTCGGCAAGTTTATCTTGGAAAATACGCTTGGTTTTGCCGATAGCGGTCTGGGTTTCGTAAATATTTAACGTTTTGGGATACCACACAGGTTTGATGGTCTGGCTCACAGGTGGGTTCCTCCTTTATTGTGATAGAAAATATCGAAAATACTAAAAAATACTAAAAAAATTAGTTGGGTTTGTAGCTGTCTTTTAAGTTGACGATTAAGTTGAAGGTGTCATCAAATTTGCTGTCCTTCTGGAAATAACCGTTTCTCACAAACTGGAATTTGTCTTCCAAAGTTGCATCGTTTAGGGAGGGTTCGCAAATTGCCTTGCAAACGGAAACGGAATCTTTATTTAAATAATCGTCATACCCTTTGTCTTCCGGCATATCATTCATATTTTCCAAGGTGAACAGACGGTCATACAGACGCACTTCTTTTTCCACACCGAATTTGGCAGATACCCAATGGATGGTACCTTTTACCTTTCTGCCGTCAGGCGCACTTCCGGAAAATGTTTCGGGATCGTAGGTACAATGAATTTCCACGATATTGCCGTTTTCGTCTTTCACCACATCCTGATATTGGATGAAATAGGTGCCCATCAGACGAACTTCGCCACCGGGTTTTAAGCGGTGGAACTTCGGAGGCGGAACTTCGGCAAAGTCGGAGCGTTCAATAAAGATTTCACGGGTGATGGGAACTTCACGGTAGGTAGTTTCCGGATCCTGGGGATTGTCAGGCAGTTTAATATATTCTACCTTATCTTCCGGATAGTTGGTTAATACCACTTTCACAGGGTCTAACACTGCCACACGGCGTTTTGCAGCGGTGTTTAATTCATCACGAATACAATATTCCAATAATCCGATGTCAACTAAGCTGTTTGCTTTTGCCACGCCGGAACGTTTTACAAATTCAAAAATGGAAGACGGAGTATAGCCACGTCTTCTTAAACCACATAAGGTGGGCATTCTGGGGTCGTCCCAGCCGTCTACGATGCCTTCTTCCACCAACTGACGAAGATACCGCTTACTCATCACGGTGTTGGTCACGTTCAGTCTTGCAAATTCGTACTGATGAGGAGGCATCTCAAATCCCACATTTTCCACAACCCAATCGTATAAGGGTCTGTGATTTTCAAATTCAATAGAGCATAAGGAATGGGTGATGCCTTCTAAAGCATCCTGAATGGGATGTGCAAAATCGTATAAGGGATAAATGCACCATTTGTTGCCCTGACGGTGATGGTCAGTATGCACGATACGATAAATGGCAGGGTCACGCATATTCATATTGGAGGATGCCATATCAATTTTGGCACGCAGGGTTTTTTCACCGTCTTTGAATTCCCCGTTTTTCATCCGCTGGAAGAGGTCTAAGTTTTCTTCCACACTTCTGTCACGATAGGGAGAATTTTTTCCGGGAGTGGTTAAGGTACCGCGATATTCTCTCATTTCTTCTGCAGTTAAATCGCAAACGTATGCCTTGCCTTTTTTGATGAGCTCGCAAGCGAACTCGTAGCATTTGTCAAAATAATCGGAGCCGTAGAAGATACCGCCGTCGGGAATGGCACCCAGCCATTCCAAATCCTTATAGATTGCCTGCACATATTCGTCATCTTCTTTGGCAGGGTTGGTGTCATCATAGCGAAGGTTAAACTGTCCGCCGTATTTTTTTGCGGTACCCCAGTTAATCCAGATGGCCTTTGCGGAACCGATATGCAGATATCCGTTTGGCTCAGGCGGAAAACGGGTATGGATTTTGGTTGCTTTGCCTTCTGCTAAGTCTTTATCAATAATTTCGTGTATAAAATTGCTTTCCATAATTTCTGACATTTTTTTATTTCTCCTTTTTTGTAACTGCCGACTGATTCGGTCCAATGTCATTCTGAGGGAATACAATGACCGAAGAATCTCAGTATTTTTGCGAGATTCTTCGCTACGCTCAGAATGACAATATGCAAAAATACGATAGAAGCGATGTTTACTCTTACAGAATCAGTTGTGGTTTACTATGCCGAGTGATGAGCTTTATTCGTTATGCGCCTTTTATCAAGCCCCTACAACGAGAGACGTGCTTTTACCAAATCATTTCCCATAACTTTAAACACTTCGTAGGTGTCTGGAGTGTTCTGTCGTCCGCAAATCTGCACTCGGAGGACAGTAGACACCTGAGCAACGTTACCCTTATAAGCTTCGGGATTCTTTTTGTATTCCTTCATATTGGAAGTGAAGCCGTGTTTTTCGGATAAGTCTTTGATTTTTTGGAACCATTCGTCCTGGGTATCGTTTTCGTCATAAATTTCTTTATATTCGGTAATTAAAGTCTTTCTGTCTTCTTCCGAAATATTTTCGGGGAAGGTGTAATCCGGCTGATACAATTGGGGGAAGAAATAGGAAATGTAATCTTTTATTTCCGATAATTTAGCAATATCTTTTCTGGGTTTTGGCCCCGTTCTGCCGATATTTAAAATTTCTAACACTTTCTCTTTTTGTGCGGTGATAATTTCGTAAAATTCGTTGTCATATTCTTTGGTGTATTCTTCCAATAACGCATAAAGCTCATGATTAGAAAGTTTTGCAATTTCGTTTTTGGAAACGTCATCTAACTTCACCAAATCAAACAGAGCGCCGGACACAGACATCTTTTTGGGAGAAAAGGCAAAATCTCTGTAAGACTTGTCGGGATTTTGGGCATACCATTCTTCAAAGTTGGAGTTTAAAAGGGTCATCAGATACACCATCACGCAGTTTACCACATAGCCTTCCTGCTTGTAAAATGCCAGTGCCAGCTCAGGGTCTTTTCGTTTGGAAAGTTTTCTTTTGGTGGCGCCGTCCATTTTCATTAAGGGAGCAATGTGCATATATTTGGGAGCTTTTAAGCCAACTGCACGATATAACTGCAGGTGAATGGGCAGCGTTGCAATCCATTCGTCCCCACGGACAACGTGAGTGGTGCCCATTAAATAGTCATCCACAACATGAGCAAAATGATAGGTGGGAATCCCGTCTGATTTTAAGAGCACAACATCCATATCGTTTTCGGATAATTCCAAATCCCCTTTCACCAAATCGGTGAATTTGAATTTATTCTCAATACTGCCTTCGCTCTTAAAACGAAGTACCCACGGCATATTTTTTGCTAATCTCTCTTTTACTTCTTCTAAGCTCAAGGAGCGGCATTTCGCCCATTTACCCCGGTAGCCTAAGTTGTCTTCCTTCTCCGCTTCCTGACGGGCTCTTAAATCAGAAAGCTCGTCCTCCGTACAGAAGCAAGGATATGCCATGCCTTTTTCCACCAAATCTTTGGCAAATGCCTGATAAATTTTGGCACGCTGTCGCTGTCGGTAGGGACCGTAAATTCCTTTTTCCCCTTCTACCAATGCGCCTTCGTCAAAGTTTAAGCCAAAGTGAGACAGACCGTCAATAATTGCCTGCACACCGCCCTCTACTTCACGCTTCTGGTCGGTATCTTCAATCCGAAGGTAAAACACACCGTCAGAAAGGTGTGCCAAACGTTCTGAGGTCAGTGCCGCATAAAGGTTCCCTAAGTGCATAAAGCCTGTGGGAGAGGGTGCCATACGAGTCACCTTTGCGCCTTCTTTTAATTGGCGGCGGGGATAGGTATTTGAAATCTCCTCCAATGTGGGGAGAGCTTCCTCAAACAAAAGTGTTGCCAGAGACTTGGTATCCATAGTGTTGCTCCTTTATTTTAAGAAAAAAATCTTTTCCATTATATAGTATTCTATATTATAGCATAAAGATGTCCGTTTTTTCAAGTATTTTTTTCGTTTTTTTACCGTCTCGTATAAATTTTTTTGAAATTTTTTAAAAAATTTATAAAAACCCCTTTACAAAACACAAGATATATGGTAAGATACTTCTTGCCAACACAAGATGTTGTGTCAAAAAGCAGATACGAAAAATCTCCGAGAAACGCTGAAAACAGATGCAAATCAGCGTTTTTTCATCCTCTTGGGAAAGGTTTGACACAATATTTTTTGGAAATAAAGTACAAAAAAAGAAAAGAAGGAATCACACTATGGAACAGGAAAACACTTTTTTTAAGACCCAACTCCAGAAGGACATCTGGGAGAAAAAATACCGTCACAACGGGGAAACCATTGACGGATTTTTTGAAAGAATTTCCGGCGGAAACAAAGACATTATCCCCTTAATGATGGAACGCAAATTTCTCCCCGGCGGCAGAATTATTGCTTCCCGCGGTTTGGCAAAGGAAGGCAGAAAGATTACCTATTCCAACTGCTATGTAATTTCTCCTCCGGAGGATAACATTGAAGGCATTTTTGAATGTGCCTCCAAATTGGCAAGAACCTATTCCTATGGCGGCGGTTGCGGCATTGATATTTCTAAATTGTCGCCCGCAGGTGCAAAAATCAACAATGCTGCCAAAGAAACCACCGGCAGTGTATCCTTTATGGACTTATATTCTTTGGTTACTGACTTAATCGGACAGTCAGGACGCCGTGGTGCATTGATGATTTCTCTGGAATGTAACCATCCCGACCTGCCCCGTTTTATTGATATTAAAAACGACTTAAACAAGGTAACCAAGGCGAACATTTCCGTGAGAATCCGTGACGCTTTCATGAAAGCCGTGGAAGAAGATGCCGACTGGGATTTAACCTATACCCGTGAAGCCACCGGTGAAAAAATCGTAAACACCGTAAAGGCAAGAGAGATGTTCCAAAAACTGGCGCACAACAACTGGGATATGGCAGAACCCGGCGCACTGTTTTGGGACAGAATCGAAAACTGGAACCTCTTAAGCGAAGATGATAATTTCCAGTTTGCAGGCGTTAATCCCTGTGCGGAAGAACCCCTGCCCGCAGGCGGAAGCTGTCTGCTCGGCAGCATTAACTTATCCGAATTTGTGTTAAATCCCTACACCGAAAAAGCAGAATTTGATTTTGATGCTTTTGCTGATGCGGTTGAAAAATCCGTTGTATACTTAAATGAAGTATTGGAAGAAGGATTGGAATTACATCCCTTGGAAGAGCAGAGAAAGAGCGTAAATGACTGGAAACAGATCGGTCTTGGTATTATGGGCTTAGGAGACTGCTTAATTAAGCTGGGCATCCGCTACGGCTCTGCCTCATCCGTAAAAATGTGTGACAAAATCGGCTTCAAAATGGCAGATACCGCTATTTACACTTCCGCAAAACTGGCAGAAGAAAAAGGCACCTACCCCTGCTACGACGAAAAAGCGATTTTTGCGAGTGCATACTTCCAAGAAAACACTTCCAAACGTACCCGTGACTATGTGAAAAAAGTGGGTCTTCGCAACAGCCAGTTATTGACCATTGCGCCCACCGGCTCCATTTCCACCATGCTTGGTATTTCCGGCGGTTTGGAACCTATCTACAACATTTCCTACACCAGAAAAACCGAATCCTTGCACGGAGAAGAACGGTTCTACACCGTGTATACTCCCATTGTAAAAGAAGTAATGGATGCGTTAGGTCTTTCCGAAGGGGACGAGCTGCCCAACTACATTGTGACCGCTATGACCTTAAACTACAGAGAACGTATCAATATGCAGTCCATCTGGCAAAAACATATTGACGCTTCTATCTCCTCCACTGTAAATGTGCCGGAAGAATTTAGCAAAGAAGAAGTGGAAGACTTATATCTCTACGCTTGGAAAATGGGATTAAAAGGGGTTACCATTTACCGTGATAACTGCAGAAGAACCGGTATTTTATTAAACAAAACCGATTCTGCCGCTCCCGAAGTGGAAGCAACTCATTTTGATGCCATTAAACCCATGTCCCGTTCCGATATCGGTAAAACCTACGGTACCACCTCCAAATACACCACCGCTTGCGGTAATCTGTTTGTTACCATCAACCGCAATCAGGACGGCGATATTGTGGAATCTTTCGTAAACACCTCCAAAAACGGTATCTGTAAATCCAATATTGACGGTATTAACCGTATGATTTCTCTGTCCCTTAGAAGCGGTGTGCTGGTTTCCGAAATCATTGACCAGTTAAAGAACATTTCCTGTCCCGCTTGCTTAAGACTGCGCACCAAAGGGGAAAAATTAGACGGTCAGAGCTGTCCCGATATTATTGCAAGAGCGCTCCAGGAAGAATACGAATCCGGTTTCTTCTCCATGAATGCTCACCCCTCCATCAAAAAGGAAACTCCCAAGGCAGACATCACTACCTGCGAAGATGAAGGAGATTTAGCAAGATTCCCCACCGTTTGCCCTGAATGTAAAACCAAATTGAAGCATGAGGGCGGATGCGTGTCCTGCGATAACTGCGGATGGACCAAATGTAATTAGTTTTTTCGGGAAAAATATCTAAAAAAGAAAAATCATATTTTTCTCTTTTTCACCCCAACGGTAAGGCCTTCTTGCCGTTGGGGTGAGTGCAAATTCTAAAAAAAGCAGGTGATTGTTTTGTTCTCGTTTTCTAAATTTTTTAAGAGCTTTTCGTATGCCTTTCGGGGAATTTGGGAAGTGTTCCGGCGGGAACAGAATTTTATGGTGCATACTCTTGCTGCCGTCACAGCACTGCTATTGGGTTGGTTTTTCCACATTGCCCCCTGGGAATGGTGTTTTTTAATTGTTGTCATTGCTTTGGTTGTCGCCTCTGAAATGATAAACACCGCTATTGAACGCTTATCCGATGTGGCAGAACCCCGTAAAAATGAAACCATTCGTGTGGTAAAGGATGTTTCTGCAGGAATGGTGCTCGTTTGCGCTATGGGTGCGTTGTGCGTGGGAATTATTATTTTCCTACCGAAAGTAATTGCATTTTTGCAAAGTTTATGATAAAATTAAGAGTGACTGACACCAGTCACTCTTTTTTTATAAAAAAGCCTTCCCGCTTTTCGGGAAAACCTATTCTTATAATCCGGATAGAAAGGAGTCTGTTTATGGAAAAAGTACTTTTAAAAATCGGCGGTATGACCTGCGGTGCCTGTTCGGCATATTTGCAAAAACAACTCAATAAGCAATCAGGTATCCGTGCCAACGTAAATATTGCCACCCATCAGGCAGAAGTATGGTACGATGCCGATACCGTTACCATTCCCATGATCGAAAAAATCGTGGTAAAAAGCGGCTACAAGGTGATAGAAGCTGAGGAAAAAAGCTATTTAAAGCAAAAGCTCATTGTGGCACTTGTGTTTGCGATTCCGCTTTTTTATATCTGTATGGGACCCATGGTGGGACTTCCCGGAATTTCGGATTCTTTTTGGAATGTGACGATTCAACTGCTTCTGACTCTACCGGTAATGGGAGTTGGCTACAAATTTTACACCATCGGCTTTTCCAAGCTGTTTCATTTGTCTCCCAATATGGATAGCTTAGTGGCGGTGGGAACCCTTGCTTCCTTCTTATATAGTCTGTACGGCACCGTTTTGGTATGGATGGGGAACCATCATTTTGCCCATCATCTCTACTATGAAAGCACGGCGGTGATTATTGCCCTGATCCTGCTGGGACGTTTTTTAGAACAGCGCTCCCGTGGAAAAACAGGGAATGCCATTCGTTCTTTGATGGAATTATCCCCCAAAACTGCAACCCGATACTGCGACGGAGCGGAAACCGTCATTCCCATCGAGGAAGTGCAAATCGGTGATATTCTGATTGTAAAACCGGGAGAAGCCTTCCCCGTAGATGGTATATTGACATTTGGCGAAACCTCTGCCAATGAAAGCATGTTAACCGGCGAAAGTCTGCCGGTGGATAAAACCGTTGGTGACATCGTTTACGGCGGAACCACCAATCAGAACGGTTATGTGCGGATGGAAGCCACCAAAGTGGGAGACGCCACCGTGATTTCTCAGATTATCCGTCTGGTGGAGGATGCCTCCGGCACCAAAGCACCCATTGCCCGTTTGGCTGATGTAATTTCGGGTTACTTTGTCCCCGCAGTCATTGCAATTGCACTGATTGCCGCAGCAGTTTGGGCAATTTTTGGAAAAGATTTTGCATTTTGTTTAAATATATTTGTGTCTGTGTTGGTCATCGCCTGCCCCTGTGCTCTGGGACTTGCCACCCCCACCGCCATTATTGTGGGAACGGGAAAAGGAGCCAAGGGCGGTGTGCTGTTTAAAAATGCCACTGCCTTGGAAACGGCACACAAGATTGACACGGTTGTGTTTGATAAAACAGGCACCCTCACCCTGGGAGAACCCACGGTAACCGATATTTTTGCCAAAACTCTTTCAGACGAAGAACTGTTACAAAAAATTGCACCTTTGGAAGCCTGCTCCGAGCATCCCTTAGGACGTGCCGTTTTGGCAAAATGTGAAGAATTGTCTCTTTCCTACAATACCGAAGTGGAAAACTTTCAATCGGTAACGGGACTTGGTATTTCGGGACGGATTGCAGAAGCAGAAGTGAAAATCGGAAATGCACAGTTTATCGGCGTGGCGGATACCGCTTTGGCTGACCGTTTCTCCGAGGAAGGAAAAACCGCCTTATTTGTTTCGGTTAACGGCAATTACGAAGGCTTTATCGCCGTGGCAGACACCGTAAAAGAAACCTCCAAAAAAGCAGTAAAAGCCTTAAATGAATTGGGAATTGAAACCGTAATGTTAACAGGTGACAACCAAAAAACTGCCACCGCCATTGCCAAAACCTGCGGCATCCGTCAGGTAATTGCTCAGGTACGTCCCGACGAAAAAATGGCAAAAATCGAGGGCTTAAAAGAGGCAGGAAAAACCGTTGCCATGGTGGGAGACGGCATCAATGATGCTCCCGCCCTAACGGCTGCCCATATCGGCATTGCTTTAGGCAACGGCACCGATATTGCCATGGACAGCGCCGATGTAATTTTGGTAAAAGGCAACCCCGAAGATGTGGCAAAAGCCATTCTTCTAAGCCGCGCCACCATGAAAACCATCCGGCAGAATCTGTTTTGGGCGTTTTGCTATAACACCTTGGGGATTCCGCTGGCGGCAGGAATTTTAGCACCCTTTGGAATTTTAATGAATCCCATGATTGGGGCACTGGCGATGAGCTTGTCATCGGTATCGGTTGTTACAAACTCTTTGCGTCTTGGAAAAAATAAATAAGTAAAAAGCTCACGAGCAATGCTCGTGATCTTTTTTAGTCAAAATTCAGATTGGTATAGCCGTTTTGAAAATCTTTTATCCTTAACGAAGGATTCACAATTTTCACCATGGCATAGGGTGTTTTCGGTTCGGGAGTGGTAAAGATGGCTTTCGTAAAGCCTTTTTTCGCCAAAAAATCAAGCAGACAGGCTTTGGTATGTTCATGTTCAAAATAACCTTCCCGAACATGGGCGGTTTGGCGGTCGAACTCGGAGGATTCCACATAAAAACCGCTGTTTTCGATTTTGTAATAGTTCCCTTGGGATAAATAAAAAGAAGAGTCGCTTTCGGTTCTTAAAATTACGGTATCAAAAGAGTTTGTCCAGCTTAAATAATCGGTATGAAATGCTTCGGGGATTTCTTTGATTTCATATTCCAAAGCGGAGTTCTTCTCAGGAAACAGCATTTCCTTTTTTAGGAAAAATGCAGTTTCATATCCCAATTTTTCATACATCAAAAACAAGGATTCGCTTGCAGGAACTAAGTAATAGAAGTCAATTTCTTTTCCAAAAAATTCTTCCATTTTTAAGAAAACTTCCCTCATATAACCCTTGCCACGAGCTTCAGGTACCGTTCCCACTCCATACACATAAACAGCAGAGTATTCTTTGCCCTTTACCCTTGCCGAAAAAGGAATGGCAAATAAAAAGCTCGCTATGTTTCCGTCTTCTTTCCTATCAAACACCAAGTCTAAGCGATGGGAAAAAATTTTATCGCAAAAGACGGGGTCTTCTTTAAAAATTTGCTGAAATAAGGCTTGATATTGTTCCTTTTGTTTCATAGAAAAGTCCTTTCAATCCTCTAAAAGTGACAGTAACTCTGTGGGATGGGAAATCACATGATGGGCACCGTTTTCTTTTAATTCTTTTTCGTCACGAAAGCCCCACAAAACCCCAACCGTCAGGCAACCTGCATTGTTCCCCGTTTGCATATCCACATCGCTGTCACCCAAGTATACACACTCTGAGGGAGCAATATTCCAATCTTTTAAAACGGTGAGAATCCCTTCAGGATCAGGCTTTTGAGGGAATCCCTCC